>JBFMBE010000005.1:0-50064 GCA_040755275.1 Thermodesulfobacteriota bacterium | reverse complement strand
TTTTCCCAATATTCAGCGAATATTAAAATTTCCTAACGATTCGGAGAAAAGGCCAACGAGGAAAAGAAAGCGGGAATGGAATTCGAGGTTCTTCTTTGCGCAGATTCAGGGTGGAAAAAGGCCGGAAATTTCCTTCAAACAACAATGATGGCCCCGCAAAAAGTCAGGCCCCCTGGCTTGACCCGCAGGAAGGCGGGTATATTTTGCTCAGCAGCGGAAAAACTCAGCCGCCGGAGATCGTTGGGCCGGGTGACCTTCAACAACAAACCATTGTATGCAAATCAAATCGTTGTAGCTTACTGGCCTGTATCGAATGGCTGACCTAACGCCCGGCCCTTACGGGCTCGGGCTGCTGCGTTTTTTCGCTGCTGAGTAAAATTCAGCCGCCATCCTGGGGGCAATAGAGAGGGTCTGACTTTTTGCGAGGACTTCGGACTGGATGTATCAACGTATGAGAGATAGCAGCCACCCCACCAGAAGGATCCCGATCCATGCAGCCGATAGAACGGCAAGGACCTTCGACCATCTTTCTCCGAAATAGCCCTTGAAAGTGTTCTGGATCCAGGCCCAGTTGAAACTCAAGTGGATGGGCAGCAAGATCACCATTCCCATTGCGAGATAGAAATGCATCCGCCCCCATTGGTGCTTGTGCAGCCACAAAAAATAGCGGCTCGAAGCCGCAGCCGGCCCACCGCTCGCTGAAAACGCGAAGGCCAGAATCAGACCGACAGCCAGCAGGCTGCAGAAATCCACAAACATCAGGCAATCCACCAGCCACTTCACGTCTGACTTCTTCATCGTCTTTTCCTCTTTTCATCGTCGACTTACAAAGGCTTCGCTTCCGCCCTCGTCTCGAATATCGAGCGGTATTTCCACCTGCATCTTATCCTCCACTTTCCGGAAGCCACTCCTTCAGCCACGATTCCCTCTACCCCATCCGCTCGCCGAGAATCCGTTTGACGAGATTCCCGTCGGCCAGCTTGCCGAAATGCTTCATCACGGTTCCCATGGCCTGCATGGGCGATTTGAACTTCGAAAAATCGACGTTCTCGTCAATCCAACGCCGGATCTCCTCCTCGGATGCCATCTTCGGCAGATAGGATTCCAGAATACGCAGGTATTCGGGGCTTTGATCGGGCTTGAGGGAAAGCACCATCTTTTCGGATTTGACAAGGCCCCGGATGATATCGAGGATATCCTCGTCCGTGATTTCCTCTGCCGTCTTCAGACGGAAGGATTTCTTGCCGCTTTCGAGCGTCAGCGGAACCGTCAGCTTCGGAAATTCCGCCATGATCTGGCGGACGGCATTCTTGAGGGTTTCGTTCTTCTGAAGAAGGCTCGTTTTCAGATCCGCCTTGAGCTTGTCGATCAGGGACATGCCCATGTCGGGACGCCAGCCATAGGTTGGTTCGGATTCAGCCATGATCCCTCCCTGAATGCAATCGCTTCTGGAAACGGCCAGTCGTCAGGCCGCCTCGTTCAACTGGTTGTCGAAATAGGCTTTCTTTTCGTCATATTGACGAGTGAGCACATCGAGCCTTCCGAAATCGGCTTCCATCCGCTCCTGGCAGACAGCCAACTCCCTCGAAAGCGTTGCGATACGGATCCCGTCCCCGCTTTCGGCAGCCGACTGAATGGCCAGGCTCAACTCACTCATGGTCTGTTCATCCGCCATGATCCGGCTTTCGATTTCTGCGATCGCCGTCTCGAGCGGCTTGAGCTCCCGGGATTTGGCTGCAACCAGCTCGGAGCGGATTTTTCGGAGCTCCTTCCGAGAAGGTTTTAGGCCGGCCTGATCCCCGTTCGCACCGGATGTTCCCGCCTGCCGAACCTCTTCGGTCCATCCGATCGTATCGAGAAAGCGTTGATAGGTTCCGTCGAAATAGGTGATGGCATCATCCTGAAACACGATGAGGCTATCGGCCAGGGCATGCAAGAAGGTCTCGTTGTGGGTGACCATAACGAGCGTTCCATCGAAGCTGTCGAGAGCCTCCAACAAGGCGTCGCAGGCGTCCATGTCGAGATGGTTGGTCGGCTCATCCAGCAACAGCAGGTTGCAGGGAGCGAGCAGAATCTTTCCGAGCATCACCCGGCTCTTCTCCCCACCCGAGAGCACATCGATCTTTTTCAGGGCATCATCGCCTTCGAAGAGCATGGCCCCACAGATATTTCGCACGGCCTGCCGTTCGATCCGGGGATTGGCGGACCAGATTTCCTCCTCCACGGTGCGCTGGGGAACCAGTGACTGGACGTTCGTCTGCTCGTAGACACCCATCGCAACACCCGGATTCACCGTGATCTTTCCCGATCTGGGCTGAAGCGATCCGGCCAGCAATCGCAGCAGGGTCGTCTTGCCCTTGCCGTTTCGCCCGATCACGCCGATTTTGCGACCGGACTCGATGGTGCAGGAAACATCCCGGATCAGGGGTTGGGTGGGATCGTATGAAAACGAGATATTCTCCACCCGAACCATTTGCTTTCCCGGAAAGGGGGTGGTGTTGAAGGCGAATTCAAGCTGCCGGATCTTTTCGAGTTTGTCCTTCGGAGTCATCCGGGACAACGTCTTGATCCGGCTCTGCACCATGTTCGCCAGCCGCGCCTTGGCCCGGAACCTGGAAATGAAGAGCTCGATTTCCTTTCGTTTCTTTTCGTCGTTGATACGGGTCTTTTCGTAGACGGCTTCGTCCTGTGCAAGCTGGGTGTAGTACTTTTCGGTGGTTCCGGCGATCTTGCGGATCTTGCGGCGGTGGATCCCGAGGGTGTGGGTGATCACGGCATCCATGAAACCGCGGTCATGGGTGATGAGCATGAGTTCCCGGGGCCAGGACGCCAGAAATCGCTGGATCCAGCGGATGGAAGCGATGTCGAGATAATTCGTGGGCTCATCGAGCAGCAGCATGTCCGGATCGGAGACGAGGATCTTGGCCAGATTGAGCCGAACTTGAAATCCGCCGGAGAATTCCAGCGGGTTCTGTTTCATGTCTTCGTTGGAAAACCCCAGCCCCGCCAGAATCCGTTCGACCTTCCAGTGATGCTCCCGCTGATTGGCGGGGAGATGTTTCATTCCCTCCAGAAGAACCGTGGGTTCCGTGAAATTGAATTCCTGCTCCACATGCGCGATTCGATAGAGCCTCGGGATCAGCACCGTTCCGGAATCGGAACGTTCCCTTCCCGTCAGAATGCGGAAAAGGGTCGTCTTGCCGTGACCGTTTCGACCGACAAGACCGATCCGTTCCTTCGGATTGACCTTGAAGCTGGCTTCATCGAAGAGGATGCGATCGCCGTAACTTTTGGAAAGGTTGTCAACAGTAATCATGAAGTCATCGTTGAAACAGTGGACTGTATGCAGAAGGATTCCGGCCGCTTTCATCGCCGGAGAAGGCCATACCTCCATGAGCGGTCATGCATTCAACTGGAAGAGAGAAGTTCGATTGCACCTTGTTTTCTCTATCATGACCTGATAGGAATGATCAAGCAAGATAGCCGTTTGAACGGAAAGCGGATTGCCGGTGCAATCGGTTCGGTGAAAGGAGCGGACATGCTGAAAAACCCTTTTACGGAAGAATGGAAGAAAGGTCTTCGCCTGGCTGGTCGATTCGTGTGGGTCCTGTTTGTTGGTTGCATTTTGGTCTACGGCATTGCCGAAGCCCAGTCGTCCGATACCTCCGGTACGGTGCTGCGGTTCAAGATTCCACCCCCCCAGCCTTCGCCGCCGCCTCCCACCACATCGACCGTACCGACTCCTGCATCAAGTCCCTCAACCGTGGGCTCATCAGCTCCGGTCATCGACGAAAAACCGGCCTCCTCAGTCGAAAAGCCCGACAGTGGGCCGTCCGAACTCTCCCATGAAGTGTTGACTCCCCAAACACCGGATTCGAAGAAAAAGGTTCTCACTCAACCGTCAACAACCGAACCGACCGATGCCTCTGCTGGACAAAAGGCCGGAAACAAGCCGCCTGCCCCAGAAAAACCCCAGCCCGCAACCAAACCGGATACCCGGGGAACAGCGGCTGGCAGCGCCCGATCGGCCAAGATGATGCTTTCTCTGGATGTCCGCAAGGACAATCCGACCGGAGAGGTCTTGAATGTGATATTAAACGGATTCTATCCCCCACAGGTGAATGCTGCCGAAGGCTCTCCACCCCGGATCATCTGCGATTTTCCGGAAGTCGGACTGGAGAAGGGGATTCCCAAGGTTCTTCCGGTCAACGGAAAATACATCACCCAGGTGCGCGTCGGATTGCATACCCAGCCTGTATCGAAGGTCCGAATCGTCTTGGATCTCGTGCCGGAACACAATTACGAGGTCGAGCAGTTTTTCTATCAAAAGGAAAATCTTTACACCCTATTGGTGAAAAAGCGGCCGTAAGAATTGGAAATAGGCAAGCGGGATAGAACGAAACGGATCGGGAAAGGGCGGCGATCCCGCTTGGGTGGCCGAAAGACATGAACACCCAGCATTTCGATCAGATCGATCCGAGCCCGGAGATCGAGCGCCGTATTCTGCACGGACTGGAATGGGAATACCGGAATTGCCTCGGATACCTCGGCACCGAAATTTCTTCGTGCCTATCTCCGCCGCAGTTCAGCCTGTTCGATGCCCGGAAGCGTCTTGGCAAATGGTCTTTCGAACGAAAAGAAATCGCATTGAGCCGTAGCTTCGTACGGAACTGCTGCTGGGGCGACATCCGAGAAGTCTTGATGCACGAGATCGCCCATCAGATCGCAGACGAATGCTTCCACGCCCCCTTCAAGGGAGAGACGAGTCACGGTCCGTCCTTTCACCAGGCCTGCGCATTGCTGAGAATCAAACCCGATGCACGGGCTTCCTTTGTCCCGCTGAGCCGCATGATCTTCGATGATACCGAAACGCAGAATGATCCGATTCTGCGACGGATTCGGAAGCTTCTGGCCCTCGCAGACAGCCACAATCGACATGAAGCGGAGGCTGCAGCCACCAAGGCCAGGGAACTGTTGGCCAAACACGCGTTGGCGGAAATCGAAGGTTTTCCGGACAGGAAATTTTTCAGCATGCTGATCGGCAAACCGGTGTTGCGCAGAACCCGTCATCAGATGTTTCTGGCCGCCTTGTTGATTCGGCATTATTTCGTCAAAGGCATCTGGTGTTCCGCTTTCAACCCCGAATTGGGTAAGCCTGGAACGGTGCTCGAGATCAGCGGTTCCAGAACGAACCTGCAGATCGCATCCTATGTCTATGACTTCATCGAGCGGTTCATCGCATCCGAATGGGAACGGTATACATCGAAACGGCGGTTGGGAAACCACCGACGAGTGGATTTCGCCTGTGGAATCCTTTCCGGATTCGAAGAAAAGCTGAAACAGCAGGATGAACACTGCAAGACATCGAATCTTCCGATGATTCTCCCCAAAGACCAACACCTCGAAACCTATTACCGCAACCGGTACCCACATATCCGACATATCCACCAGCGGCAGATCTTCTTCGATGCAACCATTCACGAGGACGGCAAACGCTTGGGGAAGGAACTCGTGATTCACAAGGGAATACAGGAAACAACCGACGGGACCCGAAGATTTCTTGAATGATGAGCTCGCAAAAAGTCGCTTTTCCCGTGCTTTTCGGGAATGACGGGCATAAGCGGGGTGACTGGGGAAGCCTTTTGAGCTTGCTGCGAAAAAGGTTCTCCAGTCACCCCGCGACTCGACAAAGACTCCCTGACTTTTTGCGAGGCCATCTTGAATGACAAATCCCGGATTCAATAGAAAGGAGAAACGAGATGGTTCAAACCAGGGTTCAATGGATCGGTAACGAACACTTTGTCGGTATCGACTCGAGCAATCACTCGGTCGTTCTCTCTGCAGCCCGAGACGGAATCGGTGTCAGACCATCCGATATGCTGCTGGTGGCCCTCTCCGCCTGCACATCCGTCGATGTGGTCTCCATTATGGAGAAGAAGCGCCAGCCTCTGAGCAGCCTTGAGGTCATCGCCTCCGGAGAAAAGAACGAAACCCCGCCTTGGGCGTTCCGAAAAATTCATCTCCTCTTTCGGGTTCGTGGCAAGAACGTCAAACCAGAAGCCATCGGTCGTGCCATTCAGCTCTCCCAGGAGAAATACTGCTCCGTCGGCGCTACGGTTCGAGGTGTCGCCGAAATCACCACCAGCTTCGAGATTCTGCCGGAAGAAGATAGTGATGCTCTCGAATGATAAGAACCTCATTGACAGGCCGTTTTCCCTAGGAGTACACTTCGCCGCAATCGGGGCATGAAGCCTCGTCGGAACACCGAAGACATTCGATCCGCTCCGCCGAATGATGCGCCGAAGACACCCATCCGGCAGAAACGATCCCGCCTTCGGAGCTTCCTGCATCGGAACGATGCCTGCTGCTTTCCCATCCATTGCTTGCCCATGGAGGGCATCCACTTTCCTTGCTTTTCGATGAAAGGAGTCCGACGATGCACATGGCAGACGCCCTGATTTCCCCGGCCGTTGGTGCCGGAATGTGGGCCGTTACGGCATCCATTGCCGCATACAGCGCCCGGAACGTCACCCGACATGTCGAAGACAGCCGGGTTCCCCTGATGGGAGTCCTCGGTGCTTTTGTCTTCGCAGCCCAGATGATCAATTTTTCGATTCCTGCAACCGGTTCCAGCGGCCATTTGGGAGGCGGCATGTTGCTCGCGATCTTGCTCGGGCCACAAGCCGCTTTCCTCGTGATCGCCTCCATTCTCGTGGTTCAGGCGTTGTTTTTTGCGGATGGAGGCCTTCTGGCTCTCGGTTGCAACATTTTCAACATGGGCTTTTTCCCGGCATTCATCGGGTATCCATGGATTTACAAGACCATGGCCGGAGACGGTTCGAACGCCACAAAGCGGTTCTGGGCGATTTTGGTGGCAGCGGTCGTATCGCTTCAGCTCGGGGCCTTTGCTGTTGTCCTCGAAACGACGGCATCCGGCATTTCCGAACTGCCTTTCGGCACCTTCGTTCTGCTGATGCAGCCCATCCATCTGGCCATCGGAATTGTCGAAGGAATCGCTACGGCAGCCGTCGTCGCCATTGTATGGAAGGCCCGTCCGGAAATTGTTGTCGGAACTTCCACAGCCGACCTCCGACCCACCGGAAATCTCAAACCTGTGCTCGTCGGGCTCGGCGTTGCAGCAGTCCTCACGGCCGGTGTCGTTTCCTGGTTTGCCTCCAGCCACCCGGATGGACTCGAATGGTCGATTGCCGGTGTCACCGGAAAGGAAGAGCTCGAAGCGCCGGAAACCGGTGTTCACGGGGTTTTCTCCCACATCCAGCGATGGACCGCGTTTATGCCGGACTACAATTTCAAGCCCGAAGCCGAAGCCGCTCCGGCGGCCAACAAGGAAAAGGCAGAAGAGGCCACTTGGCCGGCCATCGAACCAGGGACGTCTCTTGCGGGCATCATCGGCTCGATCATCACCTTGATGGTAGCCCTGGGCATCGGGTACGTGTTGCGCATATGGTCCCGAAAAACCACATGATCCAGGCAGTATCGGAAGAGGGAGCCCATCGATACTCCTGACTTCTACTAGAACACCCATGACCATGCCCAACCCCCATGCAGCCCTCTTCGATCTCAACCGGATCGAATCCTTTGCCGATCGGGACAGCCCGATCCATCGGATCGATCCGAGGGCCAAGCTGATCGTGACGATGCTCTTTATCGTTTCGGTCGTATCCTACGGCAAATACGAGGTCAGCGCTCTGCTGCCCTTCGTACTCTACCCCGTTGTGACAACAGCCTTGTCCGGTGTTCCAGCCGGACCGATCCTGACACGACTGGTTTGGGCCGCTCCCTTTGCCTTCTTCATGGGCATCTTCAATCCGGTCTTCGATCGAACGACCGTCACCCATATCGGTACGCTCGCCATTTCCGGAGGGTGGGTGTCCTTCGTATCGATTCTCATCCGCTTTTCGCTTACGGTCAGCGCCGCCCTGCTGCTGATCGCAACCACGGGCTTCATGACCGTATGCGATGCACTCGGGCGAATGGGGCTTCCCCGGGCCTTCGTCACCCAGCTCATGGTCTTGTTCCGATATCTCTTCGTCCTGGCCGAGGAGGCAGGCCGCATGACCCGCGCCCGCAACCTGCGCACGTTTCAGAAGCGCGGTCAGGGCATCCGAGTCTTTTCCTTCATGATCGGTCATCTGCTGCTGCGGACCATCGATCGGGCCACGCGCATCCATCTGGCCATGTGCTGCCGGGGATTCAATGGGATGTTCGCCCGGGTACAGGATCTCAGGTTTCGATCGGTCGATGCAGCCTTCATCGCCGGTTGGTCGGCGCTCTTTCTCCTGTTCCGATCCGTGGACATTCCACGATGGATCGGACGTTTTGTCGAAACGGCGGGACGATGAGCCATCACCTGGTGATCGCCCAGAATCTCTGCTACGTATATCCGGATGGGACACGGGCCCTCGACGGCATTCACTTCCGAATCACCCATGGTGAATCGGTGGCTGTCATCGGAGGAAATGGAGCCGGCAAATCGACCCTGCTGATGCACCTGAACGGATGTCTCGTTTCGGTATCGGGCTCGGTTCGGGTGGGCGACTTTCCGATCACCACCAAGACACTACCCCATGTCCGGGAAACCGTCGGCATGGTGTTTCAGGACCCGGATGACCAACTCTTCATGCCGACGGTCGAGGACGATGTGGCCTTCGGTCCGATCAATCTGGGGCTTCCTCCGGAAGAAGTCTCCGCCCGGGTTGATGAAGCACTCCGAACGGTCGGCGCGCTTCACCTGAAACGGCGCCCCCCATACCGGCTTTCGGGCGGTGAGAAGCGGGCCATCGCCATCGCGACGGTTTTGGCCATGAGTCCGAGCATTCTGGTGATGGACGAGCCGACATCCAACCTCGATCCTTTGGCCAGACGTCAACTGATTGCCTTGCTCAAGCGCTTCGATCATACCCTTATCATCGCAACCCACGATCTCGATATGGCCCTCGATGTATGCAAACGGACACTGATTTTGAAGAACGGCAAGCTGGTAGCCGACGGCCCGACGGAAGAGCTGCTCCGAAACCGTTCGCTTCTCGAGGATTGCAGACTGGAGATGCCGCTGCGGCTTCAGGGTTGCCCGGTTTGCGGCTCTGGAAAGGAGGATTGAGCTCCATGAAGTCGTTTCTGACAATCTTCGGTCTGCTGGCTGCCTCCTGTTGGATGGGGGCCTGTGCGGGAGGGCTTTGCGCTTCGGATGGATCGGGAAAACCCGTCGTTCTGAAGGAAGAAGACGGCGGAAAATGGGTTCGGGTACGCCTGGGAGCCCCCCTCTCGATCGAGCTTGCATCGAATCCGACAACCGGTTTTCTGTGGAAGATTGCGACCATCGACAACACCATGATCCGGCCCGACGGAGAGGAAATTTACATCCCCGATCGGGTTCCTCCCGGCATCGTTGGGTCCGGCGGAAAAACGATTTTTCCCCTCCGCCTGCTTCGGCCTGGTCGCACCGAAATCGTTTTCGAATACCGAAGGCCTTTCGAAAAGAAACCAGAACCGGAAAAGCGCACCATCTTCCTGCTGGAAATCGACCCTTCAGGATAGAAAGACCTCCCATCTGATGGAGTCGCACAACGACCTGCCATCTGGATTGATGGACTCGCACAACGTCAGGCAGGCTTTGTCGAGCCGCATGAGGTCGGCAATTGACAGAATCGAGGGAGTAGCGACTTTTTTGCGACTGCATCTGGATTGACCCGCAGGAGGGCGGGTGAATTTCGCTCAGCAGCGGCTTGAAACACATTTTTACGGCAGCATCAAACAGCTTCCGCAGCCACCCCGCTTATGCCAGACATCTGCGAAAAACATTGGAAAAACGACTTGTGATGAGTCCATCCGTTCCAGCGTGAAATGATGAGCAAAAAATTCAAGAAAGACAAAAAGGTACAGAAAGCCATCCGAGTCCTCTCCGGCGAACAGCTTTTTGATCAGGCCCGGATTTTTCTGGAAAAGGGCAAGCCGCGGGACGCCATTGATGTTCTGAAACGTGCGGAAAGGCAATCCGGAACATCCGAACCGCTACAGATATGGCTCTTTCGGGCCTATCTGATGCGGGAAGAGCAGCTTCGATCCAAGGACATGATCCAGGAAGCCGATTTTGTCCGAAGGAACCTCGCTACCGTTATGCCACCCATCGGACTTCTTTCCGAAGCCGATGTCATTGCCTACCTCTCACATGCCTCCGTTGAGGAAGCAGTCCGGTTTCACCAGCGTCTAACGAAGGAACACCCCTTCAGCTGCCTGGTCGAGCGACAAATCGCTTATCGGCTGATGGCATCCGACGATTGGCGTCCGCTTGAACGATTGGCTCCCGACCATCCCCTTCGACAGGATGCCCCGGTTGCACGCAAAGCCATCGATTCCATGAATGAGGGAAACTGGGAATCCGCCCTGCAGGAACTTAAGCCGATTCCCAGGCGATCGCCCTATGCCCCCTTGCGCCTGTTCTGTAAGGCCATGACGCTGTTTCTTGGAGAAAACGACACCGAACTGCTTCAGGTAATTCCCCGACTTCCATCGGATTTTCCGCTGAACCCCATCCTCGAGGACATCCGAGATCGGCTCCAGGGAACGACCCAACCGACGAAACCAGCGAGAGCCGAATCAATCAACTCCCCGTCAGCCATGCTGTGGGAACAGCAGACCGATGCCGAACGTCATTCAAAGGCATTGCTTCAGGCACTGAAGCATAGGCACATCAAAGCAATTGCGCTATATGCAGCGCATTTCGCACGCGCGATCTACCCGGAAGACCCTTCCTTCGCAATCCTCTACCTGCTGGAATGCATGTGGACTTCCGAGGCCATTACCTTAAACGACATCCTAGAAATGCGTTCCATATTGACACCGCTCATTTCCAGCACGGACTATGATATCCTGGAAAACAAGATCGGTCTTCTGGTAGACAATCAGATCCAACCATCGATCAGATGGTATTCCAACCTCCTTGAAAAAACCATTTCCGATCCGATTCTCCGCAATCGTGTTCAGGCCATGATTTGCTTGTTCGGCGCCCAAAAATTGTATTTCCTAAAGGAGCACATTGATCGGGCGAAAGGCAGCGATTCATTCTTCCGATTCATGAATCCGCTCAACGATATGGAACAAGTGAACCAGGACATATTGAATCTGGTGGTTCAGAGTATCGAATTGGATCCCCTCAACCGGGATGCCTACTCGTTTCTGCTGAAGCTGCCGAACTACTCACGGGAAGCCAAGGACACCATCGAAAAAGCGCTCCTGACTATGGCGGACACCTTTCCGGATGATCCCTACCCCTGCCTTGAGCTCTCGAATCTCTACTACCGAAAGAACGCTTTCCGGAAAGCCGAACGAGTTCTCGAAGAGGCCGCCCGGCGCGCCCCTCACGACCGCAGGGTCATTGAACGCAGAGCGATGGCCTTCGTCATTTCGGCATGTAAGACTTTTTATCGATCGCGTATGGAAACGGTGTTCAACGATCTCGAAAGGGCGGAAAGCTTCGGAAGCAAAACACTTGCTCCCTTGATCGAAGAAAAGCGTATTTTGTTCCATCTCCTGAACCAGCCGGATCGACTCAAAGAACTCTCCTTCGAAGATATCCCGGAGCGACTATCCACCATCGATCGGATTCGAGTGCTGGCTCTTCTGTATCAGGAGGTGAGAGACAACACCATCATCTTCAGAAGGAAACATATTCAGGCGGTTCAGGATCGTTTGAAAATGGCCATTCAGAAGGCAAGCCTCGATCCGAACGGCATCGTTGAACTGCTCAGCCCGTTTCCGAACATCTACCAACCGGTTCTGCCGCATCAACCCATTGCTCATCCCCTGCTGAGTACCTACGATCATGTGTGGAAGGATTTTTCAAACGAAAAACTGATCGAAACCTTTTTGGTCCTCTTTCATCCCGATATCATCGGTTTCATGGCCGACGAGTTGCGTAAACGCATCCGAAAGAAGAATCCACCGCAAGCCATGCAGATGCGGTTTTTTCTGGTCACATTGAGCTACATGAACTCGTTCCCATATACCGACGAGAGGTATCTGGACGTTCTTTCGAAAGCCGATGAAAACGATCAAAAAGAACTGGAGCGCCTTTCCCGTCGATTGGGAGCTTACGCCAACGGTCTGCTGAAACATTGCCTGATGACATTCGATTTCAATCCCCTAGAAAATTCACCCCTGAACCCGTTTACCCCCGGGGTCCACGATCACATTTCCAAGGACGATGATGAGGAATGGGAAGAGGATGATTTCTTCGATGATCCATACAAGGACGAACTACAGGGCATGGCGGGCATGCTGGCGGATATCCTGCCTCACTTGAAAAAACATGCGGGCCTGATGACCGATATGGAACGCAGAGAGTTCAAGTCGCTTTGTGAAAAATTGGTCGAAGAGCTCGAACTGACCGGAAAGCCAATGCGGATCATTCTGTCCGTACGGCGGGAACTCCTGACGCAACCCGTCGTACGCCAATTGCTGGATGCGATGGTTCAAATCATCCAGAATGCAGGGATATCGGGTCTCAGCCGGGAGGCCAACACCCTGATTTTCGGAAATTGATCGAATACCGAAACATTGAAATCGATCTTTTGGCTTCAAGAAGAACGAAAGAGGTGTTCATGCTGATTCACTGGATCCGCCTGGGGCTTACGCCGGATGCCAAAGACGAAGACATCCGAAACCGGTATCTGGAACTGGTTCGGAAATACACTCCCGAAAAACATCCGGAGCGCTTCAGGGAAATCACGGCTTCCTACGAAGCCATCAAGGATATGAAAATGCGCTTGGCGGCCCGCTATCTTCCCATGGGAAATTATGGAATAGACATAGAAACCATTCTCCAAGAACTGGTCAAGACCTGCGGTGCTTCTAGAAAGCGGGTCGGACTTCAGGACCTGCTCCGAAGATGTGAACAAAGAGGCAAGTCATGACGATCCCTATCGGAAACACCGATCGACCTTGGTTGGAATGGATTTGCACGCAATGGAGGCGCTTTGACGAAAAGGTGCTGCTGCCGATCCTGATGTGGATGAACGGTTACCTGGGAAGGAAGATCGAAAGCCGCATTCGCACCTATCATCTGATGTACGATTGGAAGCGCAAGGCCCTCGAGGACTTCACGGCATGGCTCGCCACCCTGGACGAAGAACCAGGCGGTGATGAGCGCCCCGATGTCCAGGAATGCGACTTGTTCACCCTGCTTTCCGAGTTCACGGCACTACGGCAGGAAATCCGGATCCAGAACCGGGAACAGGCCAAAACCCTCTCGACGCTCGGCGAGCTTGCGACATTCATTGAATCGAGCCGGGAAACGATCGATTTGTTCCGGGATCGGACCCGGGCGCTGGCGGACCTGGAAGCCAACATTCGACGTGCCTGTGAAAAACGAACCATCCTGCCGTTTCTCGACGTGCGCGACTCCCTCTGCCGAGGGCTCGAGGCGGCTCGAAGCGTTGCATCAACCCGACGGTTTCTGATGCCGCCCCCAAAAGGCATCGAAGGTGTGGTTTCCGGATACGAAATGGCCATCCGACGAATCGACAAGGCTCTGGCATCCGTCGATGTGGCGCCGATCGAGGCAGTAGGAAAACGATTCGATCCCAAAACGATGAAGGCCGTCGACAGGCAACTGGGTGCAGGGGTCGAGAAGGGGATCGTCGTTCGGGAACTCGTCGGGGGATTCCGTCTCGGCGAAACGGTTTTACGAACGGCGGAAGTGATTGTGAGCGAATGACACGAAACCAAGAAGGGTAGGGGTATGGAACCGATTGTTGGAATCGATCTTGGCACCACGAATTCGGAAGTCGCCTTCATCGTAGACGGCCATTCGACCGTTCTGGTCGACGGCGACAACGGTATTGTCCCATCGGTTGTCGGTATCGACGACAACGGGCGGATCCTCGTCGGAAGAGAAGCCCTGAATCAGGCCGTTCTTGCACCCGAGCGCACCGTCCGTTCCGTCAAACGCCGCATGGGCACCACCGATCGCATCCCCATGGGCGAGAACGCCTACCTTCCCCAGGAAATTTCGGCCTGTATCCTGAAGGCGTTGAAGAGCCGAGCGGAAAAATATCTGAACCGTCCCGTTTCGAAAGCCGTGATCACGGTTCCCGCCTATTTTACGGACGCCCAGCGCCAGGCCACCCGCGAAGCCGGTGAAATCGCCGGTCTTGAAGTGGTTCGGATCATCAACGAACCGACTGCGGCTTCTCTGGCCTACGAAAGCCAGAATCCGGAAACCCGAACGATTCTGGTTTACGATCTGGGAGGCGGAACCTTCGACGTTTCGATTGTCCGCATCGAAAAAGGCATCGTGGAAGTGCTCTCGAGCACTGGAGACAACCATCTGGGAGGCGACGATTTCGACAATCGGATCAAGGAATTGCTGATCAACCATATCCAAGATGGTTACGGCATCGATGTTTCTTCCAATCCCATTGCAGTGGCGAGGCTGAAACGGGCTGCCGAAGCAGCCAAGATCGCCCTTTCGGAAAATCCCTTTGCTCAGATCGAGGAAGATCACATCGGTGAACGAAAGGGTCGGCCGATTCATCTCTCCTATGAACTTTCCCGAATGTCGTTTGTCGAGATGATCCAAGATTATCTCGATCGAACCATGGATTGCGTGACCCGTGCGCTCAAGGACGCTCTCATGCTGCCTTCGGCGATCGATAAGATCATTCTAGTGGGTGGATCGACCCGAATTCCCCAAATATCCGAGCTGCTTCTGAAAAAATTCGGAAAGCTGCCGCACAGCGAAATCGATCCGGACCTTTGCGTGGCCTTAGGTGCAGCCATCCAGGCCGGCCGCGAAATGGGGCTGGATTCCACCAGCGTTCTACTGGATGTAACCCCTTACACCTTCGGCACATCGGCCATGGGAGAACTCGACGGCAGAACCTCCCCATTTTGTTACGTTCCCCTCATTCGCCGCAACACGAAGCTTCCAACCCATCGCGCCGATGTGTTCTGGACCCTCGAGGACAATCAGAAAGCCGTCGACGTGATGGTTTACCAGGGAGAGGAACCCTATGCACTCGACAACGTGCTGTTGGGGAAGTTTTTCTTTCCGTTGACACCAGCCCCCAAGGGAAGCGAGATTGTGCTTCACTTCGATCTTGACATCAACGGCATCTTGAAGGTTCAGGCTATCGAGAAACATACCGGAAAAAAGATCGAAGGTGTCATCGAAAATGCCATCGGTCGATTCAACGAGCAGGAAATTTCCGCACTCCGACAGCGTGTCGATACCCTATGGAAAGATGAGGCGTTGGCCGAAGTCGAGAACGCTGGGCCTGAAACAACGACCGACGAGATGCCGTTCGACATTCGCGATCTTCTGGACAAGGCCGCCCAGAAACTGAATGAGGCCCCTGAAGAAGATCGAGACGAAATGATCAACCTGATGGAGGACATCCGTGATGCCATTCGGGAAGGTCAAATGGAAAACGCGCGGGATCTGGCCAAGGACCTCGAGGATATCCTCTATTACATTGAATGAAACGCGCCCCTGTCGGGTTTGACAGCTTGATCAACAGGGTCGATACCTACAAAAGTCGCTGAATTTCAAGCGAGGTGCAGAGAAAAGACAAGGAATGGAACGCTGCCCAGTTTGCAACGCCAGATATGCCGGAAAAAGGCAATGCCACAGATGCAAGGCAGACCTCGATCGGATCGTAGACACCGAATCGGCTGCAAGGGAGTTTCAACGGCAGGCGATTTCTGCATATGCTGCAGGCGATCCGCCCGACATGCTGAGGGCAGCCGAGCGCTCGTGCTCCTTGCACACAACGGCCGAATCCCTTCGCTTGCTTGCCTGTGCATCTCTATTGAACAGACGGTTCGATCGAGCCATGCAGTATCGCAATCGGTTGAACCAGAAATGATGCCTTCGCTACAAGTCGCTATCCACCGGTTTTCTTTCAAAGCAGGGCCTGAGCATGGGGTCGCAAAAAGTCGAAGCTACCCGGATTTGGTTCCTTGCCGGGCCTGAGCATGGCGGGGCAACCGCCTTTTGATGCTGCAGCGGATGCTTGTTTGAAGCCGCCGGAGATCGTTGGGCCGGGCGTCGTTTATCTACTAACATTAGTATGAAAATCAGATCCTTGTATCTTGCTGGCCTGTATCGAGTGACTGTCCTGACGCCCGGCCCTTACGAGCTCGGGCGGCTGAGTTCATCCGATGCAGCGAAAAAGGCGGTTGCTTCGCCATGCGACTCGACAGAGACTCACTGACTTTTTGCGACTCCATCAAGAAATGATGAAGTCGCAAAAAGTCGCTTTTCCCGTGCTTTTCGAATATGCCGGGCATAAGCTGGGTGGCTGGGGAAGCCTTTTGAGACTGCTGCGAAAACGTGTCTGAAGTCGCCGGAGATCGTTGGATCGGGCGGACACACAACATCGTTATATGTATGGAATTCAATATGATACAAGTTAACTGGCCTAACTTTTCTTTCTGGCTATCCGCCCGATCCTACGAGATCGGGCGACTGAGTTTTTTCGCAGCAGCGAAAAAGGTTCCCCAGCCACCCAGCGGCTCAACTGAGACTTTCCGACTTTTTGCGACTCCATCAAGAAATAACGTCTCAATTAGGCAAGGATATACGGCATTCGGTGGGAACCGACGTTTTCCTGCCATACGCCGATGACGAGGCTTCTCAACGGGTTGCAATCTCCTCGTCATCGATCGACGGAGAATCGTTCTTGACGAATATCCTGCAGGGAATTATTTTTGATAAAAATTCCTATTTGATGATTGGCAACGATAGATCCGTTCCCAGACCAATCGTCACTTCGGAACCAACATACCTGAAAGGATACCCCATGATGACTTTGAACGATATCCGGCAGAACCGACAGCTCCTGAACGAAATCGATTGGGAAATGACCCCGGAGGAAGCCGTCCGACTCTATCTCGAGTGGGGAAACAACTGGGCCCGGGGAAACTATGTCATCCGCTCGAAGGAAGATGTCTCACATTACTTCGTGGTGAACACCTGGAAGGGCAGACCCGTCATCTATCTCATCCGAAGAAATTCCGAAGAGGCTCGTGACCTTGCCCAGATCGACATTCCCCAACCCATCGCCGATCGTTTCCTGGATTCCATTGGCTACAACAAGGGAGTTTATGCAGTAGATGGCGAACTTCGCCTGTGGCTGCAGCAGCTGTTGGGCCTCACCGCAGCTACATCATGAACACCGGATCGACATCGAGAACGACACCGACCTGTCTGGGGCGAAAATGAGAGGGATGCTCCTCGATCATCCGTTCCAGAAAATCGTGGAGTAGTTTCCGGTTTCGAGACTTGAGCAGCAGCTGCCAGCGGTGTTGATTGGCAAGACGAGCCATGAAGGCCTGGATAGGCCCCATGATGAGAACCTGGCGTATCTCGGCCTGGGTCCGACCCTCTTTCATGCATCGACCCATTTCTTCGGCATGGCTCTTGGCACGAACAGGGTCCTTCGAATGGACCAGAATCTGAACCATACTCGAAAACGGCGGATAGTTGAGCCGTTTTCGATACGCGATTTCCTTCCTGTAAAACCCTTCATCATCCCCTCCGATGGCCGAAACCACGCTGAAATGTTTCGGGGTATAGGTCTGAACGATCACGCGGCCCGGCTGACTTCCACGACCGGCCCGGCCCGCAACCTGGGAAATGATCTGATAGGTCCGCTCTGCGGCACGAAAGTCCGGGAAATGCAGCGATTGATCGGCCAACAGAATACCCACCAGGGTGATAAAGGGAAAATCATGTCCCTTGGTCACCATCTGGGTACCGATCAGAATATCGATATCCCGATTGCGTAGCCGCTTCAGCAGCAGCAGGAGGTATTTTCTGCTTCGGACGGCATCCCGGTCCATGCGGGCGACCCGTGCTTGTGGGAACAGAGCCTTCACTGCAGCTTCCACCTTTTCTGTACCGATTCCCAAACGCTTCATCTTCAGACCACCGCACTCCGGACATGCCGAAGATCCATCGATGGCATATCCACAGTAATGACATCGGTAGGTGTTTTCCTGCTGGTGATAGGTCAGGGAGATGTCGCAATTTCGGCAACGAAGGGCCTGGCCGCAGTGGGCGCAGACGGGTAGGGCCGCAAATCCCCTTCGGTTCAGGTAGAGCAGTGTTTGCTCTCCCCTCTGGAGGGTTTCGGTGATGGCTGCCTGCAATTCCGGCGTGATGAACCGTTCCGTTCCGCGGATATCCCTTCGGGTGCTCAAATCGATGACTTCGACGGTCGGCAACGGCCGGTCTTCCACCCGGCTGCTCATCCGGATTTCCGTCAGCTTTCCGATCGATACGTTGTGCCACGACTGAACCGAAGGTGTCGCCGTTCCCAACACCACAACGGCTCCCTCCAGCTTGGCCCGAACCATGGCCATGTCCCGTGCATGGTAGCGTAGTCCGAAATCCTGCTTGAACGAGGTGTCGTGTTCCTCATCCACAATGATGAGCCCGATATGCCTGAGAGGGGCGAAGAGAGCCGATCTCGTGCCGATTGCAATGCAGGCTTCCCCCTTCAGGATCCGATGCCATTCGTCGAACCGCTTCCCTTCCGACAGACCACTGTGCAGGATAGCGACACGGCTTCCGAATCGGGAGCGAAACGCCCGCTCGATCTGCGAGATGAGCGCGATCTCCGGAACCAGCACCAGCACGTCCAGTTGCCGATCCATAGCCTTACGGGACGCCTGCAGGTAGACCTCGGTCTTCCCGCTTCCCGTCACACCGTTCAGCAGAATTCCTCGATAACCGCATCCGATGGCCGAAGAAAGCCGCTCCACCGCAACCGCCTGCTCCTCGGTCAGGCGGGGCAGAGGCTCCGGGTCGATCGTTTCCCCGAACGGATCGCGATAGAGAATCCGGCGATCGAGTTCGATCCAGTTGCGTTTGGCGAGGGTTTGGATCCGCGCGGGTGTGGCTTCCGGCACTTCCCTACGCAGCAAACGCAAGGGAATCTCACCGTAACGGCCTACCGTCTCCAGAATCCGCATCTGATCCGATGACGGCTGCCGGTCGGCCGGATCCCGGTAGGATGCAAGCCTCACCACAGATTCCGTCAGGTGTTGGACTCGGTCTTTCTCGAAACGGTATTCCCGGCTGACATATCCCTTCCGAACGAAACGATTCATCACGGCTGCGGAAACACCCTTTTCTTCCGGCCCGATCAGGGCCGAGCGCTCCGCCGGCCCGGATGCGAGCCGTTCGAGAATCCTCCGGTGGTTTTCCAGAAGCGTTGCCTCTTCCAAAGCCCGGATGCCGCTTTCCGTAATGTGGTAATACCAGGCGATTCCGGCGTCGATGCCTCCGGGAAGAGCGCCTTGAATCACCTCCCCGATCGGATGCAGATAATAGGCCGACAGCCATCGAAAGAACGCAACGAGATGATCGGGAAACAGCGGAACGGCATCAACGATGGACTGGATGGGGAGAATGTCGTTCCGATCCCCTGTCGTAGGTCCCAAGATATAGCCTGTCGTGACACGGTTGCCGAAGGGAACAACGACCCGCATGCCCACTGCAGGCACAGGACCTCCCGAAAGCGGAGCGCAATAGGTGAACGTTCCCCGCACCGGCAAAGCGACGGCTACTTCATAGAAGGTAGATGACGTCATGGCGATGTTGTCGGGTGGGTCGGTTCAGGCAGGATCGGATGCGGGCTCGTCGGCCAACTGCCGAACCAGAAGTCTGTTGATGCGGTTGCCGGCCATCTCCTTCACGATGATCAAAAAGGGATCGAAGTGGATTTCCTCCTTTTCGTGCGGAATATGGCCGATGTGGGAAAGAATGAATCCGGAAAAAGTATCGTATTCTCTGGAGTCTGGAATCTGCAAGGGAATTTTCCGATTGACTTCCTCGATGTCGGTTTTTCCCAACACAATCCATTCGTTGGGTTTGGTCTTGATGATGTAGGGTTCTTCGGTGTCGGTCTCGTCGCTGATTTCTCCGACGATTTCCTCGAGCACGTCCTCGAGGGAGATGAGGCCGGAAACCCCCCCATATTCATCCACGACAATGGCGATGTGGTTCTTTCGCTTCTTGAACTGATGCAGCAGCCGGTCTAGCTTCTTGTTTTCGGGCACGAAATAGGGCTCCCGCATCATCCGGCGAATGTCGATCGGAGTGCTGCGGGTGGCCTGATGAAAGAACACGTCCTTGATGTTTAGAATGCCGATGACATGATCGATGTCGTTTTCGATCACCGGGATCCGGGTGAATCCCGATTCGGCGACGGCCTTCAAATCGAAGGGCCTGTTGATGTCGATGACGAACATATCGGCCCGTGGAGTCATGATCTCGCTGGCGCTGGTGTCGTCGAAACGGAAGATCTTGTGGATGAGTTCCCGCTCTTCCTGTTTGATCTCCCCCTCTTCCTCGACCATTTCAACGAAGGTCAACAGCTCCTCCTCCGACACCTTGTTCGGAGGCTGAAGCTTCTGCGTGATGCGGGGAATGAAATTGAGGAACCACACGACAGGCCGGAACAGGATGGACAACCAGAAAATCGGATAGACCGTCAACCGGGCGATCAGGATGTTGTTCTGGGCTGCAATGGACTTGGGAAAGACTTCCCCGAAGACGAGGATGAAGAAAGTGACGACGCCGATGGCAATGCTGATGGCATACACCGGAAAAATTTTCAGCGCGATACTGGTGGCGAACGCCGAGGCACCGATGTTGATCAGATTGTTGCCGATCAACAGTGTGGTCAGCAGGGTATGCGGGTCTTCCTTCAACCGAAGGATCAGTGCAAAGGCCCCACCCGACTCCCGGGCGAGGTGGATGGCCTTGGTCTTGGGAATGGAAAAAAAGGCCGTTTCGGCGGACGAGAAGAAAGCCGACAGAGCCAGCAGCACGAGCATCAACACGATGTCAGCGAGGAAGGTTTCTGTCATGGCTTTTTCGGTGATCCTGAAAATCGGGTTTCCGGCAACACCGTCGTCCGATGTGGTGGTTGTTCGAGAAAGCCGGAGATTCCGGACAAACCTTCGGCCATTGAATGGGGTGTCATACAACCATGGGGGTCATCCCAAGCGGACATTCATCCCCTCTCGCCGTCTATCAAGCGGCTGCAGGAGCGGCTCTTTCAACGGATGCAGTCGCTGTCTGGCGAGCGGGGCTGGGATTGGTGTATGCTGAAGCCAGAGGAAGCGGGATTCGCACCGCTTCCTTTCGGCATGGCCTTTCGGCCTATTTGGCATGACAAACCGTACAACCCGTCGGACCCGTCTTCATTTGTTTGGCTTTGACTGCGGAAAAGGACTTCTCGTTTTGGGCGTTCTGGACCTTGATGGCCTTGTGACATCCGATGCACTGGGCATGGTATGCATTCTTGAAGTATTTCATGGAACCTTCCGTGGATTTCTTTTTCGTATCCACCGGCTTGGGGGATTGATCCAGATCGTGGCATCCGGACGCCATGCATCCTTGAACGGCATCCTGACCGTTCCAGGTGTGATGGCAGCGCTTGCAGGAATAATCGAAATGAACGTTGTGGGGAAAGCTGACCGACGGCCTTTCGGCGGTGACGGAGGCGGGAGCCTTCAACTCGATGTTCCCGATCGGTATGCAAATGGGCGATTTGGCCTGCTTGGCCTGAAGAGCCGCCGAAAACACCAGAACGCATAAGATGGTGAACATCACGAGTCCGACTTTCTTTCCGGTTGATCGCATCGATTTCCCCCTTTGACGTCAATCGATAAGGTTTGTAATATAAATCATGAGACGATAATTCATCGATTCGGTCGATTTTCATAGCATGTTTTGCAACCGGAATCAAACGCCATTTGGAAAGAGAACAAGACCCCATCAATTTCCTTGGTCTGTGGTACGGTATTGCGTTTGGGCAGGCTATTGCCCGGCTCAAGCCCGGAACTCTGAAAGGTTCCCAGAATCCAAAGAAGGATGGAGTCGCAAAAAGTCGGGCAGTCTCTGTTGAGCCGCATGGCGAGGCAATCGACCAAAGCCAAGCGGCGGCGACTTTTGGAAAGGGCATTCAAGAATATCGACGGAGGCTTTGTCGGAAAAGAAAGAAGGATCACCCATGAGCTGGATTCGAAAGAAGGCGATTGACGGCATTTCCGTCGGCGATCAATTCCGCATCACCAGAACGTTTACGGAAGCAGATGTTCAGCAGTTTGCCGCCATCACGAGAGACTACAACCCCATTCATTTCGACGACCGCTTCGTTGCCGCCAAGGGAATCGATCGACGCATCTGTCACGGTTTGCTGGTGGGCGGTATGGTAACCGAAATCGGCGGCCAGATCGGATGGCTTGCTTCCGGTATCGATTTCCGTTTCAAAAAACCCGTTTATATCGGGGATACCATTACATGCACCCTGACCATTCAGGCCGTCGGGGAGAACTATCGGGCCCAGGCGGATGCTGTGTTCACGAATGGATCCGGAGATGTGGTCCTGACAGCCCATATCCGGGGACGGCTGCCGAACAACATCGACAGAGACGTGCTGCAACAGATGATGGCGGAAGGAGACCCCACGAACGGATTGATGCACCAGTCGGAATGCTGATGGTACGTATCGTTCGTACAGGACCGGCTGGTTTTACAACCATGGCCGCTTTTGCATGGACAAGGATGATGGAGTCGCAAAAAGTCGATATTCCCTGGATTTTGTTCATTGCCGGGCCTGAGCATGGCGGAGTAATGGCGGCTTTTTGCAACGCCATCAGGGTTTCTTGACGTTGAACGACCGGAAGAAGTTCAGAACGAAGAAAATGTGCTCCTGCATGACGTGAAAGGACTTGACGGGATCCCGGCTCTTGATCGCTTGAAAGATGTTCTCATGCTGAACCAAAATCTTCTCGATGTTTCCAGGCACCCGGTAGAGATGAGAGAGGTTCTCCTTGATACCGACAAAAAGAAAATCGAAGAAATTCTTCATGATGTAGACCTGAAGCGGATTCTTCGTGGCATAGGCGATGGCCATGTGAAACGAAACATCCGCCTCCGTGCCCAGCCTTCCAGAGCGCACTTCGTTGCGCATTTCCTCAATGCTTTTTTCCAAAAACTGCAGATCGCTCTCCAGCGCACGTTCTGCTGCAAGTGAGGCGGCATAGCACTCCAGCCCAACCCGGACCTCAAGCAGATCCTCGAGGGTGGCGTCCTGGGTTTCCATGACGACGGCAAGCGGATTTCGGGTCTTGACATCCGGATTTCGAACGAACGTTCCCTGCCCCTGCCGTTGCTCCAGAAGTCCCATGACGACGAGTTTGTTGATGGCATCCCGAACCGACGTCCGGCTCACACTCATGGCTTCGGCCAGCTCCCGTTCCGGCATGACCTGGTCGCCGGGTTTCAGCTCCCCTCGGAAGATCAGTTCCCGAAGCTGGTCGAACACCTGATCGGAAATGCGTTTGGGCTTGATGGGTTTCAAGGAAACATTCATGGCGATTCCAGCGTCTCCGCATACAGTTCGATAACATGTTTGACGGCAATGGCTGCATTGGACCGAGAAAGGGCATCCGAAATCTGCATCATGCAGGCGGGACAACCCGTGGCCAGCACCGATGCACCCGATTCTCGAATCGATGCAGCCTTACGATTTCCGATTGTAGAGGAAATCCCATAGTGTTTCAAGTTGAAGCTACCCCCCATCCCGCAACATGTATCCGCATCCGTCATTTCTCGAACCCGACGACTTCCCGCCCGAAGCAGCATTCGCGGTTCACGAAACACACCCAGGGATTTCCTCAGATGACATGGATCGTGATAGGTCACGATCAACGCCTGGGCCGGAACATCGGCGGAAGCAGCCGCTTCTGAAAACGCCTCCGGAAATCGGGACACGAGAAACGCAGAAATATCCATCGTTTTTTCAGAAAGTTGCTTCATCGGGCCCCGAACGACGACAGGAAAGGTTTCGGCCATCATCGGCCAGAGTTTCCGGATGGTGGATGTACAGGTGGCACAGGACGTCACCAGTACATCGAAGGGCTCCTCCAGAAAACGCCGGACATTGTGCATGACCAGCTTTCGAAAGGCATCGGTATCTCCCGAAGACAGGCTGGGAATACCGCAACATCCTTGATCCTCCGGCAGAAAGACACCGACACCGTGGTGCTCGAGACTTCGAAGCGTGGTAGAAGCGATGTTCGGAAAGAACTTGTCGATGAGACACCCCGTAAACAGGGCGACCCGTAGCCCGGAAGATCCGGCAGGCGTTGAGAGACGGGGAACGATCCGATGAAAGGGCCTCTCCGCCAGCGGAACGAAATGGCGGTTTCCGATGAGCGGCGAAAGCACCCGGGCACAGGAAGTTCCGACGACGGCGTTTTCGTTTCGGGAAAAGAGCGGCTGAATCCGCGCCCCCCATTCCATGAGCCGGTCAAAGAGGGCAGGCTGAGCGAGCATTCCCCGAAGGATCAGCCGCTCCACGGGCTTGAGGCCGACATATCCGGATAGAATGGCTCTGGCCTTGAAAAAAATGTCGAGTACATGGACGCCGCTCGGACAAGCGGCCGCACAGGATCCGCACAGCAGGCACTGGTCGAGTCTTTCCTTGACCCCCTGCGGATCTTCGACGATGCGCTTCATCAATCCATCGAGCAGAGCGAGCTTGCCACGAGCAACATCCGTCTCTTTGCCTGTCTGAGCATACAGGGGGCATACCGACTGACACATGCCACAGCGCATGCATGTGACGAGCTCGTCCTCGAGAGACTTTACCATTCGGATCAAGTCTTCGATTCGACTCATGATCCGGCTCCGATAATCTTACCGGGATTGAGAATCCCCTTCGGATCGAGAGCTGAGCGGATCCGTTTTGAATACAGAATGGTTCCGGCCGAGGTTTCCCGGATGAGAAACTTCGCCTTGGCGATTCCAGTGCCGTGCTCTCCGGAAAGGGTTCCTCCCAAGGCGAGCGCCCTGTCGAAGATCGCTTCGATGCCCGCCTCCACCCGTTTCCATTCTTCGGGATTCCGCCTATCGGTCAGAATCGTCGGATGAAGATTCCCGTCTCCGGCATGACCGAAGGTTCCGATGGTCAGCCGATGGGTTTTGGCGATTTCTTCCAGAGCGGCGATCATCTCCGGAATGCGGCTTCGCGGAACGGTGGCATCTTCCAACACCAAGGTGGGTTTGAGTTTGGCAAGAGCCGAGAGTGCGCTTCGCCGGGCGGCCCAAACCCCGTCCCGTTCGGCAGCAGTCGATGCCACACGCACCCGGTCCGCCCCATGCTGGTTGCAGATGGCCTCCACCTGAGCCGCTTCGTCCTCGACCTGAGCGGGATGGCCGTCGACCTCGATCAACAGAAGGGCTGCCGCATCCAGCGGAAGACCCACGCGGCTGAAGCCTTCAACGGCCTGGATGGTGAACTGATCCATGATTTCGAGGGTTGCCGGAACGACATGGGCCGCAATGATGGCTGCCACGGTCTCGGATGCCGCACGCATGGTCGGAAAGACGGCCATCATGGATTTGCGGTGACGGGGAATCGGGATGAGCTTCAGAATGATCTGCGAAAAGACACCGAGTGTTCCCTCGGAACCCACGAGAAGTGCTCCGAGATTGTAACCGGTCGCACATTTGACTGTTCGGGAACCGGTCTTGATGAGCTCGCCGTTGACATCGAAGAAATGAAGCCCCATGACATAGTCTTTGGTGACTCCGTATTTGAGGCCCCGAAGCCCACCGGCGTTTTCGGCGACATTGCCGCCCAATGTGGACACGGCCTGACTCCCTGGGTCCGGCGGATAGAAGAGGCCCTTCTGTTCGACCGCTGCAGCGAATTTGGCCGTGACGACCCCGGGTTCAACGATGGCATACATGTCGGCTTCATTGATTTCGACGATCCGGTTCAAGGCATTGGTCAGCACGACCACACCCCGGCTGTCTGGAATGGTGCCCCCGCTTAGATTGGTCCCAGCTCCCCGAACTGTCATCGGAATCCCGTTTCGATTGCAGCAAGCAACCACCCGCCCCAGTGTTTCCTGTGAGGTCGGACGGACGACAAGCGCCGGAACGACCGAATCGAGGACTGCGGCATCGTAGGAATAAGCGGTCCGATCGACCGGGTCTTCCCAGACATGGTCGCTTCCACAGATGTCTCGAAATTCTCGAACGAGCGAAGGAGTCATACATCCTCCTGTTGATGGGATGAGGTCAGGTGGATATTCACGATGCATCGTGGACAGGAGCGAGCGTACGGGCAACCACTGCCCCGCAGTACCCCATCTCTCGACTGGCTATTGGTTGGACCACTAAAAGTTCGGATCAATTTTTCGTTGCCTATCATTTTCCTTTTCTAATTGCAAGGATTTTTCCACAGGATTTTTCTTGACGGCACCTCTCATCTCCAATAAATGGTAGTACCAAGCGGTTGTTTGGGAAAATATCGAGATCAGAGAGCTCGGAATAAAGGTTGCGGGTCTGAACATGCGTTATCTCGTTCTTGTCTGTGCCGTTTTGATGCAGATGTGTCTGGGCGCCACCTATTCCTGGTCGGTGTACGTCCAGCCCATCAAGGAACTGACCGGTCTTCTGCAGGGACCTGTCCAGCTGCCGTTCACGGTGTTCTATTTCGTCTTTCCAGCGGTCATGATCACCGCCGGAAGATGGCTGGAGCGTTTCGGCCCTCGAATCTGTGCGGTTAGCGGCGGATGTTTGTTCGGCGCCGGATGGATTCTGGCCGGTTTCGGCAAGGTGCATTTCGCCTTTACCGTGATCGGGATCGGCGTCATTGCCGGTGTCGGCGTCGGCCTGGCCTACATCGTCCCGATTGCGACCGGCATCCGATGGTTTCCGGAAAACAAGGGGCTCGTGACCGGTGTGGCGGTTGCGGGATTTGGCGGTGGGGCCGCTCTGGTCAGTCAGATCGGCGGTCATCTCATGCAGCAGGTTGGATTTTCGCCGTTTTTGGTGCTTCAAGTCTTTGGGGCTGCCTTCGGGGTGATCGTATCGATTGCGGGGCTGGGAATGCGGAATCCCGAAGGAAGCAGGAACGCCGTTTCCGCTCCACCCATTTCCTATCGGAATATCCTGAGCCATCCTGGCTTTCAGGTGTTGTATGCGGCAATGTTCACGGGTCTATGCGCCGGATTTGCGATCAACGCCAACTTAAAGGAATTGGGGAAAGCCGCCTCTTTCCAGACGGGGGTCGCCGCCGTTTCCATGTTCGCCATGGCCAACGCAGCGGGCCGTATCGGATGGGGGGCATGCATGGACAGGGTTCGGACATCCCTGATACTTCGAACCAACCTGCTGCTGCAGGCCCTGACGTTGTTTCTGTCACCCGTCCTGCTGAAATCGGCTTTCGGTCTTCTGGTGATAGCCGGCGTCTGCGGATTCAACTATGGTGGTGTGCTGGTGCTATATGCAGCATCAACGGCCCGAATCTGGGGCGCAGAAGCGGTGGGTCGGGTGTACGGCGCCCTGTTCTCTGCAAACATCCCGGCAGCCCTTGCACCGCTGCTGGCCGGGATGCTCTACGACAGAACTGGAAGTTTTCTGCCGAGCACCGTCCTGCTGGCCATCCTGCTGTGTGCCGCCTTCGGCTTGACCACCGCAAGGTCCGCCCTGTTGGATGACCATCATTCGTGACGGCTTCGCAAAAAGTCGCTTTTCCCGTGCTTTTCGTAAATGTCGGGCATAAGCGGGGTGGCTGGGGAAGCCTTTTGAGACTGCTGCGAAAACGTGTTTGAAGCCGCCGGAGATCGTTGGATCGGACGGACGCGCTTGAACGAATGGACATTGAAAAGCAAGCCGTTACGATTCCACGAGCCTGTATTGACTGTTTGGCCATCCGTCCGATCCTACGAGATCGGGCGGCTGAGTTTTTTCGCAGCAGCGAAAAAGGTTCCCCAGTCACCCCGCGACTCGATAGAGACTTCCCGACTTTTTGCGAAGCCGTTCATATGATGGACTTTTTGCGAGCTCATCATTCGTAAATCTTTTCGTCCTCGGCAAAAGCTTCTTCCGCATCCGCTTCGAAATCCCGCATGTCCTTCGAAGCAAGCGTCTTCATGCATTCTCGGTACCATTCATGGGCGATGATCATGGACATCACCTCGCTCGTGCCTGTCCAGATGGTGGCCAGGCGGATGTCCCGATAAATCCGTTCCAACGGAAACACGTTCGTATAGCCGATGCCGCCCACGACCTGCATGGCGTTGTGCACCACCTTCTGGCAGGCCTCGGTGATGAATTTCTTGGATTCCGAAATCATCCGTCGGATTCGGTTCATTTCGACACCCGCATCGACGGCCCGACAGGTCGTATATCCGATCGATCGGGCCGCATCGAGAAGAGTGGCTGCCTCGGCCACCTGAAAGCTGACACCCTGGAAGGTGTTGATCGTCTGTCCGAAGGCCTTGCGCCGCGTCGTGTATCGGGTGGCGATTTCGAGCGCCACCCGAGCCGAGCCGATCGTCATGATGGCCGTCCCCAACCGTTCGGGGATCATCATCGTGTTGAAGACATCGTAGGCACCGTTCACACGACCCACGACGTTTTCCTTGGGAACCTTGACGTTTCGAAAAACCAGCCGCGCCGTTCCACCTCCCCTGCACCCCATCAAATTGTAGAGGTATTTCGTCTCTACACCGGGCCCCCTGTCGACGATGAAGGCCGTGATCGCTTCCTGGGGTTTGGCATGGGGATCGAAATTCGTCCGGGCGTAGACGAGAAAGAAATCGGCACCTTCACCGCCTACGATGAACCGCTTCTGTCCGTTCAGCAGAAAATGATCTCCCATGTCTTCGGCCTTGGATGTCGCACCGAAGAAATCCGATCCGCCCCGTGGTTCGGTCAGACATTCGGCTGCAAACAAATCCCCGCGCAGCAGCGGTCGGACATATTTCTCCTTCTGGGCATCCGTTCCGTGCTGGATGATGGCATCGCACACCAACTCGGCTCCGACACCGAACACACAGGCAAACTCGTAGCCGATGGTGCCGACCTCTTCCATGACGATCCCTGTCGATACCCAGTCGAGCCCCCTACCGCCCCATTGCTTTGGATAACGGCATCCCATCAGGTTGCGTCGGGCCGCTTCCCGGAGAAAATCCTTTGGAAACTTGATGACGTCCTTGTCCATGTCGAGGACCATCTGCCGGGGAACCCAACGGATGAAGTCCCGTACTTCGTCTCTCAATTTCTTCTGTTCATCGCTCATTAGGAAATCATACATGGTTTTTGCTCCAGAAGTGCGTCTGCGGTTTGTTGGTTTCGGCAGTCGTCATTTCCGACTGTTGTAAGAATCCAGCGATTGATCAATCGCCGGTTGTGGATGACGATCGACTGGCGGCCACTGCGATACCGACGAGAATCGCCGCTTCTCCGATCAATTCCATCCCCGAAGGGATTTCCCGAAGAAGGAAAATGGCCAAGATGGTTGAACCAATAGGCTCTCCCAGCAGGGTGATGGAAACGAAGGATGCCGGCAGATGCCCCAGTGCCCAGTTGAAGGTGCTGTGACCCAGCAACTGCGGCACCAGCGCCAGGACGATCATCCACAGATAGGTTTCCTTTGGATAACCGACGAGGGACAGGCCGGCAACACCCACAAACGACAGCAGAACCAGGGCTGCTGCACCGTATACGATGAAAATGTAGACAACCAAGGAAAGGCTTGACCGAAGTTTGCGACCGATCAAAAGATACCCGGCAGCAGCCCAGGCGCCGCAAAGCGCCAGAAAATTCCCCCAGAGGGGATTCTTTCCTGGAACGGCAACGACGCTCTGGCCCAAAGCGACGACAATTCCTCCCGCCATGGCGATGATCATCCCGATCCAGACCTGCCGTACCACCCGTTCCTGAAGGACAAGGGGAGAGACGATCGCCACCCACAGCGGTATGGTCGATACGAGAACCACAGATCCGGCCACTGTCGTGTATTCCAGCGAGGAAATCCAGGTGGCGAAGTGAAGCGCCAGAAAGATTCCGGAGCCCAGCCCCAGCCCGATTTCTTTGGCGGACAAACCGGCAAGCTCCCTTCGGTGTCCGGCCAGAACGACGGGTAACAGCACCAGGGTTGCAATCGTCAGCCGAAAGGCCGCAATGACGAGTGACGGTGCATTTTCCTGTGCGAAACGAATGAATATGGAGGCCGTAGATACGGCGATGATGCCGACAACGATCGCCCCACCCACCCAGAAGACCGATGGTTTCATGTACACGCTCGAATCATATGTGATGAAGTCGCAAAAAGTCAGGCCCCCTGGATGAACCCGCAGGAAGGCGGGTGAATTTTGCTCAGCGTCGGAAAAACTCAGCAGCCCGAGCTCGTAAGGATCGGGCGTTGTTGAGTGACACACAATCGTTTGAAAAGCAAGCCGTTGGATTGGGATGGCCTGTATCGAATGCCTGCCCTGGCGCCCGGCCCTTACGAGCTCGGGCTGCTGAGTTGATCCGATGCAGCGAAAAAAGCGGTTGCCCCGCCATGCGCCTCGGATGAGACTCTCTGACTTTTTGCGACTCCATCATATGTTCTCTTTCTGCTGTTTGAATCCGAACAATCGGCTTCCCCCTTTTCCTTCTTCAAATTGGACCGCAACTCCCTACCACTCGACGTAATCGAATTCAACCACAATCCGCCGCACGCATCCTCCCTCGGAATTGCTTTTGACAGCGGATGGTGAAGATGATAGGTAGATCGAACCAGCAACCCTACGGAAATCATCTGGAAACGAACATGCCCATCTATCTTCCGAGCTGGGGACAGAACCGAATTTACGCATATCTTCTGTATGCGAACGCCGCAATGTTCGGTTTGTGTATTCTGATGGACCCGTTTCATGTGAATATCACCTGGAACCCCTTTCAATTCCTGACCCCGTCGGATCGGGTGTTGGTGATGATGGGTGCAACCGGAACCCTTCCCATCGATCGCCTCCACCGGTGGTGGTCTCTTCTGGCGGCCAACTACCTCCACGGCGGCCTGATGCATCTGCTGTTCAACATGGCCGCCTTGCGACAGCTTGTCTACCTCGTCGTCGATGCATTCGGGCCGGCCCGGATGATCGTGATTTTCACCTCCAGCGGCATCATCGGTTTTCTCGTTTCCTATTATGCCGGCATCGTCCTGACCATCGGAGCCTCGGCTGGGCTATGTGGTTTGATGGGCGCCTGCTTGTCCCTGGCGTTGCAGGTGGGGGGTGACGAAGGCCGTCTGCTGCTTCGCCAAATCGGCGCTTGGGCGATCGGGATTTTCATCTTCGGCTTGCTGGTTCCGGGCATCAACAACTGGGGACATGCTGGTGGAATGGCCGGTGGATACCTGCTGGCCTGGCTCACCGGGCACCGTATGCAGCGCCCGGAATCGATCATTGAAACGGGGCTTGCCTGGATCTGCATCGGGATGACCGGAATCACCCTGTTCTATGCCGTCATCTCGACCCTACTGTACAGGCTTGGCGAATGATCCGACGGGCCGGCCGTCTTTCTGGAGGAAAACATGGAAACCCGACAATATGTCATCGACAATTTGTCCCTCGGTGAATCCTGGAGAATGTTTCGGATCATCGGTGAATTCGTGGAAGGAATCGAAACCTTGCACAAGATCGGCCCGGCTGTCAGCATTTTCGGCTCCGCCCGGGTGAAGCCGGAAGAAGATGCCTACAAGATGGCCGAAGCCCTGGGGGCACGCTTTGCCAGGCAGAAAATCGCCGTCATCACCGGAGGCGGCGGGGGAATCATGGAAGCGGCCAACAAGGGTGCGGCCGAAGCAGGCGGTGTTTCGGTCGGCATGAACATCCACCTGCCCTTCGAGCAGAAACCGAATCCATATGCCAATGTCCAGATCGAATTCAAGTATTTCTTCATCCGCAAGGTCATGTTCGTCAAGTATGCCATGGCATACATCGTTCTGCCCGGTGGCTTCGGAACGCTCGACGAACTCTTCGAGGCGGTCACCCTCATTCAAACCCGACGGATCAAGCCGTTTCCTGTCATTCTGATGGGATCAGACTACTGGAACGGACTGCTGCAGTGGATCCGGAAACACCTGCTGACGGACAAACGGATCTCACCGGAAGACATGGAAATTCTTCAGGTCATGGATGATCCCGATGCCGTCGTTAAACTGGTACAGAAGCTGGTCATCCTGTGACGGACTCGCAATCAATCGATCCTCCCCGGATTTTAGTCATTGCCGGGCCTGAGCATGGCGGAGCCTATCACCATCTTTTTGAATTCCAACGCTGAACTCCCAACGCCTGACGTCTGACTACAGCGTTCACGGGTTACCCATGCACCCTCCAACCCTAAATCACATTCTGTGCCTGGTAGATTTTTCAACACTCTCCCACCGTGGGATCCAGATCGGAGCCGAGCTTGCCCGGCGCTGGAAGGCATCCCTCAGCGCCTTTCACGGGGTCAACCTGCCGGGCGATGTGGTGTATGGATCCGATTACTCCTACAGCAGGCCGAAACAGCAGCGACTTCTTCAGGAAGCTCGGGATCGGATGGTTTGCTTCCTGCATGATTTTCCCGAAGTTGCGGGGCGCATTGCCGAAGGGGAACCGGTTGAGTCTCTTTGCGCCCTGATGCGACAGGAACCGGTCGATCTCGTGGTCGTCACCACCCGACACATGCATGGCATCCGACGCTGGATCAGCGGCAATCTCATCGAACGCCTGATCCGCCACGTCGACTGCCCAGTGTTGATCGTCGGCTGTAAGCCCCGAAGAAACGGGCGGGATTTTCTCGACCCGAAGCATATTACAACCGTCACCTTACCCGACGAACGGCATCACCGACTGATCTCGACAGCCATCCGAATCGCCCTAGCGTTCGAAGCTGACATCGAGCTGTTGCACATCCTGGAAACACCGCTCGATATCGAATCCGAACCCTATGAAACCGCTCAAAGCCATTTCGAGCGAACCACCAGGAAACGGCTGAAGGAAACGGCGATCCGTTTCGGCGCCGATTCGAATCGAATCCGAACAACCGTTCTGGAAGGGGCTCCGACGACTGTTCTGCCGGATTTCCTCGATCGGACACCGGCAGATCTCGTTGTCGTCGGGGTCCGCAGGGGCATCCCCCTCAAACCGACCGTGATCGGTTCCACCACGGAAACCGTCATCCGCCGCTGCGACTGCTGTGTGCTGACCCTTCCCGTTTCCGGATGAATTTTCAAAAAGTCATCAACCCCCGGAACGTCACCGGGGTTTCATACATCGGGCTTTTGTTGATGGAGTCCATCATCTCCTGAAGCATAAACGGCCGTCACATGAACGAGCTTGTCGTATTCCACGATCTGCGGTTCGGCAACCACGATCCGGGCGACGATCATCCGGAGAGCACCAAACGGATGCAGGCCGTTGAAAAGGCCCTGGATCCCCTGCGCGGGCGCATCCCGATCGAACCCGGTCGTCTCATCGAAGCGAAGGCGCTCGAACGGTTGCACAGCCCGGCATACATCCGTTTCGTACAGGAGAGCGCCAACCGGCACCGATCCGCTCTCTCGTCGGACACATTCGCCTCCGCATCCACGTATGAAACGGCTCTTCTGGCCGCCGGAACCGCTCAGGCCGCCGTCGAAGTCGTTCTGCAAGGCACTTGTCGCAGTAGTTTCGCCCTGGTCCGCCCGCCGGGTCATCATGCCGAATTCGGTCGATCAATGGGCTACTGCGTGTTCAACAACACGGCCCTTGCCGCAGATCATGCCGTGAACCGTTTCGGCCTCGAGCGGGTTCTGGTCATCGACTGGGACGTTCATCACGGAAACGGCACCCAACATCTCTTCGAAACCGATCCGCGAGTACTGTTCTTCTCCGTTCATCAGAGTCCGCTCTTTCCGGGAACGGGCCATCTGATGGAAGTCGGCAGGGGCAAGGCCGAGGGACTCACCGTCAACGTTCCCTTGCCGAAAGGATGTACGAACGACGATTATGCACTGGTTTTCGATCGGATGCTCACGCCGATCGCCCGCACCTTCCGACCGCAGATCATCCTCGTGTCCGCTGGTTTCGACGCCCATTTTCGGGATCCGCTGGGTGGAATGCAGGTCGATGGGAACGGATTCGCCAAAATGACCCGATCGATCATGACGCTTGCCGCAGAGATATGCAACGGACGACTGGTGCTGATTCTGGAGGGCGGATACGACATCGACGCCCTGGCGGAAAGCGTGAGCGCTGTTTTGATGCAATTGTGCAGATCCGAAATCCCTGCTTCGACCGACAGCCCGAATATCCCGATATCCAAAAACTTCCAGAAGATATGGAAACGATTTTGCGCCGTGCACGGCCTCTACTGGAAATGTTTTTCCACATAGGGGAAAGACCGCCCCGAAAAGGAGGAGCCCATGGACAAGATTCGCATCATGGAGGCCTCGGTCCGAAAATGGGAGGACATCATCGCTGGTAAATCCTTCGACGGTGGAGTCTTCGATTGCCCACCTTGTCGTATCTTCTATTTCTTCCGCTGCATGGGATGCCCGATCGCCAACTACACGGGGCACAAATTCTGTGTCGGTTCCCCCTATCCAGACTGGTACTGGCATCACATCGAGGCGCACGACAAGGTCTTCCGGCGGATCTACTGCCCCACCTGCCTGCAACACGCCGAAGCCATGCGGGACTTCATGAAGGAAATCGTCCGGGACCTGCGCAAACAGCAGAAAGCCATACGGAAAGGCCGGAGTTGAGGAAACATGCCGTCTGAACTCTGGTTGCCGTGGTTTCCCCGGATCGCATGGCTTCAGGCCGCCCTGTTCGTTTCGGGTGGATGGCTCCTGTTTCGGGCATCGGGGCGCACCATCGCCGAAGCGATGCTCTATGCACTGATGGTCGGTTGTCTTCTCTTCCGATTGGGCGTTCAATCCAGCCTGCTGCTTCAGAAACTCTGGCCCTTGTGGCTGACACATGCCCTTGGCAATGCAGCGGCTCTTTATGCCCTGTGGCGGCATCGACGTATGCTCGCCGAATCCGTCGATTTCTCGCTCGAATTCTTCCGACACCATCCGGTCACCCTGAGCATGGCCGCAGGCGGAATTCTGTTTCGATGTCTGCTGTCATCCGTAAAGACGCCGGAATGGTTTCCCTTTGCCGTCAGTGAACGCTTTTTGAACCTCCCTGCCGCAGGGGGCAGCCATCTGAACGTCTGGATACAGGCCACCTTGATGCCTGTCGATCTCATGGCCTACTTGGCCATCGGCTTCGGCGTGTATGCCCTTGCTCGTCGCCATGCATGGCCGCCTGCCGCCCTTTCGGCCATGATCACGGCCCTCAGCCTTGCCCGCTGGGCCCATCCGCCCATGGCATCCGCTTTCGAAATGGAAATCACAGCTGCTGGACTTCTGGCCTTGACGGCCCTCTACCGATTTCTCGAACACCCGTCCAGCGACGACGGCCTGATCCTGGGAATCGCGGTCATCGGTTGTGCATCGGATTTTCCGATGGGATGGCTGTTTCCGTCCGTCATGACCGGGCTTTCACTCTTCCTGATTCAGCGCCGTCATGGCTGGCATCACCTGATCGACCTCATCGTGAGACGCAAGTGGTTGGTCGTGCTTTGCATCGGTTTTCTGGGAGTCAGTATGCCGCTGTGGCGGCATCATGGCGGGGATTTCATCGAGCAGGACGTCATGGTGATGCACGAAAACCGAGATGGCGTTCGGGGGGCCATCCAGAACGCCGTCCGCTATGGATTTCAGGCGGCCTATATCGAACCGGTCCACCATGCGGGATTACAGCCTGCAGGAGAATTGTGGAAAAGCCTTCTGGAACGGGCATACGGATCCGTCTGTCGGATCCTGGCTGCGGAAGACGGCCCGATGCCGTGGATGGTATCGGGCTTCGGACCGTTGATTCTGTTTCTCGTCCTTCCTGCGTGGGCCTATTCGCTGGCCAGGGCATCCAGACGTCTGAGAAGTGTCGCGACAGCCATGGTCTTTTACGCTGTGCTGTTGTGTCTGATTCCGACATGGAATCCGCACAACATCTATTTGCTCTCCCCCATGATCGCTGTCTGCTGCGTCATGGTTGCCTTTTTTCTTCCTCCCTGGCGGTTCACCAGGACAGGGCAGCGGTTGTTTCACTTGGTATGTCTGCTGATCTGGGCCTACAGCCTGGCGGATGTGGCCCTGCTTCCGTGAAAAAAACCCGCCTTCCCCGCGCGCCGCAGTTCCTTCCCGAACAGCTTGTTCCAGTGCGGCCGATTCGTCGTCGGCTCACGCCGGCTTTCGGTCGAGGGTGCGGTACTGAATGGCTTCGAACACGTGATCGGTTTCGATGTCCGCCTTCTTGTCGAGGTCTGCGATGGTGCGGGCGATCTTGAGCACCCGGTTGAAGGCCCGAGCAGAAAGGCCCAATCGATCGATGGCCCTTTCCATGATCGTGATGCCCTCGGTGTTGAGCCTGCAGTGCTTGCGGATGAGGCGGCTTCCCATGTGGGCATTGCAGTGGATGGTGGTGTTGCGGAAGCGTTCGAGTTGGACGGCTCGAGCGGCACAGACCCGGCGGCGGATGGCTTCCGATGTTTCGGCGTCGAAGCCGTCGCTCATCAGTTTCTTGTAGGGAACGGAAGGCACTTCGATGTGAATGTCGATGCGGTCGATGAGCGGCCCGGAGATACGGGATCGGTAGCGCTGAATCTGGTAAGCCGTACACGTACACTCGTGTTTCGGATCGGATAAATAGCCGCAGGGGCAGGGATTCATGGCGGCCACCAGCATGAACCGGGCCGGATAGGTGATGGCCATGGATGCCCGGGATATGGTGACTTTCTCGTCTTCGAGAGGCTGGCGCATCACTTCGAGGACATGTTTCTTGAATTCGGGAAGCTCATCCAGAAACAGCACCCCGTTGGTAGCGATACTCACCTCTCCGGGCCTCGGATAATGGCCGCCTCCAATAAGCCCGGCATCCGAAATGGTGTGATGAGGGGATCGGAAGGGACGGGTGGTGATCAAGGCCTGATCCTTGGGCAGCATACCCGCCACACTGAAAATTTTGGTCGTTTCGATGGCTTCTTCGAACCCCAGGGGCGGCAGAATCGTGGGAAGCCGCTTGGCGAGCATGGTTTTTCCGGAACCCGGCGGCCCGACCATGAGGACATTGTGCCCCCCGGAAGCCGCAATCTCAAGCGCCCGCTTGGCATGTTCCTGGCCCATCACCTCGGAGAAATCCACACCATAGGGATCATGTCGGGCAAACAGCGGATCGATATCCGTCCGAACCGGTTCGATGGCCTCATGACCCCGCAGGTATTCGGTGGCCTGGGTTAGATTCCGGACGGGAATCACCTCGAGCCCGGACACCACCGATGCTTCCAGGCGGTTTTCATAAGGAACGAGGATTCCCCGATATCCGGCCGAACGGGCCGCTATGGCCATGGGAAGGGAACCGTTCACCGACTTGATCCGGCCGTCCAACGCAAGCTCTCCCAAAACGAGAAAACCGTCGACCCGCTCCTGTTGGATGAGCCGGGTTGCCGTCAGTATTCCCAGGGCGATGGGCAGATCGAACCCCGTGCCTTCCTTCTTGATGTTGGCTGGAGCCAGATTGACCGTGATCCGATCATCCGGAAAGATGTAGCCGGAATTCTGGATGGCGGATTTCACCCGCTCCTTGCTTTCCTTGACCGCGGCCTCGGGTAGTCCGACAGTGGCGAAACTCGGCAACCCGTTCGTCAGATCGACTTCTACCTCGATGATATAGGCATCGATACCGATGACGGCGCTGCTGAAGATGCGGGCAAGCACTCGGCGCTTCCTCCATCCGGAAAGCGATCAACGGTTGATAACGTCGCAAAAAGTCAGGCCCCCTGAATTGACCCGCAGGAGAACGGGTGAATTTTGCTCAGCGTCGGAAAAACTCAGCAGCCCGAGCTCGTAGGATCGGGCGGATAGCCAGAATGGTTAGAATGGTTTTCTGGAATCCAACATCTTGTGATTCAAACCAAAAGAGGTGACTTGCGTCCGCCCGATCCAACGATCTCCGGCTGCTTCAAACAAGTTTCCTCCGCTTCGCAAAACATCACCCACCCTCCTGCTGGAGGCCCGATTTCGAACGAAAACCAGCAGGTAGCGACTTTTTACGACCCCGATGTTGTCGATTGCCGAGGATGACCACGGGGTCGGAATTGCCTTGCGAGCCTGCTGCGAAAACGTATTGGAAGCAGCTCTACTCTCCCCCACATCCGGCTGCAGCAAACACCCCGGCCACCATGGCCCGAGCCTCTTGCTGCAGCACGGTCAGGTGATCCTTCCCTCTGAAACTTTCCGCATAGATTTTGTAGACGTTTTCGGTTCCACTGGGTCTTGCCGCAAACCAACCGTTTTCGGTAACGACCTTGAGTCCACCGATCGGCTGATCGTTTCCAGGCGCCCGGGTGAGTTTGGCCAGGATGGGCTCGCCGGCAAGCTCCCGCGCTGAAACGGCATCGGGGGTGAGCGACAGCAGGGCGGCCTTTTGCTCCGGTGAGGCCTTCTCGTCGATGCGCTCGTAGACGGGGCTTCCGAGACGCTGTCGAAGTGTTTCGTAGTGAAGGCTCGGGGTTTTGCCCGTTACGGCAAGGATTTCGGCTGCCAGCAGATCCAGAACGATGCCGTCCTTGTCTGTGGTCCACACATCCCCGTTTCGGCGCAGCAGGGTTGCACCGGCGCTCTCCTCTCCGCAGAACCCGAAGGCACCCGACAACAGGCCATCCACAAACCACTTGAATCCAACCGGAACCTCGACGACGGTTCGGCCGAGATCTGCCGCCACCCGGTCGATCATGGCGCTGCTGACCAGGGTTTTTCCGACGGCGGTGGATGCTTTCCACAGCGGTCGGTTCCGGAACAAATAATCGATGCATACGGCTAAAAATGGATTGGGAGCCATCAGCCCGGCATCCGGCGTGACGATCCCGTGACGATCCACATCGGGATCGTTTCCAAAGGCGAGATCCACTTCCGCTTTCATGCCGATCAGCCGTTGCATGGCATAAGGAGAGGAGCAGTCCATACGGATTCTGCCGTCTTTGTCCACCGTCATGAACAGGAAGGTCGGATCCACCGCAGGATTCACCACCCGGATGTCGAGCCCATATCGATCGGCGATCACATCCCAGTAGCGTACGGCAGCCCCGCCCATGGGATCCACCCCCAACCGAAGCCCCGCCTTTCGGATGGCTGCCATGTCGATGACATGCTCGAGATCGGCGACATAGCCCAAGACATAGTCGTAGGGCCTCACAAAACCAGAGGCAAGGGCCTTTTCCCAGGAGATCCTTCGCACAAAGGCATTTGAATCTCCAAGCATGTCGTTGGCCCGATTCTCGATCCAACGGGTGACCGGGGTCTCGGCAGGTCCGCCGTGGGGCGGATTGTACTTGAATCCCCCATCTTCGGGCGGATTGTGGGAAGGGGTGATGACAATGCCGTCGGCCTTTCCGGACGGTTGATTTCGGCTGCGATTCCAACACAGAACGGCATGGGAGACGACGGGTGTCGGTGTGTAACCGAACCCTTCCTGAACGTACACCGACACCCCGTTTGCCGCAAGCACTTCGACAGCCGTTCGGAAACTGGGCTCGGAGAGGGCATGCGTGTCTTTTCCCAGAAACAGCGGCCCTTCGATTCCCTGCGACCTGCGGTATTCGCAGATGGCCTGGGTGATGCAGGCGATGTGATCTTCATTGAACTGGTGGTGGCAGGAAGACCCCCGATGGCCTGACGTTCCGAAGGCGATCCGGTGAGCGGGATGCAGGGGATCGGGATGCAGGGTGTAGTAGGCGCTGATCAGCACCGGAACGTCGATGCGCAGACTTTCGGGAGCCGGTTTTCCGGCAAGTTCATGCACGCCCATGGGAATGGCCTTCCTTTCTTCGTATCCGATACCGATCGGTCAATTCAGGAAATCCTGAAGTCGGGCCGCAACCCGATCGATGAACCCTTCGGTTGTTTGAAATCCCTCCGGTTTCGGATGCATCAACTGCACCAAGTCTTTGGTGACCACACCCGATTCGATGCACGATACCACGGCAGCTTCGAGTTTGTCCGCAAAAACGACTACATCCGGGGTTCCGTCCAGCTCGGCCCGTTTACGGATGGCTCCCGTCCAGGCGAAAATGGATGCCACCGAATTCGTACTGGTCGGGTTGCCTTTCAGGTGCTCGTAGTAATGGCGGCGCACCGTCCCATGGGCGGCCTCGAATTCGAAGAGCCCATCCGGAGATACCAGCACGGATGTCATCATGCCGAGACTTCCAAACCCCGAAGCCACCACGTCCGAAAATACGTCCCCGTCGTAGTTGCTGAGGGCCCACAGAATGCCGCCTTCGTGTTTCAAGATCTGGGCCGCCGCATCGTCGATCAGAAAATAGCGATAGGAAATGCCGGCCTCGGTGAGCTCCTTCCGTCGGGATTCGATTTCCTCCGCAAAGACATTCTTGAAAAAGGCATGATAGGTCTTGCTGATCGTGTCTTTCAGGGAAAACCAGACATCCATCTTCTCGGTCAGGGCATAGGTGATGCAAGACCGGGCGAAGGAGCGGATGGAGGCTTCCAGGTTGTGGATGCCCATCACCACGCCTACCCCTTCGAAGCGATGGACCGGAATGCGGGTCACGAAACCGTCTTCGTCGGTATGAACCAGCTCCACAAGCCCCGGACGGTTGACTTTCATTTCCGCCGATTTATAGATGTCGCCGTAGGCATGGCGGCCGATGACGATGGGCTTCTTCCAGGAGGAGACGGCGGGACGGATGTTGTTGACCAGAATGGGCTTTCGAAACACGGTTCCATCCAGAATGGATCGAATTTGGCCGTTCGGAGAAGGCCAGGCTTTCTTGAGCCCGTATTCCGTCACCCGTTCGGCATCCGGGGTGATGGTGGCGCATTTGACGCCGACCCCGTATCGTCGGATGGCCTGAGCCGCATCGAAGGTGACCCGGTCTTCGGTGATGTCCCGGTTCCGAATGCCCAGATCGAACCGGACCAGATCGATGTCGAGGTAAGGCAGAATGAGCCGCTCCTGAATCATGGCCCAGATGATGCGCGTCATTTCATCCCCGTCCATTTCGACAAGGGGGGTTTTCACTTTCAATTTTGATGGCATTGGGTTAGACTTTCTTGTTTAGGTATTGAATGATGGAGTCGCAAAAAGTCGCTTTTCCCGTGCGTTTCGAATATGCCGGGCATAAGCTGGGTGGCTGGGGAAGCCTTTTGAGACTGCTGCGAAAACGTGTTTGAAGTCGCCGGAGATCGTTGGATCGGGCGGACACACAACATCGTTATTTGTATGGAATACAATATGATACAAGTCAAATGGCCCAACTTTTCTTTCTGGCTATCCGCCCGATCCTTACGAGCTCGGGCGACTGAGTTTTTTCGCAGCAGCGAAAAAGGTTCCCCAGCCACCCAGCGGCTCAACAGAGACTCTCTGACTTTTTGCGACTTCATCATGGAATGATGGAGTCGCAAAAAGTCAGGCCCCTTGGATGAACCCGCAGGAAGGCGGGTGAATTTTGCTCAGCGTCGGAAAAACTCAGCAGCCCGAGCTCGTAGGATCGGGCGGATGGCCAGAATGGTTAGAATGATTTTTTGGAATCCAACATACTGTGATTCAAACCAAAAGAGGTGAATCGCGTCCGCCCGACCCAACGATCTCCGGCTGCTTCAAACAAGTTTCCTCCGCTTCGCAAAACATCACTCGCCCTCCTGCTGGAGGCCCCACTTCGAACGAAAATCAGTGGGCAGCGACTTTTTGCGACTCCATCATGGAATGATCCCTTACGGGTTGAAGAATGGAGCCGACCTTGTCTCCCGATCCAAATTTCGAAAAGAACCTGCACTGCTACACCCTGGAGGGTGGATGGACCGTTCTGGCCGGGAAAACCGACGAGGCCAACGACCGGCTGAGTCTGCACATCGCCGATCCCAAGGACTGGTGGTTTCACGTACGGGGGATGCCGGGAAGCCATGTCGTGCTGCGCTGCCGCGAGGACGCCGAACCCGACAAACGCACCCTTCGAACGGCTGCTTCCATTGCGGCCTGGCACAGTAAGGCCCGAAACGGTGGAACGACGGCTGTCTCGATGACCCGGGCATGTTACGTTTCCAAACCGGCCGGCGCCAAACCGGGCACCGTAACGATCCGCAAAGAAACGGTTCTGATGGTCAAACCCGCTCTTCCCGAAACCCCGCCATGACCGATATCGTTCTCGTACAGCCCCCCATCCGGGATTTCTATTTGACCCGCAAGCGAACCTTCCCGTATGGATTAAGTCGTATCGCCGCCTGTTTGCGATCGGCGGGATTCGATGTGGTGATCCTCGACGGGCTTGCGACGGACAAGTGTCGAATTCTCCCCACCCCCCAGGTCTTGAAAGAAGCGGCCGATCTATATGGACCGCCGGATACCTCCCCCTTCGGTTTGTTCGGCGGATTTCGTCACTTCGGTTTCAGCTTCGAACATTTGGCTGAACAGGTTCGAAAACACCACCCTTGGCTGGTCGGTGTTTCCTCGCTGTTTACGGCATACAGCGCGGAGGCCCTTTTCCTGGCGAAGACCATAAAGAAAATCCACCCGAATTGCAAGATCGTCTTGGGCGGCCACCATCCAACGGCTTTTCCCCATGACGTCCTTCAGGAACCTGCCGTGGATTTCGTCATTCGGGGTGACGGAGAAGAAGCGATGGCAGCCCTGGCCTGCCGCTTGAAAACCGGCCAACCCCTAGAGGATGTTCCCGGATTGGCCCTTCGGAATTCAGACGGCATCCCCATCGCAAGTGAGCTTGCCGTGGTGCGCAATCTCGACAGCCTTCCTCTACCTGCCATCGATTTGGTCCGTCTCGATCGGTACAGCCGCAGGAATCGACCGGCGTTGGTCGTAGCCGCGAGCCGGGGCTGTCCCATGACATGCAGCTACTGCTGTTTCGGCGGCGATTCGCCCGTTGCCTACAGGCGCATGTCCTGGCACCGCGTCATGCACGAAATCGAAGCGGCTCTATCCCGTTACGATGTCGGATTCATCGACTTCGAAGACGAACACCTGAGCCTCGATCGGGATGGAATGATCGGCTTCCTTCGGGACTTTCGGAGAAAATACGGGAATCGTCGGATCGAACTTCGAGCGATGAACGGACTGTATCCGCCGTCGCTCGATCCGGAGCTGGTGGGCGAAATGCGGAATGCCGGTTTCCGGACACTGAATCTGTCGTTGGGTTCGACAGACCCCGTTCAGATGAAGCGTTTCAGCAGACCCCTTGTTCTGGACGCCTTCGATCGATGCCTCCATGAAGCTGCAGTCTGTGGTATGGAGGCCGTCGGCTATATCCTGATCGCGGCACCGGATCAAACGGCGGACACTTCCCTGTCGGATTTGCTGGCTCTTGCGCAAAGGCGGGTCCTCATCGGCGCATCGGTGTTTTATCCGGCGCCAGGAAGTCGGGATCACCGCTGGTGTGCGGATCAAGGCTTGCTGCCGTCTGATCGGGCGGCCTATCGGTCGACGGCCATCCCCCTGTCGCATCGAACCACCCGGCTGCAGACAGTGACCCTGATGCGGATCGCCCGCATGATCAATTTCATCAAGCGCCTGTTGGACGCGGGAGTCCATCCGACCCAACCCGATTCAGCCATCCATAGCAGCGAGCTCTCGGCCCGGGAGCGAAACGGCGCCAGGCTGCTGCAGCTTTTTCTCTCGGATGGCCGGATACGTGGCATCGATCGGGAAGGAAACGTGTTTTTCCATCCAATCGACGAAGACCTTGCCGAAGCCTTTCGGAAGGAAATCCCCACCACCCGTTTTCGAGGGGTGCTTCAATGATGATGGAGTCGCAAAAAGTCAGGGAGTCTCTGTTGAGCCGCATGGCGAAGCAACCGCCTTTTTCGCTGCATCGGATGAACTCAGCCGCCCGAGCTCGTAAGGTCCGGGCGTCAGGGCAGTCATTCGATACAGGCCATCAAAACGTGACGAATTGATTTTCATACTATAGTACTTCGTTGAACGACGCCCGGCCCAACGATCTCCGGCGGCTTCAAACAAGCATCCGCTGCAGCATCAAAAGGCGGTCGCCCCGCCATGCTCAGGCCCGGCAATGAACCAAATCCGGGTAGCTTCGACTTTTTGCGACTTCATCCATGATGATGGAATCGCAAAAAGTCGCCGCTCACTGATTTTCGTTTGAAGTCGGGCCTCCGGCAGGAAGGCGGGTACGCTCAACCCAAAATGGGGGTCCCGCTTTGTGCTTGAAAAAGAAAGGAATGGATATTATGGTTGCGCTTACTCGAATGGAGAAGGAATGATTCCGAATAACGATCCACCACAACATCAGCCAACCGCTCAATCCTGGTTTCAACGACAACGCCACCGTTTCTTGGAAGCATACAAACGGTTTCTGGCCATCGAAGGTGATCCGCACAACATCGCACTGGGATTTGCGCTGGGGCTTTTTATCGGCATGACCCCAACCATGGGGTTTCAGATGGCCATCGCCGTATTCTGTGCCATCCCGCTGAAATGGAACAAACTTTCGGCTGCAGCCGGCGTCTGGATCACCAATCCGGTAACCGCCCCCTTCATCTACTGGATCAATTACGTGGTCGGCAAGAAAACCTTCAACATCCAGATCGTCCATAAGTGCTTCGGCGATCCGACTGCCCGCTCCCTGCTGGATCTGGTAAAGGAAACTCCGGATATTCTTCTGGCCATGACGCTCGGCGGGATCGTTCTGGGGTTGCCGCTTGCCATCCTGGGCTATTATCTGTCCTATGCTCTGGTTTCCCGATACCAGAAACGAAAACGGCGCCACAGAACACCGGCACCGGATTCTATTTTCTGAAGGAACGCCAGGCTTGAACGGCTCTTTCGTGTTCGGCCCAGGTCTTGGAAAATTGGTGGTTTCTTTCGTCCCGGGCGACAAAATAGAGAAAATCGGTCTGTGCCGGATACAGGGCGGCCATCAGGGCTGCAAGCCCCGGATTCGCGATTGGACCTTGGGGAAGGCCTGAAATGCGATACGTGTTGTAGGGAGTGCTCGCCTGCAGATGTTCCCGGGTGATGCCCCTGGAAGGATCGGCAATTCCGTAAACCGCCGTCGGATCGCTTTCCAACCGCATGCCCCTTTTCAATCGATTGTGAAAAACCGAAGATACGAGGCTTCTTTCCGCATCGACACCGGTTTCCTTTTCGATCATCGAGGCCAGAATGACGATTTCGTGAAGGCTCATGCCGAGTCTTTCCGCCTGATCGATCATGCCGGAGGTCACCCTGGTTCGAAACCGCTGCACCATGGTCTGAATGATGGTCAGGGCGGACGTATTTTTCGGAAACAGATAGGTATCCGGAAAGAGATATCCCTCCAGGGTTCGGGCCGGAACCTGGAGCCGGGAACAAACGGCGGGATCGGTGGCTGCAGCCAAAAAGGCTTTGCCGTCCGAGATACCGGAGCGATCGATGACTTCTGCAATCTGATGCATCGTATAGCCTTCCGGTATGGCGAGGCTATGCAGGGCGACCTCTCCCGAAGCCAGCTTTTCGAGGATGGCCTCGGGCGACATGGAGGCCGACAAACGGTACTCTCCGGCCTTGACCCGATGATCCAATGCAGCCAGGCGGGCCATCACCCGAAAGCATGAAAGGTTTCCGATAAGCCCCGAACGGTGCAGTTGCGCAGCCGTCGCCGCAAAGGATTGGCCTTTTGGAATGTCGATGAGGATGGAAAGGCCTTGGGGATCGGTGGGCGTCTTCCAATGCCTCCGGCATTCCAGAGCGGCGTGGATGCCGATCGTGACAAGCATCAATCCGAGCAACACCGATAGAACGACCCACAAGGATTTCATCGAGGGTTGCACCGTTTCGTCAGATTTTTTGAGCCGAAGGGCTCCCATTTTCATCTCCTTTTCACAATCTGGAGAAATACCATGTCAAAGCCCAAATTGAAAGAGCATCGGATCCGTCGGGATTGGTGCAAGGGATGCGGCATTTGCGTGGCCTTCTGCCCCAAGCAAGTACTTGAGTTGGACGATCAGGACAAGGCCGTCGCCAAACGACCGCAGGACTGCATCTGCTGCAAGCTCTGTGAGCTTCGGTGCCCCGATCTGGCCATCGAAATCGTGACAGAGGAGGACGCATCATGAAGGGTCGGATCAAATTCATCCAAGGCAACGAAGTATGCGTAGAGGCAGCCCTGTATGCAGGCCTCAATTTCTTTGCCGGCTACCCCATCACGCCATCTACGGAAATCGCCGAACACCTTGCCGTGCGACTTCCCCAAATCGGCGGCAAATTCATCCAGATGGAAGACGAAATCGCCTCGATCTGCGCCATCATCGGCGCATCGCTGACCGGCAACAAGGTCATGACGGCCACCAGCGGACCTGGATTTTCACTCATGCAGGAAGCGCTCGGGTATGCCGTCATGGCCGAAATTCCGTCGGTCATCGTCGATGTACAGCGGGGCGGCCCTTCGACAGGACTTCCCACCCACGTCAGCCAGGGCGACGTCAACCAGGCCCGATGGGGAACGCACGGAGACCATGCCATCATCTGTCTGACGGCCAGCAACCATCCGGACGTGTTCACCATGACGGTGGAAGCGTTCAATATGGCAGAAACCTATCGAACGCCGGTCATCCTGCTTTTCGACGAGGTGGTCGGTCACATGCGGGAGAAGGTCGTTCTGCCCGAGCCCGGCGAAATCCCGATCGTGGAGCGCTTGCGCACCTCGGTCAAGGAAGGCGTCGATTATCATCCCTACCTGCCCCGGGAAGACGGCAGGCTCCCGATGTCGGATTTCGGAGGAGTGCATCGCTACAACGTGACCGGTCTGGTTCACGACATGTGGGGATTTCCTTCCAACAACCCGCAGGTGGCTCACGGCTTGTTGCGGCATCTCGTCGACAAGATTCAGAACAACGTCCATGAAATCGCCCGTTACAAAACTTTCGAAACCGACGACGCCGACTGCATCCTCGTATCCTACGGGTCCTCGGCCCGAAGCGCCCTGCATGTGGTGGAGAACCGCAGAAGGCGAGGCGAAAAACTCGGACTTCTCGAACTGCAGACCCTGTGGCCCTTTCCCCATCACATCGTCCGCTCGATCTGCTCCAAGGCCTCCTACATCGTCGTTGTGGAAATGAATATGGGCCAGATCACGGAACAGGTCAAGCTGGCCGTCGGTTCCGACCAGAATGTGTTTCTGGCGAACCGCATCGACGGGGTTTTCATCAACCCGACGGATATTCGCAATATCCTTCGACTCATTCAGGGAAAGGGGGTGTGACCATGTCCATCCGACAATACATCCGGGAGAGGTTTTTCCCTCACATGTGGTGTCCGGGATGCGGTCACGGCATCATCTTGAATGCCATGCTCCATGCCATCGATCGGATCGGCATCTCCAAAAACGACATCGTCATGGTTTCGGGAATCGGCTGCTCATCCCGGATTTCCGGATACGTCGATTTTCACACCTTGCACACGATCCACGGACGAGCCCTGGCCTTCGCCACAGGTGTGAAACTCAGCCGGCCGGATTTGAATCTCATCGTTCCGATGGGCGATGGGGATGCGCTGGCTATCGGCGGAAACCATTTCATCCACGCCGCACGACGCAATATCGACATCACGGCCATCGTCATGAACAACCGGATCTACGGCATGACGGGAGGCCAGTATTCACCGCTTTCAGGAGAGGGTGTTCTGGCCACAACATCACCATACCGAAACATCGATCAGGGATTTGACGTCGTGCAACTGGCCACGGCCGCAGGGGCAAGCTTCGTCGCCCGGTCCACCACCTACCACGTACAGCAGCTCACCGACATCATCGAAAAGGCCATCCGCCACAGAGGCTTTTCGGTGGTGGAGGTGATGAGCCAGTGTCCGACCTACTTCGGCCGGAAGAACAGGGAGGGTGGACCCGTCGAGATGATGAAACTCATGAAGGACAAGACGGTTCCGAAGGATTCCAAGGCGGCCCAGGAGCATCCCGAGCTTGTTCCGCGGGGGATTTTCGTGGAAAAAGACCAGCCCGAATACTGCGACCAGTATGCCCGGGTCATCGACACGGCGCAGAAAGGACGGTGAACCATGGAACGATGTAGAATGGTGTTTTCGGGTTCCGGCGGCCAGGGAGTCATCACGGCTGCCATCATTCTGGCCGAGGCAGCCGTCCTGTACGAGAATCTGACGGCCGTGCAATCGCAGTCCTACGGTCCGGAAGCCCGGGGAGGGGCGACACGAACCGATGTCATCATCGCCGATACCCCGATCCGGTTTCCCAAAGTCACCCAACCGAATGTTCTGGTGTGCCTCACCCAGGAAGCCTACACGAAATACTATCCCATCATCCGCCCGGGCGGCCTGCTGTTGACCGATCCGCGGTTCGTCAAGACCGAACGCAAGGTCGAAGCCCGACAGATCGAACTGCCGATGTACCAAGTCGTGATGGAGAAAATCGGAAAACCCATTGTGTTCAACATCTGCATGCTCGGGGCGGTCGTGGGACTCACAAAGCTCGTTTCGAGGGACTCCATCCTGAAAGTGCTGGAAGACCGGATCCCGAAAGCCTTTCTCGACATCAACCGTCAGGCTTTCGATATCGGGATGGAACTGGCGCAAAACGTGGTTCAATAGAGAAGAGAGAGGATATGGTTCAACGTTCCACCAAAATCATGTCTTTATCCGAGGCCGTTTCCGCCTTCGTTACGCCAGGGTGTCACCTGTCGATCGGCGGCTTCACGATCAATCGCAACCCCATGGCGGCCGTCTACGAAATCATCCGGCAGCGTATCGATCACCTCCACCTCTACGCCCACTCGAACGGCCAGGGGGTGGACGAGCTGGTGGGTGCCGGATGTGTGGACCGCATCGAAATCGCCTACGCCGGAAGCGGTCGATTCGCCCCGACCTGCATCCGCTTTCGCAAAGCTGTCGAAAGCGGATCGATCCAGGTCGAAGATTATTCGAACTACCACATGACGCTTCGGTTCATGGCCGGTGCGATGGGTGTTCCCTTTCTGCCGACCCGAAGCGGCCTTGGAACGGACATTGTCGAAAAATGGGGATTTTCGAGAGAAATGCGGCGCAACGATCCCCGCCTTCCAGACGACAAGTTGATCATCATCGACAACCCCTTCGGCACCTGGGCAGATACCCGAAAACTCGTGTTGGTTCCAGCCATCCACACCGATGTGTCCATCCTCCATGTTCAGAAGGCCGATGTTCACGGAACGGCCCGCATCGAAGGATTGACGTTTTCCGACGTGGAACAGTTCAAGGCATCCAAGCACGTCATCATCACCTGTGAGGAGCTGATCGAGGACGACTCGCTCAAGGCCGATCCCGACAGCAACCAAATCCCCCATTTTTGTGTTTCGGCAGTCGTTCATGTCCCCTACGGCGCCTACCCGACAGCCTGTTACCGATATTACGACTATGATCCAAAATACCTCAACGAATATCGGAAGGCAGCCTTGGACGATACGGCTTATCGGAATTATCTCGAACGGTTCGTGTACGGAGTGAAGGACCATCGGCAACTGCTGTCGCTTCGGGAAACCTCCGGTCTCGATGCCATCACCGCCGATCCGCGCACCGGTTATGCGGTCGGCCTCGACAGGCGATAGGGGGACGACATGACGGACTATTCCCTGAAAGAGATGATGACCATTGCGGCCGCCCGCTTGATCCAGGACGGCGACATCGTGTTCTGCGGCACCGGAATTTCTATGGTTGCCGCCATGGCGGCCAAGCACATCAGTGCACCCAACAGCACCATTTTCTTCGAAACCGGAGCCATCGACTCCCTCCTTGAAGAAGTGCCGCTCGCTGTAGCCGACCCCCGTGTGATGTTCTGGACTTCGGTGAACGGCAACTTGGCGGACTCCTTCGCCACCATGCAGAACCGGTTCACCGGTAAACGGGTGATCGGTATTCTGGGTGCCGCTCAGGTCGATCCTTACGGAAATCTCAATTCGACATGCCTCGGCGATTATCCCCGCTGCAGAACACGTTTTTCGGGAAGCGGCGGGGCCTGCGACGTCGGTTCCTTCGTGCCGAGAACGATCGCCTTCATGCAGCACGAAAAACGTAAATTCGTCGAACGACTCGATTATCTGACGACTCCTGGATACCTCGACGGACCGGAGGGCAGAGCCA
>JBFMBE010000004.1:0-51710 GCA_040755275.1 Thermodesulfobacteriota bacterium | reverse complement strand
ACCAGCCTCTGCTTGCTGTCTGGCCATCCGTCCGATCCTACGAGATCGGGCGGCTGAGTTTTTTCGCAGCAGCGAAAAAGGTTCCCCAGTCACCCCGCGACTCGACAGAGACTTCCTGACTTTTTGCGGGGGCATCATATAAAAAACCAGAACTGATCGCAACAGCTGCCAATTAGGTGTGGTCTTTGGGGTCGGTTGACGATACGGGACACCAAAAATTTATGCTGCCTTTTTGAATTCATCATCCTGACGTTCAAAGGCTGCTGGTGAAAGATAGCCAAGCCGCGGTTGAATCCGCTGGCGGTTGTAGAAAACTTCGATATACTCTATAAGTTCACGTATGGCCTGTTGGCGAGTAGCGAAATGCCTCTGAAATACCAACTCCATCTTCAAAACTGGTACAAGCATGGAAAAGGAGACTTGCGCTGGGCCGGATCGAGTCTGGGTTTTCCCCAGCCGATGAAACCATCAGGTATCGGGCATCGCCGGTAATACCGGCCGGAGATGCTTTTCGCAACAAAAATTACACCGTGATCCAGGAAAGCACGGCTTGTCGCCGGATACGCCATGAACTCGAACCCACCGGAATCGTACAGGTCGGGCCCGTAGAATCGGCGGCTGTAAACGCGCTGAAGCCTTACACGGCCATTCTGGACCGTTTTCGCACCGAGCTGGCGGCTGTTACGCCCCGTGAAAGCCGATGGAAACCGACAAATGCCCTGTCTCCCTGATGGCAGCATCCATGCTGAGGGCCGTCTTCGACATCCATGCAGCCATGTTGAATTATGATGGAGTCGCAAAAAGCCCATCATATGGACGGCTTCGAAAAAAGGCCGCAGGCAAGGAGTGCAAATCCCGAGGAGTGAGGCGTACTGAAACCTACGCCGCAACGACGAGGGATACAGCACGACACAGCATCCGGCCTTTTTTCGAAGCCGTCAAACTTCCCCTGATCCCGGTAGATCTAAGCGGCACCCAGATGAAACAGACCCTTGAAGACGACCTCGAATACCTGCATCGCACATATGACCACGACATCACCGCTACGCCCTGTCTTGCCGGTGCTCTCATGAGCGGTCAGCCATCGGCTTCTGCCGGATCCAGGATTCAGACGCTTTCGATTCGGGATGAAACGACTATGGTCCAACCGATGCAGGAGCAGGCTGTTGATACAACGGTCGTCAAGGCTTTCGTGGCAGGCGGGCACGATGGGTTCCTCCGGATCATCGGAAATACACCAGACGAGGATACCGGGGTCATCGACAGCGACGCTTTCCTGGATTATCTGAAGCAGCTCGGAACGTTTCCACCAGATGCGCAACAACCGGCATCTGCAACCATGCAGCACGCTGGGTGACGCAATGCTTTGGGGATACCAATACAATCCCTATGTGTTGCCGTCGCTGTTCCCCCTGCTCTTTCTGGTCCTTCTCGGGGTTCATTGTCTCCGGAACCGAAAAGTCCCCGGGGCTGTTCCCTTTATCGTTCTGATCGGACTGACGATCCTGTGGATCCTGGCCAATTCTTTCGGGCTGTCCGCAACGGGAGATGCGGCACAGCTTTTTTGGTTCAAATTCGAAAAGGCCCTGGTGCTTCCGATAGCCAGCGCAGCCCTGTGCTTTGTCCTTGCCTATGCCGGCTTGACCCAATGGCTGAATCGACAGGTGATCGCTGTGCTGATCCTGGTTCCGCTGGCGTTTGCGCTTCTCATTCTCACCAACAATACACATCATTTGGTGTGGAGGCATATCCTTTCCGATGGCATCGTCCGCACCGAAATAGGGCCTGCGCACTGGGTGGCCGCCGTTTATGGCTATGCCCTTGGTCTGGTGCAACTGGCGGTGCTCGTCTGGCTTTTTGTTCGCTCCCCCCGGCACCGCTGGATCGCAGCCGGACTCATTCTCGCATTGGTATTGATCCGGGTCGCGGCCTATCTCAACATTTCAGGCAACAACCCCTTCAAGCCGCTCAACTTCATGGTCCTGGCCTCCAATCTGGCGTTTTCACTGTATGCTCTGGCTTTTTTTCGACTGCACATGTTCGAGCTCGTGCCCATCGCACGCAATGTGGTCATTGACCGGATGATGGAAGCCATGATCGTTCTGGATACCCAAAACCACATCAGCGATATCAATGAATCGGCGGAAAAACTGCTGAATCTTTCCAGAAAGAAGACAATCGGACGACAAGCCGAATCGGCATTGGAGGCGTTTCCCGATATGGTATCGCTCATCCGCAATCCGGAAACGAAACAGAAAGAGATATCGCTGGGAGACCCCCACGCCCGCTGGTATCACGTTTCCATCTCCCCCCTGTCCGATCGACACGCCTTTCTCCTGGGATATCTGATCTGGATTCAGGACATTACCGAGCAAAGGCGGATCCAGGAACAGCGTCTGGACAATCAGCGGACACTGGCCATGCTTCAGGAACGAGAGTTGCTCGGTCAGGAGATGCATGACGGCATCGGCCAGATTCTGGCTGCCGCGCAACTGCAAATCGCCTCCGCAATCGAGTTGGTCTCCAGAGGGGAAAACCAAGAGGCGGCATTGGTTTTGCGGCGGCTCTCCAGCATCGTTCAGGAAGCCAAGGACGTTGTCCGAACCTATCTGGCAGGGGTGAAATCCATTTCCCCCTCCGGAAGCGGTTTTGTAGAAGTGCTCAAAAACAACCTCGACCGTTACAGCATGGATCATGGTATCCGGATCGAACTGGACGCAGCGCCCGAAATACAGGACATCGATATCGATTTGGCGATTGCCGCGCAGCTTCATCCGATTATCCTGGAGGCTCTCTCCAACGTGAGGCGACATGCAAAAGCCGGCTTGGCGAAGGTGCTACTGAGCGCCAAAGACGGCCGTCTTTGCATCACGATCGAAGATGACGGGCAGGGTTTCGATACCACAGCCGTCGGCAAGCACGACGCCTTTGGTCTGCGATCGATGCGCGGTCGGGCAACCAGGGCGGGAGGAAGCTTCGAGATCGCTTCGATCCCCGGCAAAGGCACCCGGGTGAGCGTTCAGGTGCCATGGCGCAAGGAGCCGACATGAAGGTCCTTTTGGTGGATGATCATCCGATTTTTCTGGAAGGACTCAAAAACCTCCTCATCCTTCGCGGCATCGACGTTGTCGGCACAGCCCGCGATGGCTGGGAGGCGATTGAACAGGCTGGCCTATTGCTTCCCGATGTGATTCTGATGGACATCATCATGCCCGGTTGCGATGGTCTGGCTGCGACACGTGTCATTAAGGCGCGACATCCCGGCATCAAAATCGTGATGCTCACGATGTCCGAAACCGATGACAACCTCTTTTCCGCCATCAAGAGCGGCGCTTTCGGCTATTTGCTCAAGACCGAAGACACGGATCGATTGTTCATGCTCCTGGAAGGACTGATGCGTGGAGAGGTTCCGCTTTCTCGCGGCCTTGCCGGCCGCATACTGGGAGAATTCGCCCAAAGAACACCCTCAGACTCTTTCGAACGGGCCGATCATGTGGGCGAGGCATTGACGCCGCGCCAGATTCAGATCCTGACGCTGGTTGCCCAGGGACTGACCTATAAGGAAATCGGTTCAAAACTGTTTTTGACGGAACGAACGATCAAATACCACATGGGCGAGATCATCGAACGGCTTCATCTGGAAAATCGCAGACAGGCAATCGATTATGCCAGGGCGATGAAGTTGATCTGATTACGGTTCGCATTCGAACGGATACCTTTTTCATCGTCGCTGCGATTCGATGTACGGATCGGAACACAACCTTCCTAAACCATTCTCCGGCTGTACCTTTTTCTTTGGATACTGTACCAGAACTGTCCCCCCGGTACATTGTGATCCTGCAAGAACTCTGATAGTCATGCCTCCAGAAGCGCTTTCCAGCTGTTAAATCATTCCTCGCGGAACAATCCCATGAAAACGAAGACACTGGTAGCGCTTTATGGCCACGATCTGGTGGTATCGACAATCGGCGCATGTCTGGAGAAAAGGCCGGAATTTCGGGTAATCCGGGTCGAAAGCGCCCTTCCGGACGATTTGCAACGGATGGAAGCACAACGACCGGATGTGATTGTGTTCGATCTAAGGTCGACACAAGCCCATTTCTGTGTCTCGCTGATGCATCGCTATCCCGAAATCATGCTGATCGGTGTCGATCTGGAGAATCATACGATGCTGGTGCTTTCCGGTGAGCCTTTCCGACTGTTGACCATCGAGGATTTGGTAGAAGGAATCGAAAAGAGGCGTTTGAACAAGGTCTCCGCCCCGTGACACAACACCCCCTATATGCGAAAGGAAACAAAGATGGACACAAATGATCCGAAAACCCCTAGAGGAATCACCAGACGGGAAGCATTGAAGCTTTCCGGGCTGGCCGTCGGCGGCCTGGCCATCGGCAGCGCCATGATCGGATCAGGCGTAGAAAACGCCGATGCCGCAGAAGGCTGTCTTCCTGTGCAGCCATGCAACTGGAGAGCGCTCTCCTCAATGACCCAGCATTATACCTATTTCGAACGCCTGCCCACGTATAATCCGCTCGATCCGAAAGACCCGAATACGCCGCTTTTACCCAACGAAATGCGAATCACGTTTCTGGGATCCTGCATCCCGCCGGTTCGTCGCGCACAGCAGATGATGAGCATCTTCGTGGAGGTTGGAAACGCCATGGGAAAGGCCGACCAGTTCGTCTTCGACTGCGGCTCCGGGGTATGTGCCAATTACGGCGCCATGGGCATCGGATTCGGTAGGATGGACAAGGTCTTCATTGCCCATCTGCACGGAGACCACATGAGCGATCTGACCCACATTTACTGTTTTGGACCTTCAGCGGACCGCAAATCCCCCCTATATGTCTGGGGACCTGCATCTTCCAACATGGAGAGCCCGAAAGGATCGGGCAAGTATTATGATGACGGCACAAAAGCCTTCTGTGAAAACCTGCGCAGAGCCGTGCGCTGGCATACCGAGAGCTTCAGTTTCCAGACGACCAGTTATCCCGGATACAAACCGCCTACCAAGGAAAGCTGGGGGTTGCCTGTCGATCCCGTACCCGTCGATGACGACCCTGCAGACGATGCCTACGCTCTGGTACCCATCGAATTGAAATGGTGGAATTACGGAGCGGTGGAAGGCGACAACGTCGCCTATCACAACAAGGAAACCGGGGTCAAGATCACCCATTTCCCGGTGATCCATTGTCGGCAAGGCTCCATCGGCTACAAACTCGAGTGGAACGGCCTGACCATGATTTACACGAGTGACACCAAGCCGGAAATTCGCTCCAGGGATCAGGCCATCAACGGCGGTAAGGGCGTGGACGTATTCATCCACGAGATGGTCCCTCCGGCGGAGGTATGGGCATTCAAGAACATGGGGCTCAGCGCGCCTCCCGAACCGGATGATCCGCTGTACGAAACCTTTCTGCAAACGGTCAATGGTCTGAAGGACATCCAAAACAGTTCCCACACGCCACAGGGGGCTTTCGGTTACCTCCTCAGCCAGATCACCCCCCGTCCACGGCTTACGGTCGCCACCCATTTCCCGGTAGCCAACGATACGGTGGCGTGCGCATTGAACAGCGTCCAGGCGCATTGCCCGGATATCCGAAGGATCGGCCCCAGCCTCATCTGGTCTTTCGACCTTTTGGTGCTACGGGTCACCAAAGAACAAATCTTGCAGCTCCGGGCGAATGTCCCCGAATTTGGCTTCTCACCGGTGGTCCATATGCCATCGAGCACGATGAACCCTCCGAAATACAGCACAACCGACGGGCAACCGGACCCGTATGCACAGATCGATCTCTCGACGGAGATTCCGGCGACAGACGAGCAAGGGAACTGCAACTACCGGGATGATGGCTATTGATGATTGTATCCGTCCTCGATAGAGTGTCTGAGCAAACAGGAAACCATTATGGCACTGAATACAGCGAAGAAAACGCACATGATGAGAGACTCCGGGCTTGCAGTCTGTTTCTGCTTTTTGGGGCTGTTGGCCGGACTGTTGACTTCGCCCCTTGCCAGCAGCCAAACACTTACCGCCTTTTCCAGCGACCTTTCTTTCGACAGCCATCCTTGATGGAGTCGCAAAAACGCATCAATGAAATGCGCAACACACCGGGCGTTTCGGTCTGGCAACGCAATGATTACGAACACATCCTCCGCGACGAGGAATCGTTCAACAAAATCTGGGAATCCATCCTGAACAATCCCCAGAAATGGAAATTGGACCGGGAAAATTCCATACAGGCGATTCATGTAGGGGCGATTCATGAATCGCCCCTACAATATGACGAACCATGGCACATCTGACCGAATCGGAAATCGAATATGCTGCGATCGGGTGGCTTGCGGACCTTGGATATCAGACCCTGTTTGGCCCGGAGATCGTTGGATCGGACGGACGTGTTCGATCAACTTTTCATTGAAAAGCAATCCGTTGCGATTGAACCAGCTTCTGTTTGCTGTTTGGCCATCCGCCCGATCCTACGAGATCTGGCGGCCGAGTTTTTCCGCGGCAGCGAAAAAGGTTTCCCAGTCACCCCGCGACTCGACAGAGACTTCCTGACTTTTTGCGGGGCCATCATCTTTCACCCCCGCTTGAAAAAACCGGCTGAAAGAAGGCTGTTTTGGAAGAGTATCCAGGAGAGATGACATCGGAGAACGTCGTCACTTCCGACCGTCGCATGGGCCCAGGAAACGGGCAATAGACTGGGCTTCCAGCGACGGCCGGAAACAACGGGCGTGGCGGTTTTTCGATTTGTTGATGAGCCATCAAGGGGTGATCAGCTGAGGATCCTTCACAACACCTAAATAATGAAATCGGCCGCCCTTGACCTGCTGCACCTGGACTTCCTTCACCACTTCTCCCTTGTTAAACCCGCGGATGACACCCGTCAAACCGTCGTAATCCTTGGTCTGCGCAATGGCGTCTCGAACAGCCTTGCCTTCCGTCGTTTTGGCCCGACGGATACCATCACACAGAATCATGAATGCATCGTAGGCGGATGCACCAACCATGTCTGGCTGAATCTTGTATCGCTTTTCATATTCCTTCAGAAATTCCTGAACGAAGGGGCGCTTGTCATCCCGGTTCAGATTGGTGACGATCACGAATCCTTCGGCCGCTTCTCCTGCAATTTCCAACGTTTTTGGGGAGTCGGCCCCTTCCTCACCGATGATCTGAGTGGTCATCCCCAATTCGCGTGCCTGCTTCAATACCGGTCCTGTCTGAAAATAGTAGCCGCTCGAAAAAATGACGTCGGGCTGAGCCTCCTTGATTTTCGTCAGATACGGTTTGAAATCCTTTTCGGACATGGGATAGGTCTGGGCCAGAACGACCTGGGCCTTTCCGTTGGCGAACTTGGCCAAGTATTCGTTGAACCCTTCAGCCAGTGTCTTCCCAAAATCATTGTCACTCGTCAACAAGGCGATCTTCTTCGCTTTCAGGATTTCAACGGCCGTGTAGGCCGCTGCCCTGCCTTCCACGGCTCCCAGGAAGCCGTTCCGAAAATTGAAGTCTCCCGCCTTGGTGACATCCGGATGAATGGCATAGGCAGCTACCAGCGGAACGCCTTCATCCTGAAAAAGAGGTGCAATCGCCCGGGTCGGCATGCTGTAGGAGCCTGCCACAAGCCCCACGATCTTGTCCTGCTGCAGCAACTTCTGCGCCAGGGCAACAGCCTCCTTTGCATCCGCCCGGTCGTCATAAACGACGAGTTCCACTTTCTTGCCCAGAATGCCGCCTTTACCATTCACCTTTTCTACGGCAAGATCCACCGCGTTCTTGACACTCAGCCCATCGGCGGCTGCAAATCCCGTCAAAGGTGCGAGCAGCCCGATTTTGATGGTGTCCGCCGCAAGGGCCGACACCGCGAAAAATCCTATAGTTAACAGGACAATCCAGAAACAGGCTTGTTTCTTCATGCCGTTCTTCTCCTCCCTCATCATGAACATCCGCAACACGTCTTCTTTTCGACAGACCGCGTCCTACCGGATGTGGCGACTTGAACCAAGTGGTCTCCCCTGCGAAAGCAGGGGACTCGAAAAAACGAAACGATCCGTTCTTGCGGAACTCCCGCCCCAGGTGTCCGCTGAACCTCGCAGCCCCTCAACCCAGCTATCCGGTAATGAGGGGCGGCGGAAGGGATGACAGCGTCAGATCAGGCGTTTTGCATCTCACAGGCCATGATGGTGTGTTTGCAGAGAACCGAGGTCGTAATCGATCCAACACCACCGGGTACCGGACTGATTTTGGCGACGATCGGTTCCGCCTGGCCAAAGTCCACATCGCCGCAGTATTTTCCGGGATTGTCCGGATCAGGATTGATCCCAACATCAATCACCGTCTGCCCGGCTTTGAAAAAATTGCCTTTGAGCATTTTCGCCTTTCCTACGGCAGCGATGACGATTTCTCCCTCCTGACAAACTCCCGGAAGGTTCTCGGTTCTGGAGTGGCAGATGGTCACCGTGCCGTGTTCCCTCAACAACAGCATCGCCAATGGTTTACCAACCACCAGGGACCTTCCCACGACGACACATTTCTTGCCCTTGATGGGAATGTTGTAAAAATGAAGCATTTCCATGCAGGCACTCGGGGTGCAGGGAGGAAATCCAGTGGCATCATCCGTAAACACCTTCGCTGCGCCGTTGGTCGTCAAGCAGTCCACATCCTTTTCGACCGGTATCAGCGTTCGAATCTTTCGCTCGTTCAGATGCTTGGGCAACGGCGAGAACATGAGGATCCCGTTCACATCCTTCTTGGCGCCGATTTCGGTCACGGCTTTCTCGAAGGATTCCTGATCGATGGTTTCCGGGTATTCGAACACCTCACAGTCCATCCCCACGCCGGCACAGGTCTTCTTGGCCCCGCCTTCATAGAACAGGTCATCCGGGCGTGCACCCACTCGAATGATGCCAAGCTTCGGCGTAATACCTCTTGCCTTCAACGCCTCCACCCGTTGCGTCATGTCCGCCTTCATTGCATCGGCTACCGGTTTCGCCTTGAGAATTTCAGCCATGGTATCTGTTTTCCTCCTCTTCTATTTCGTCAGCTTGGAAATGACCAGATTCAGCGTTTCGTCGGCAATGGCACAGCCTTCGTTGACGAGGCGATCCATTTCTTCTCGGGTGGCTCGAACGAAATCCGCATCCTTGATGGTGTTCAAGTTGATGATGACATTGAGTTTCCCGGAAATCAGAGCGGCCTTCATGAACACGACCCCACAGCCCACATCGGAAATCGCCAGCATGGTTCCGATCTGCCCCATGCGCTGATGAATCTTGATGCCTTCATATGCCTTACGGATGATGTCCATCGGCACGGAGCAGGCCGTTTTGGAACACTTCTCGAGGGTTTCTTCCTTGAACTTGATTTCTTCCGGGGTGTTCTTGGGAAGCCCGTAGGCCTTCGACAAGGGCTCGAAGACTTCGGCATCCTTGTCGACCAGTTGCTGCAACTCGGCAATGACCCGATACCCTTTTTCGAGAAGATCTTTGACCTCGGGCTCCACATCGGCGTACTTCTTCTTGCCGAGGGTCAGATTTCCCACCATGTTGGAAAGCGCCATGCCGATGGCTCCACCCAATGCAGCCGCTCCGCCGCCTCCCGGTACCGGAGCCTTGGAAGCCAATACCTCGATGAATTCCTTGCAGGATTTGTCAACCATCGATGTCATGTTTCAGTCTCCCTCCTTGTGTGTTGTTTTGGGATTGATTCAACCGATTCCATGTAGAACAAGCGGGTTGAGACCACAACGATGCGATACAACAGGGCAACAGGACCAAGGAGCACTCCCTCCCTTCACGTTGATAAGAAGGAAGGACACCCAGCTTTGGTCGCCATTCTATAATGGATAGGGCATGGCATCCAATCCGGCCGTTTCATCGAACCCCATCATCAAGTTCATGTTCTGCACCGCCTGGCCGGCAGCCCCCTTCACGAGGTTGTCGATCGCCGAGGTGACCACGAGCCGTCGATGGGTCGCATCCAAATGGCAGCCGATATCACAATAGTTTGTGCCGCGGACACTTCGCGTATCGGGCTGCTGTTTGGCGTCCAGGATCCGGATGAAGGCAGATTCGGCATAGGCTGCTTTGAGGCAATCCCGAAGGGTTTTTTCATCGACGTCCGGGAGAGCTTCGGCATAGATGGTGGAGAGCATCCCTCTGCTCATGGGCAGCAAATGCGGAATGAAGGTGACATGGATATCGTGACCGGTGTTGAGGCTCAACACCTCGTCGATTTCTGGGTTGTGGCGATGGTTTCCGACCTTATAGGCCTTGAAGGATTCGGCAACCTCACTGTAAAGATTTCCGACGGCAGGGGACCGGCCGGCTCCACTGACACCCGATTTCGAATCGGCAATGATACCTTTAGGCGAAATGAGCCCCGCGCGAAGAAGCGGCAACAGCGGCAACAGAATACTGGTGGGATAGCACCCGGGATTGCCGATGAGCCGAGCCGAACGAATGGCGTCCCGGAAACATTCGCTCAGACCGTAAACGGATTCCTGCAGAAGCTCGGGTGCGGTATGGGGCTGATAGAAGGCCTCATAGCATGCCCGGCTTTTGAATCGGAAATCGGCAGACAGATCGATGACCTTGAGTCCTTCTCGAAGCAGCTCCGGAACGATGCCCATCGGCAGCTGATGGGGCAAGGCCGTGAACACAACATCCGCCTCCCGTCGAATTTTCTCTGGGTCATAGGTTTCGCATACAAGATGGATCCGCCTGTGAAACGCCGGATAAATCCGGTCGATCGGCACCCCAGCATGTTGTCGGGAGGTCAGCAGCCGAAGCTCCACATCCGGATGACCGGAAAGGATCCGGACCAGTTCGGCACCGGCATACCCGGTGGCGCCAACCACTGCGACACGTGTCTTCATATCATCCTCCCCCGACCAACAGCATCAATTTCACGGTGTCTCCATCCTTCAACGGACGATCCTGCCAGACATCGCGCTTCAGGAAACCCTCGTCGTTGAGGATGACCTGGATGGTGTCGTCCATCCGTCCGTCGGCATCGAGCAGTGCATCGGCAGCCTTCTTCCCATATCGTGCAACCAGCCACCGAACCATATCCGCAACGCGGCTGTCATCGGCCAGATCTGCCGAGATGGATTTCCCCAATGCCTTCGAAAGGGAGGTAAGCCCTAAAAATTCGATCGTTATTCGCATGAAGAGGATTTAGTTGGATGTCTTGGGATGGAACTGTTCGTACCACTCTTTGCGGATCTGGCCCCGGACCGCCATGACATACCCCGGATTTCCCTTGTGCCGGAAGGACCCGTACCCGCTTCCCATGCTGACACCCCAGGCATGGTTCGGCTGGAGCTTGCTGGTTTCATTTGTCCAGTAAAAGGAATTCATGACGGTCGGGAAATAGGCCGGATTGAGCGCCAGGGTGTTTCTGCCCAATTCCGAAAGGGTCCAGAACTCTTCGTTGGTCGGGAGCCTCCAATCGGTATAACCGCCCAATCGAGAAGCATTGAGCGAGGCGATGAAATCTTCGGTGTCCATTCCTTCCATGTTGACACCAGCTGCGCCGGTAGTTTCTTCCAGGTTGTGATCGTACCAGGTGTAGGTGTTGTCTGCGTCATGGGGATCCGCATAGTTTTTGACACCATCCCGATTGCGTTTCATTTCCCAGACGAGACCGGTGAAATTGTCTCGAACCAGAATCCAATTGACCGTGGTGTCTGGCAGCACATATCCATAGCTGTCCATCTTGGTGTATTGGGGGATGATGGGAGGAGGGTTGAGAACTTCGGATACGGGGGCTTTTTGCTGGGCGCAGGAAAACGAGATGACGGCTGCAAAAGCAATTGCCAACGGAAGGCCGATCTTCGCATAGTCACATTTCTTCATATCCGTTCCCCTCAGTTGAAATGGAAAGGCCACATCGCTTCTCTGAATCCAAATCGTCGATGGATTGCGCATCCGCCATCTTCGAAGGATGATATTTGAAGAAGTCTCTCCAGCCCCAATTCCCGGTATTGTCGGGTATGAGCGATGGGGGGCAGCGCCCGATGACCAGAACATTCATCCACCAAGAGCAATGATGCGGCATCGGCATTCTTAACGGATTTCTTATAGTGCAGAAATGCGGCTGTCGTCAATACATTCTCTGTGCCTCCAGAGAGCCCCGATCCCCCCCCGTGATCAATCTCTTCTCCGTTCGGTATCGATCCAGCCACGGCATTTCAGTACTCCGCTCTTTCCATTCTGGCCAGCAGCCCGATCCTACGAGCTTGGGCTGGGGCCATCAGCAATGAACGACAAGGATGGAAAGGCCACAAAGTGCATGGCTCATTCAGACGGGATTACGGGAATTTATCGGTTCGATAGAGCGGATAAACCTTGACTTTTCGTTCCGAGTAGGCTTTATTTCTTTCAAGAAGACAGTAGGAGCGCCCAAGCCGATACCTTTACCCTCAAGGATTCGAAAAGAGCATCCCATGCCGAAATGCCTCAACGCTCATACCCCGTTGCCGAGAACATCTCACCGTTATTTCCCTATCCAACCGTCGTTCGGCCGAATCGTCCTCATGCTCGTTCTCGTTCTGATGACCTTTCATCCGACAGGGGCATGGTCCTTTGTCCAAAGCAAGGAAGACTTCACCAAGGATGATCCATCCATCCCCTGGCATATCGCTGCAGATGAACTTTCCTACGACAGTCAAAACGAAGTATATATCGCAAAAGGAAATGTATCGATAACGAAGCTGAACAAAAGGCTTTCGGCAGACTTTGTCCGTTTCGACCACAAGAAAATGCTGGCTCATGCCAGCGGCAACGTGGTCATGGCGGCCGGGGACGACCTATTGACTGGAAACGCCATCGATGTCGATCTGGTCAGCGAGACAGGTACGTTGTATGAAGGAACGATTTTTCTTCAGGAAAACCACTTTTACATCAGCGGGGAACGCATCCAAAAGACCGGCGAGCAAACCTACCAAGCGGAAAAGGCATCCCTCACAACATGCGACGGACCCAAACCCGCATGGAAAATTACCGGAAGAAACGTCAATGTCACCATCGAAGGTTACGGAACCCTGAGCCACGCAACGTTTCAAACCCGGGATGTCCCGGTCCTCTACGCCCCCTACATGATCTTTCCGGCCAAAACCAAACGTCAGTCCGGATTGCTCCTGCCGGAACTCGCGATCTCCGAACGAAACGGATTCGAGTACACCCAGCCGTTTTATTGGGCCATATCCAACAGCTCCGATGCAACCTTCTATGCGATGCACATCGCCAAGCGGGGTGAAAAGGTCGGCGCCGAATACCGTTACGTGCTGGGCCCGGAATCGAAAGGAACGGCCATTTTCGATTATCTACGAGACGACAAGGTCGACAATGGCATCGGATCGGCAAGTCAGGACTGGGGATATCCGGGTGACAACGCACTGAGACCCAATGAGGACCGTTACTGGTTCCGCATGAAGCATGATCAAGCCCTTCCCAATCGATTCCATGCCAAACTCGATCTCGACATCGTCAGCGATCAGGACTATCTGCAGGACTTCCGGCACGGCTACTTGGGCTTCGATCATTCCGATCTCGAATTTTTCAGGATCTTCGGAAGAGACCTCGACGATTACAACGATCCTGTCCGCCTCAATCGTTTCAATATCAGCAAGTACTGGTCCGGTTACACCCTGAACGCAGAAGCGCGCTATTACGACAACGTCATCTACCGCAGATGGTCGGATACCGATCCAACCCTTCAGAAGCTTCCGGTCGTCGATTTTTACGGCTCCAAGAAGGAAATCCCATCCACACCGATGTACTTCGAGGTTTCCTCCCAATACGTCAATTATTACCGCAAAGACGGCACGCGAGGACACCGTGCGGACCTCTATCCCCGGATATCCTATCCGTACCGCTTCCGGAATTATTTCACCTTCGAACCTTCCGTCGGTGTTCGGGAAACGGCTTGGTATGTCGACGAGTTCAGTGAGCGCCCGCAGGACAGCAACACCACAATGAACCGGAACATGTACGACGTTCAACTCGATCTGTCGACGGAGCTTTTCCGCGTTTTCCCCTTTTCGACCGGATCGACAGAAAAATTGAAGCATGTCATCCGACCCCAGATCATCTATTCCTATATTCCGGATTACAACCAGAACGACTATCCCTATTTCGACAAAACCGACCGAATCCAACGGGAAAATCTGCTGACCTATTCCTTGACCAATACCTTGATTTCGAAATCGAGGCCAAAGCCAAGCGAAGCAGGCGGTACAACCTCCTCAGAAATGTACCTACCCACGGATTATCTGTACAATGAATTTCTGCGCTTCTACGTCGAACAAAGCTACGACATCTACAAGGCCAATCATGACGATCCGCAGCCTTTCACGCCCATTTACGGCGAAATTCAATATGAACCCTTCCGCTACCTCACCCTTCAGGCGGATGCCAAATACAGTCATTACGAAGGCGATTTCCGTACCCGCAATGTCGGTTCGTTGATTGCCGACGATCGAGGCGACAAACTGTTTGTGGAATATCGCTACGAGAGAGATTTCGCAGAATCTATCTATACGAATCTACTCCTCAGCATCACCCGAAATCTCCGGGCCTATACGGATTACGAACGAAACCTCTATGACGACCAGAGGATCGCCTCGGGCTTCGGCCTCAAATACGTCTCCCAATGCTGGTCCATCGACGTACGCTACATCGATGAACTCGACGATCGACGCTATGTTCTGCTGCTCAACCTCTTCGGTATCGGCGGCTTCGGCAGTGCAACCCCAAGCAGAGAATTCGAAGACATTTTCGGCGGCAGAAACAGCATGTTGAGCTCCCCTTATCAGATCATCTCCGTACAATGATTCCATAACCGGCAAGGGAGGCGATCCCTGAAAGCGATCCTCCCTTCCGGACAGAGGCCTCCGATCCATGATCATCGCGAGAACCCCTCTTCGCCTGAGTTTTGTCGGCGGCGGCTCCGACATCGCGGATTTCTATACCCGATCCCAGGGGAAGGTGGTATGTACAGCCATCGACAAATTCGTTTACGCCATCGTCAAGGAACGCTTCGACGATCTCATCTATATCAATTATTCCCGGAAGGAATGCGTCGGGTCGGTTTCGGAAATCCGCCATGACCTCGTTCGGGAAGCCATGAAGATCACCGGTGTTGAAAAGGGGATCGAGATCACGACACTTGCTGATATCCCTTCCACCGGATCGGGACTGGGCAGCTCGAGTTCGATCACGGTAGCCCTGCTACACGCCCTGTATACCTACCAGAATGTCCTGGTCACAGCGGAACAACTGGCCCGGGAAGCCTGTAGGATCGAAATCGACATTCTAAAAAAGCCCATCGGAAAACAGGATCAATATGCGGCTGCCTTCGGCGGCGCCAACCAGTTCGTGTTCCTTCCGGATGGACGGACTGAACGGATCCCGATCGTCATGAGCAGCCAGGCCAAACGGAAGTTTTCGGCTTCCCTGCTTTTGTATTTCACCGGCCTCACCCGAAACGCAGACACCATCCTGACCCGTCAGAAGGACAACTATCGCCATCCAGACGTTTTTTCCCGGCTTCAGCAGATGGTCGATTTGGTCGATCCCTTTTCGAGAGCCATGGCAGAAGCCGACATCGAACTGTGCGGCAGACTGCTGGCCGACAACTGGCGGCTGAAACAAGAATTGGCTCGAGGCATATCAACCCCCGAAATCGACGTCATGTACGAGAAGGCCATCCAGGCCGGTGCGATAGCCGGAAAGATCGCGGGCGCCGGCGGAGGTGGATTTCTGATGCTGATCGTGCCGCGAGAAAATCAGAACCAGGTGTTCGAAGCCATGAAGGAATACCGGGAATTGCCGTTCATGATGGAAAACAGCGGCAGCAAGATCATTTTCGATCACAGAAGCTATCCCAGTAAATGACCAATGCGCTCACAAACAATTGAGTTTTTCCGCTGCTGAGAAACATTCACCCGCCTTCCTGCGGGTCAATCTGGATAACCTGACTTTTTGCGAGCCCATCAACGATGATGGCGTCGCAAAAAGTCTCTTTTCCCGTGCTTTTGGGAAATGCCGGGCATCAGCGGGGTGGCTGGGGAAGCCTTTTGAGACTGCTGCGAAAAAGGTTCCCCAGTCACCCCGCGACTCGACAGAGACCTCCTGACTTTTTGCGACCTCATCAACGATGATGGAGTCGCAAAAAGTCAAAAAGTCTCGTCATCGTCGCATGGAAATCGGTGGTTAGCGACTTTTTGCGGGCCCATCAACGATGGAAGCTCCGACCATTCAACGGATTCATCTCCACAACCTTTATGATCATCCCATGCACATACTGATTACTGGAGGAGCCGGATTCATCGGTTCCCATACAGCGGACCGGCTGCTTTCCCTCGGGCACCGGATACGCATTCTCGACAATCTGCAGCCTGCGGTTCATCCCCTCGGAAAGCCCGATTATCTCGACGATCGCATCGATTTCCTTCAAGGAGACGTTCGAAATCGGGACATTCTCCTGCACGCATTGAAGGACATCGACGTCGTTTACCACTTTGCCGCCTATCAGGATTACCTCCCGGACTTCTCGACATTTTTTTCGGTGAATACGGTCTCGACGGCCCTCATCTATGAACTTATCGTCGAATGGCGGCTGCCTATTCGAAAAATCATCGTCGCAGCCAGCCAGGCCGTCATGGGAGAAGGCCGATACCACTGCCCGCAATGCGCCCCGAGCGCCGACCGGTTCATCTATCCCAGCATCCGGCTTGAGGCCCAATTGTCCCAGGGGAAATGGGATCACGAATGCCCAGTATGCAACTGCCCCTTGCAGTGGCTGCCTTCCGACGAAACGGTGATCCATCCATGCAATCCCTATGCGATCTCCAAACATGCCGAAGAAGCCATAGCCGTCCATCTCGGCTCACGCTATGGCATACCATCGGTTGTAATGCGCTATTCCATCGTCCAGGGTCCCCGACAGTCGATTTTTAACGCTTACTCGGGTGCCATGCGCATTTTCGCCCTCTCGCTCTACAACCGACGACCACCCTGTATCTTCGAAGATGGGCAACAGATCCGAGACTTCGTCAACATCGAAGATGTGGTGGACGCCAATGTTCTCGTTCTCGAAAAGGACGAAGCTGACGGGAAGGTCTTCAATGTCGGCGGAAACGTCCCCTGGACCATCAACGCGTTCTATCAGACCATGCAGAGCATCACCGGCATCGATATCGAACCGGTTCGTGATGGACACTACCGCTACGGAGACACCCGCCATATCGTTTCGGACACGACCCGCCTTCAATCCCTGGGCTGGTTTCCCAGACGCACCGTTGCCTACAGCATCGAACGGTATTGGGAAGAGCTTCTTCGGAAGGAAGGACATCGAGAGATTCTCGAGTCCGCCGAGAACAACATGAAGCGGTTGAACGTCATCCGGAAAGTCAGGGGTTTTCCATGAAGGCGTTTCTGCTCGCAGCCGGAAAGGGGACCCGACTGCGACCCCTCACGAACACCATGCCCAAGTGCCTGCTTCCGATCGGCGGCAAGCCTCTTCTGGCCATCTGGCTCGAGCTTCTCGAGCGGCACGGAATTTCCGATGTCCTGATCAACACGCACCACCTTGCCGAGCAGGTCGAATCCTTTCTCCGATGTCACCAGAAGGATGTTCGGTTGAATATCGAGATATCCCATGAAGACGTCCTTCTGGGGAGTGCGGGCACTCTCTGGCGGAATCGGGATTTTGTCACCAACGAGCAGGCGTTTCTGATCGCCTATGCTGACAACCTGACCAATGCGGAGTTGACGGACCTGTTCCATGTTCACCGTCGAACCCTGCAGCAAGGCGGCATCCTGACGATGGCCTTGTTTCATGCGCCCAATCCGGCCGCATGCGGCATCGCTTCCATCGACCCGGAAGGTCGTATCACGGCATTTGAGGAAAAACCCCGGCGACCCCGCGGCGATCTGGCCAATGCCGGCATCTATGTGGCTTCCGAAGCCATTTTCGAAGTGTTTCCACAACCGGTTGAATTCCGAGATTCCGGGATTCTCGATATCGGCCATGACATCCTGCCCCGTCTGGTGAATCGGATGTTCGGCACCGTGCTGAACGCCTATCTTCGGGACATCGGCACACCGGAATCGTACCAAGCCGCCCTTGAGGAATGGCCGCCCAAGGCGTTGAATATCTGAATCAGGACCATCACCTATGCTGACATTTCGCGAATTTGGCTCTCAATACCTCGAATCTCTGTGCCGGATCATTGGAGATCTCGATCTGGAAGGCTTCGAACGATTCGTTGATGCGATGCTTTCCGCTTATGACAACAACCGTACCATTTTCGTCATGGGTAACGGAGGCAGCGCAGCAACTGCATCCCATTTCGCCTGTGACATCAACAAGGGATGTGGATACGGTCTTCCCAAGAAGTTTCGCATGCTGTGCCTGAACGACAGCATCCCCACCTTGCTGGCACTCTCGAACGATATCGGTTATGCATCGGTGTTTATCGAACAGCTGAAGGTCTTTCTCCAGCCTGGGGATACGGTCGTTGCATTCAGCGGCAGCGGCAATTCCCCCAATGTTCTCGAGGCCGTTTCCTACGCATCCGGGCAAGGAGCCTTTACCATCGGCATCACCGGATATGAGGGCGGACGACTCGCACCACTCGTTGATCTCGCTCTGATCGTACCCAGCAACGACATGCAGAAAATCGAGGATATTCATGTCATCCTGTGCCACATGACCATGCAGGCCATTCGCTGCAGGATGGGCGCCGAGAAATCCTGTTGACGATCGTTGGGTCATAGGTCCCAGAAATCATTATCCGGATCCCAACGACCCTTTTCGTTGTTCCAAATGGGATGGACTCACAAACAGTCGCCTTCCTCGTGCTTTTCGGGAGTGTTGGGCCTCCAGCAGGAGGGCGGGGTCGCAAACCGAAGACGCCGAGGGATCCCTGCTTTGAATGGATAAGTGATTGACTTTGATGATGGATTTGTTTATTGATGCTGTGATGTGCTTTGGAAAGGAGCGTCAGGCCGAAACGGTTGCCGTTTCGGATACCCCTTGGCCCCATCCTTCCCACAAAGCCTCCACCCCATACCCTTCCCTCATCGATTCACAGGAGGATGCATGAACAAACTGGACTTGATTATGGCCTTGCGGGATGAAGCGAACATCTCCAAGATGGAGGCCACCCGGGTTGTTGAGATTTTTTTCGATAGCATGCGGGATGCGCTTCAGAGAGGAGATCGGGTTGAGATCCGTGGGCTTTGCAGTTTTTTTGTTAAATCCTACGATAGCTATATCGGCAGAAATCCCAAAACCGGCGAAAAAGTGCAGATCGAACCCAAGAAACTGCCCTTCTTCAAGGCAGGCAAGGAACTGAAGGAAAGGGTGAACCGATTTTCCCGTGACCGGATTCGATGACATTCAGGGACAGGAGGGCGCAGTCACCCTTTTGAAACAGGCGGTATCCTGCGGACGCATTCCCAACGCCTGGATGTTTGCCGGACCGCAGGGCGTCGGGAAAATGCGCACCGCAAGAGCCCTTGCACTCGTGCTGAACTGCGAAACCCGACATCCATCTTCCGCAACGGCCTGCGGCGAATGTTCCAGCTGTCGAACCCTGGCCGGCGGAAACCATCCGGATCTGATCGTCATTGAACCGGAGAAGCATGAAATCCGTGTCGCCCAGATCCGTTCAGTATGCGCCGCACTCGAGAAGAAAGCCTTCGCCACCCGCAAGCGACTGGTGGTTCTCGATCAGGCGGAACGAATGAACCCGGGGGCCGCCAACGCCGCCCTGAAAATCCTTGAAGAACCGCCCGACAACACCCATTTCGTTCTGGTTGCTGAAGAAATCGAGAACGTGCTCCCGACGATCCGCTCCAGGTGTCAGCAAGTGACGTTCGGCCCGCTGCCTCATCGAACCATTGTGACATTGCTCCAGCAAGAACACGGTATCGATGCGGAAACAAGCAAACGGATTGCATCCGTCTGCTCCGGAAGCATGAAACGGGCGCTTTTGATGGCTGAAACCAAATGGTTCCTGTGGCGGGAGTGGGTATTGGATGGTTTGGAGCAGATGGATCGTTTCCATCCGTCTGAACGATTGTTGTTCGGGGAACTACTGCTCTCCAGGGCCGATCACCTCGACGAAACACTCGACTGGATGGCGGGCTGGTATCGAGACGCGCTTTGTATCCGATACGGCAGCTCGCGGCTGCTGAATGTCGACAGACGCGAGTCAATCGCCCGGGCGGTCCAGCACCGAACGACACGCGATCTGACCGAAACCCTTGCAGCATTGACCCGCATGCGCCGAAAAACGCATGGCCGGGCCAATCTCAAATTGATGATGGACAACCTGGTTTTAACGTTGGCCTGACGGAAACACGATGATCAAAATTGTAGGGGTCCGGTTCAAACCCGCCGGGAAAATATATGATTTCGATGCCGGGCATTTCGTCCTGAGAATCGGGGATTCGGTCATCGTAGAAACCCAGCAGGGATTGGGGTTGGGCCTTGTCGTCACGCCGTCCATCCTTCAGGAAGACGATGGTCGGAAGCCGGAACTCAAGAAAATCTACCGCTTGGCTGTGGATGCCGACTTCGAGCAGCTCGAAAAGAACACCCAGCTCGAGCGACAGGCTTTCGCCTATTGTGAAAGCTGCATCCGGACGCTTCAACTACCGATGAATCTCTTTCAGGTAGAGAGCACCTTTGACGGCTCGAAGCTGACCTTTTATTTCACATCCGAAAACCGCGTCGATTTCAGGCAGCTTATCAAGATGTTGGTCAAGGAACTGGGGGTCCGGATCGAAATGCGTCAGGTCGGCATTCGCAATCAGGCCAAGATGTGCGGCGGTATCGGACGCTGCGGCCGGGAACTCTGCTGCACATCCTTTCTGAACAATTTCAGCCCGGTGTCCATCAAAATGGCCAAGGAGCAAGGGCTTTCCCTCAACCCGGCCAAAATTTCGGGTCTTTGCGGCAGACTCATGTGCTGCCTGACCTACGAGGTGGACACCTACAAACATCTAAAGGCCGACATGCCCAAAGTCGGCAGGATCGTCACGACCCCTCAGGGCCCCGGAAAGGTGATCCGGCAGAATCCCATTTGCCGCCGCATCGGCGTGCGCCTGGAAGACGGGACGGAGATCGATTTTCCGCTGTCGGAGATCACGACCGAACCGCCCAAGGAGAATGCATGAAAGACCGTTTTTACATCACCACACCCATCTACTACGTCAATGCCCCTCCCCATCTCGGACATGCCTATACGACCATCGTCGCAGACGTCGTCCGCAGATTTCACCAGATGCTCGGAAAAGAAACGTTCTTTCTGACCGGAACCGACGAACACGGCGACAAGATCGTCCGTGCAGCTGAAAAAAGCGGCATCTCCACCCGCGAATACGTCGATCGAACCAGTGCACTCTTTCAAGCCCTGCCTCCCCAGTTGGGAACGGAACCCGATGATTTCATCCGAACGACGGAGGAGCGGCATATCCGCGTCGTCCAAAGCATTCTCGATCGGATTTACGATTCGGGAGACATTTACTTCAGCGAATACGAAGGGCTCTACTGTTTCGGATGCGAGCGTTTCTATCAGGAACGCGAACTGGTGGAGGGCAAATGCCCGGACCACCAAACTCCGCCGGAGCCCATCCGGGAAGCGAATTACTTTTTTCGGATGAGCCGCTATCAACAATGGCTGATCGATCATATCCAGAACCATTCCGACTTCATCCGACCCGAACGATACCGCAACGAGGTGCTGTCCTTCCTGCGCGAACCCCTCGAGGACCTGTGCATCTCCCGACCTAGAAAGCGGCTTGACTGGGGAATCCCCCTCCCCTTCGACAACCGATATGTCACCTATGTCTGGTTCGATGCACTCCTCAATTACATTTCCGCTCTCGGCTATCCTGACGAGGAGCGGTTCCATCGCTTCTGGCCGACGGCACAGCATCTGGTAGCGAAGGACATTCTCAAACCTCACGGTATTTACTGGCCCATCATCCTGAAGGCTGCAGGTATCGAACCCTACCGACACCTGAACGTCCACGGTTACTGGAACGTCGATCAAAGCAAAATGTCCAAGAGCCTGGGCAACGTCATCGATCCTTTGGATATCCGAAACGTCTATGGATTGGATGGGTTGCGCTATTTCCTGCTCCGGGAGATGACCTTCGGCCTGGATGCGAACTTCAACCACGATGCCGTCGTCACCCGCATCAATGCCGATTTGGCGAACGATCTGGGAAACCTCTTTTCACGGGTCATCGCCATGGTCCACAAATATCGGAACGGAACGGTTCCGGACATCGGAGATCCCTCCGAAGAAAGCCGCCGGACCGCATCCCTCGCTGCCCATACGGCCGATCAATACCGACGGTTCATGGTCGATTGGGCGTTTCACAAGGCCTTGGGCGTCGTTTGGGAATTCGTGAACCACTTGAACAAACGGATTGACAGCGCACAACCTTGGCGCCTGTTCAAGGAAGACCCGAACGGGCCCGAACTGGACGACGTCCTCTATACCCTCCTGGAGGGTCTGCGAATCATTGCGGGTTTCATCCAGCCGATCATGCCGCAAACAGCCTCAACCATCCTACGGCGCCTTGGTGCGGACGATTCGTCTTCCAGTCAGCTCTTCGATGCGGTTTCCACCTGGGGATTGCTGAAACCCGGCACCCGCATCGAGCCTCCGTTCACCCTGTTCCCACGAATCGAGGTTCAACCCCAAACCGACAACCCAAAGACGGAACCGCCCAAGATGACCCCGCCCGAATCCCGATCGGAAATCACCATCGATCAAGTCAAGGCCCTCGACCTTCGGGTCGCCACTGTTACGGCAGCCGAACGCATCCCCAAAGCCAACAAATTGCTCCGGCTGACCGTCTCTCTGGGCGATGCCGAGCAGCGCACCATCGTCGCAGGAATCGCTTCAAGCTATGAACCGGAAGCCCTGATCGGAAAACAGATCGTCATCGTCGCCAATCTCAAACCGACGAAACTGATGGGCGTCGAATCCCAGGGCATGCTGCTGGCTGCTGCATCCGAGGCAGGTTCCTCCGTTCTCACCGTCGACAAACCCGTTCTTCCAGGCACCGGAATCCGCTAACGGAAAGGGCTTTCGATCATGACCGATTCATCTTTCCCCTTTGGCTCCTCAACCGGATCCTCCGATTGGGCCGGTTATCTGGAAGCCATGAAGCATCACGTCGAACAACGAAGCAGAAGACGCAGGTGGATGCTGGTGGGGTTGATCGGCTTCATGGTTGCGCTCTTCTGTTACCTGGGATGGAACGACGGTACCGGAAAGTTCCCTCCGCCTGGAGCCGATGCCGCTCAATCCGTTCGGAAGAAGCAACCTGCTCCGTCGAAAACAACGGCATTCGGACGAAACGACATTCGGGCCATGCTGCAAAACCGACCGGTTTATACCAGCACGGAAACGGATTTTCGTATCGCCTACCAGAACCAGACCTACCAGATCGATACGAGCCTGGATTCACGGCTTCAACAGAGGGCACTGAACCATCTCATGACCAAAACCTCCCGCCATATCGGTATCGTCGTCATGGATCCTTTTTCGGGTCGCATCCTGGCCATGATCGGATTCGACAAGCTCCGGCCGGGAATCAACCCTTGCACGCAGAGCGACTATCCGGCAGCCAGCGTGTTCAAGATCGTGACCGCCGCCGCAGCCCTAGACCGGATCGATCTGGAACCATCTTCCACCATCCCGTTTTCGGGAAACAAGCATACTCTCTATCCGTCCCAGATCACCAACCGGGCCGCCGCCCAACGGATTTCCCTAAGAGATGCCTTCGCCCAGTCGGTCAACCCCGTTTTCGGTAAGATCGGAGCCATCCACCTCGGCAAGAATACCCTCGATCAATATGCCTACGCTTTCGGTTTCAACCGTTGGATCGATTTCGACCTGCCGCTGGAAACCAGTCCGTGCCGGATTTCGGCCGAATCCTTTCATCTTGCAGAAATCGCAAGCGGCTACAACCGCACCACCCGCTTGTCCCCTGTCCATGGCGCCATGATCGCCTCGGCCGTCCTGAACGGCGGCAGGATACCGGCACCTTCTTTGGTGGATCAAGTAAGGGACAGCTTCGGCAACCGCGTCTATGTTCATCAGATCTCAACGGTCGGCCAAGCCTTGTCCCCCGAGTCGGCATCCATCCTGCGCACCATGATGGGGGCTACCATTGACAGCGGAACGGGCAGGCGATCTTTTGCGGGATATCAGAATGACCCAATCCTGGCCCGACTGGAAATGGGCGGCAAAACGGGAACGATGGACAACGATGCCCACGACGTTCATTATGACTGGTTCGTTGGTTTCGGTGCCGATCGACATACCGGAAAGGCCATCGCCGTCTCGGTCATGGTCGGCCATGAGCACCAGAGAGGCACCCGGGCAGGTCAATATGCCCGGCTGATGATCCGCGAATTCTTCGGCTATGGCCAGCCCCAACGGGTCAAGGCGCCGGTCAAGGCCTTGAAAAAACCGGTATTGACCAAAAAAGCCAAAATTCGAACGCCTCATGGCTGATGGAGTCGCAAAAAAGAGCCGGCCACCGATTTCCCTTCATTGCCGGGCCAGAGCATGGAGACTGGGATACAGGAAATGAGTAACGATATAGGAGATACAAGCAATGCCTGGATTTGAATGGTTCGGGGAGGAAGAACGTAAGGAAGTGATGGATGTGCTCGATACAGGAGTGCTGTTCCGATATGGGTTCGATGCCATGCGAAACGGCCACTGGAAGGCCAAAGCCTTCGAGGCGGAGCTCTGCAAACGCATCGATGTCGCCCACTGCCACCTGTGCGCCAGCGGAACGGCGGCCCTCCATACGGCGCTTGCCGCCTGCGGCATCGGCGCAGGTGACGAGGTCATCGTTCCGCCGTTCACCTTCATCGCAACGATCGAAGCCGTTCTGAACATCGGAGCCATTCCGGTCTTCTCCGAGATCGACAGAACCCTCTGTCTGGATCCAGGCTGCATCGAAGAGCGCATGACTCCACGGACAAAGGCCGTCATCGTCGTTCACATGTGCGGCTCCATGGCCTGGATCGACCGGATTCAGCAGGTTTGCGACAAACACGGGCTCATCCTGATCGAAGACGCCTGCCAGGCCCTCGGTGCATCCTTTCATGGAAAAGCCCTGGGCACCTTCGGAAAAGCCGGCTGTTTCTCCTTCGATCCGGTGAAGACAGTCACCTGCGGGGAAGGTGGAGCCGTCATCACGGACGATCCGGTGGTGTATCGCCTTGCCGATCAATTCGCCGATCACGGACATGATCACATCGGATCCGACCGCGGTCTGGAAGACCATCCCATTCTGGGAACGAATTACCGGATCAGTGAATTGAACGCTGCCGTCGGACTCGCCCAGTTGCGCAAGCTCGATCTGATGATGAAGCGGCAGCGGAAACACAAATCGGCGATCCGCTACGCCCTTCGAGAAATTCCCGGTTTGTCCTTCCGGGAAATTCCGGACGAATCCGGAGATTCGGCAACCTTTCTCACCTTCTTTCTGCCGGAAGAGGATGCAGCCCGCCGCGCCGCTGCAGACCTTGCAACCGCCGGTGTCGATGGATGCTTCTACTATTACGACAACAACTGGCACTACATCCGAAAATGGGAGCATTTCAAACAACTGCGATCTCCGGCACGCATGCCCATTCATCTCTTTTCGGATCGACCGGATTACGACAACATCCGACTGCCCCAGTCAGACACCCTCATTTCCCGAGCCATCGCCATGCAGATCAAGCTGAACTGGACGGATGACGTGTTGGCCAAGCGGATCGAAGCCATGCAGCAGGTGCTCAACAGATATTTCTGAAATCTTTCTGTATCCCTGGCACCCGTCCCATACCCATCACCAATCCCACTGTTCCGGAGAATCACCCATGTTCCGTAATTTCAAAGTCGTCTCTCACGTTGTATTCGGCAGAGGTTCCTTCAACCAGCTCGATGACATTCTCCAGCCCCATCGCACCCAATCCGATGGATACATGGTGTTTTTACTCGACGACGTCTTTCAGGACGCTCCGCTGCGAAAGCGTCTGCCCCTCCACTCCTGTGATATGCTGATACTCGTCAACGTCCAGGACGAGCCGAAAACCTCCCAGGTCGATCGGCTTCGGGATCAAGTCCATGCATTTTCTCCAAAGCTCCCGGATGGAGTGATCGGCATCGGCGGCGGCAGTGTCATGGATCTCGCCAAGGCAGTATCTCTGATGCTCACCAATCCGGGCTCTTCCGCAGACTATCAGGGATGGGACCTCATCCGGAATCCGGCGGTGTACCATGTCGGTGTTCCGACCCTGTCCGGAACCGGCGCCGAGGTATCCCGGACGACCGTTTTGACGGGCCCGAAGAAGAAACTCGGCATCAATTCGGATTTCACGGTCTTCGACCAAGTCGTTCTCGACCCCGAGCTCATCCAGGATGCCCCGAAAGAGCAGCGTTTCTATACCGGCATGGACTGCTACATCCATTGCGTCGAATCCCTCGAAGGGACCTACCTGAACATGTTCAGCCAGGCCTACGGCGAAAAGGCCATGGACCTATGCCGGGACGTCTTTCTGAAAGACTTGCCGGACAGTGACGACCGTCTCATGATGGCCTCGTATTTCGGTGGCATGAGCATCGCCTATTCTCAGGTCGGCATCGCCCATGCCCTGTCCTATGGGCTTTCCTTCGTGCTGGGCATTCACCATGGCATCGGCAACTGCCTCGTCTTCAATCAACTGGAGCCCTACTATCCGGAAGGGGTTCGGGAATTCAGACAGATGATGGATTACCAGGACATCACCCTGCCTCAAAACGTCCTTCGGTCCACAACGGACGAACAAGTCGAACGAATGATCGATGTAGCCCTCATCCTGGATCCTCTCTGGGAAAACGCCCTTGGAAAAGACTGGAAAACGATCATGACCAGAGATCGCATCCGGGAAATCTACCGAGCCATCTGAAACGGAAACCGACATGACACTGCTCCCATCTGTGCGCTTCACCTGGAGGTTCTTGCTGACAGTCATCACCCCGCCGAAAGCAGGGGTTCAGCATCATCGCAACGTTATTTCATCCGTTTTCCGCTTTTTCAGAAATGACGGACTCGCAAAAAGTCGCCGTCCACTGATTTTCGTTCGAAGTCGGGCCTCCAGCAGGAGGGCGGGTGATGTTTTGCGAAGCGGCGGAAACTTGTTTGAAGCAGCCGAAGATCGTTGGATCGGGCGGACGCGATTCACCTGCTTTGGCTCGAATAACAGTATGTTGAATCACAGTAAGCCAAACGATTCATTCTGGCCATCCGCCCGATCCTACGAGCTCGGGCTGCTGAGTTTTTCCGACGCTGAGCAAAATTCACCCGCTCTCCTGCGGGTTCATCCAGGGGGCCTGACTTTTTGCGACTCCATCAGAAATGACGGGTTTGGAATTTTTCGAACCCTTTGCAAGGGCATCCTCTTCTTTACCGGCCTCCTGTCGGCCTTGCGTACATGGAGCATGCCTTTCTTCCACCGCCCATGGCCCAGGCTTTTTATCGGAAGACATCTGTCGCAGATCCAAGGACCGGCCATCGTGATCTTTCCCCTTCAGCGGGCCACATTCGGCTGCGGCATTGCGGGCATACTCGCCTACAAGCGCCCGTTTCACCCACTATCCGGAACAGCCCTTGAATCCACGCTGTCCCAAATGGATGGACAGATCCATCGTCTCTTCGAGTCCGACCTTACGGCCCACCTGCTGGAACCGGATTACGACAGTCGGGACAAAACGATCCGGAACCTTTTGCAGACGATCCGGGATCTCAAACGCCCGGAACCCCTCTACGCCATCGCCCAGGGTGTCCATCACAGACAGCGGCTTCGGGATATCGCCCGTTTCCTGGAACAGCACATTCATCAAGAAGCCCAAACCCTTCGCACCTGCATGGCAGGCCTTTCGATGGAGCAGTCCGAACGCTGGACGGCTGCCATCGAGCTGTTCAAGGACATTCATTGGACACTGACAACGGAGCTGCTCGACAATCTGCCTCGGATCGAAGCGCTTGCCGGGCCGATTGAAATCGATGTCCCGGAAGGCTTTCCCCTGCTGTGTCACCTGAACGCTGTTTTGAACAGCCTCGACCGGCTCGAGGTGCGCGGCCGGGATTCCGCCGGGGTCTCCATTCTGATGCAGTTTGACCCCAATGTTTTTCAGCTCTGCAGGGCTTCCTGGACGCCGGAGCTCGAACGCCAGTGGACGTCCCGCATCAACCCGGAAGTGCTGACCGATGGCAGCATCGGCTGGCGTTCCGAAACCGATGCCATCCATGTTGCATTCACATTCAAGGTCGCTGCGGAAATCGGTTCCCTCGGCGACAACATCGCAGCCATTCGAAACCGCATCGCAAACGACGAGCTCTTTCACCGGCTGCGCCGTATTCCCTTCGACTCCTGGAGCATCATCGGCCACACCCGATGGGCGTCCGTGGGTGCCATCACCCTGCCCAACTGCCACCCGGTCGACAATCGGGCCGGCGGGATCGATCCCATTCAACATGGCATCGTTCACGCCTGCCTGAACGGAGACATCGACAATTTCACAGACCTCAAACAGGAGCTCGAAGGGGAAGGAATTGTCATTCCGGAGGCCATCACTACGGACACCAAAATCATTCCGTTGATGATCGTCCGCTATCTGCGGGAAGGCCTCGACGTCCCCGAGGCCTTCCGGCAGACCGTCAACCGTTTCCATGGCTCCCATGCCATCGCCATGCACACGGACCTGGCTCCCGGAAAACTATTTCTGGCCCAACGCGGCAGCGGCCAGGCCCTCTTCGTCGGCCTGGCCCCCGATCATCTTATGCCTGCCTCGGAAGTCTACGGCTTCGTGGAGGAAACCCAGCGATTCATCAAGCTGGAAGGTGAAAAGCTTATCCAGACCGAAACCGGATTGACCCAGGGACAGATCGTCATCCTCGATCGAAACGGAATGGCCGGACCCGAGAGCATCACCTCGTTCCGCTACGATGGTACTCCGATCCGATTGGATGAATCGAACGTCAAACACACGGAAATCACCTCCCGCGATATCGATCGGCAAGACTATTCCCATTATTTCCTGAAAGAAATTTCGGAAGCGCCTGCCTCCATCGAAAAGACACTGATGAATCGTTGGAAGATCGATGAGACCACCGGAATACCGAAGATCGTGCTACCGGAAAAGGCTTTCCCGAAAAGCCTGGCCGATGCCCTGGTCCGGGGGGAGATTCGACGGATCTGGTTCATCGGTCAGGGAACGGCGGGTGTGGCCGCCCAAGCATGCGCCGATTTGCTCATCCACTATCTGGCGGATGCCAACATCCACATCGCCGCTATGAAGGCCTCGGAGCTGAGCGGATTCCGGCTGATCGGAACAACCGATGCGGCCGGCATGACCGACACCCTCGTCGTTGCCATCAGCCAGTCTGGGACGACGGCAGACACGAATCGAACCGTCGACATGGTGCGGGAACGAGGCGCCAGAACTCTGGCCATCGTCAACCGACGGGATTCGGATTTGACCTTCAAAGTGGATGGAGTCATCTACACAAGCAGCGGCCGGGACATCGAAATGTCTGTGGCATCCACCAAGGCCTTCTACGCCCAGATCGTTGCGGGTGCGCTTCTGGGGCTCCAGATCACCCAAATCACCGGCAGACGCACCCCGTCCTTCATCGCCGATGAAATCCGGGCATTGGAACGGCTCCCTCAGGCCATGAGGACCCTTCTGGATCATCAGGACCGGATGCGGGAATCCGCCCAAACCCATGCCCTCTCCCGCGTCTACTGGGCCGTGGTCGGCAGCGGTCACAACAAAGCGGCTGCGGACGAAATTCGGATCAAGCTGAGCGAGCTCTGCTACAAGACGATTTCGACAGACTATGTCGAAGACAAGAAGCACATCGACTTATCGAGCGAACCGCTCATCATCGTGTGTGCAGCCGGAAGCCCGGAGGCCGTGATCGGAGACATCCAAAAGGATACGGCCATCTTCAAGGCGCACAAGAGCTGCACCATCGTAATTGCCGAGGAGGAAGACAATCGTTTCGATCCATATGCAGACGATGTTCTGAGGGTTCCTTCCGTTGCACCGCACCTGTCCCCCATCGTGAACACCCTGGCCGGCCATCTTTGGGGCTATTACGCCGCTTTGACCATTCACGGCTGCTCCCGGTTTCTGTTCGAATTCCGGGAAGACCTCCAGGACACCATCGATACCCTCCGACGGGACGGCCTCGATGTGTATGAGATCGTCCTCGAAAAAATTTTCAGGGAAAAGATCGCCGCCTTTTCCATCGCGTTTCGGGAAAAGCGGAACGCAAGAAGATTTTGTGCCGACTTGGGAATCAACGGCCTGGCCGATCTGCCTCTCGTGCTGAAATTTCTGGCTGGAAGGCTTCCGGTGGCAGACTTCGAGCTCGATTTCAACCGCAAGGGCACGGCGTCCAACATGATCGACACGCTCTTTTCCTGTCTCAACCAAGGCATCGAGCAACTTGCAAGACCCATTGACGCCATCAAGCATCAAGCGAAAACCGTCACGGTCGGCACCAGTCGCATCGAGCAGGCCGTAACGGGCTTGCTCTTCGATACCCTGCTGTCCTTCGGTTTCAGCCACCACCTCATCACACCGCTCAATGTCCGGGTTCTCAAAAACCTTCAGGAAGTCGTCGATCGCGTACAGGGGGCCATTCTCTACAAGATCCAGGGCCTCTCCTTGCTGGGTGAGCCCACCGACACGACGTCGATCACCATCCTCCAGAAAACTGGAACCCTCAAGCCGCTCCGCTCCCGGGTGGAAACCGATTCAACCCTTCGGGGAACCAAGCGCATCATCGCAAAAGAAGGGAATGTCTTCATCGGAAGGGGGCGAAAGGACGGTCGAAGCATCGTCATCATCCCGATCCTGGCCGACCGGAAGCCGCAGACCATTGAACACATTTTGCTCCTGCATATCGCATTCAAGACGTCGGTATCCCTGGCAAGCAGGGTCAAGGCCCTTGGGGGAAAACTCGACCGCATCCGCAACATCGTTCAAGAAAACAGCGTCTCTTGGAACGATGCCTATCTTGAATGGATTTCGCTGGAGGATCTTTTCGGCCAGTCCGCCGAAAAAACGGCGGAGGCGATTCTGGTGAAGGCGGGGGAGGGTCCGTAAACGGCCAAACCCAAACAATGTCTTCGTAGATTGATGGAGCCGTACTTTTATCTTCCCATCGCAGTCGGCAGAAACAGGACGATATCCGGCCACAACATCAGCAGCGCCACACACAACAGATAGGCCGGGATGAAATAGGTCACCCCGTGGAAGACTTCCTCGAGACTGACCCCGGGCGTCATGCCGGCGACAACGAAGGCTGTGGCCCCGACGGGCGGGGTGATGGCTCCAAGGGTCGTGATCACGGTCACCACCACCCCGAACCAGATGGGATCATAACCGAGCTGCATGGCCACCGGAAAGAAGATGGATATCGTCACCATCAACAGGGCGAGCGCATCCATCACCATGCCGCCGATGATGTAGATCAGAAAAATGACGGCCAAAATGGCTGCTTTCGGCAGGGGCAAGGTCACCACCCACCCGGCCACATCGAAGGGAATGCGGGTGACAGCCAGAAATCGGCCGAAGATCACCGCACCCATGATGATCATCACCACCATGCAGGTCACCTTCAGGGTATCGAAGCTTGCCGCGACAATCCCTTTCCACCCCAGTTTCCCTTGAAAGACCCCAATCACAACCGCAAGAACCGAACCGACGGCCCCGGCCTCGGAAGGGGTAAACAGCCCGAAGGATAGGCCGAGCATGACCAGCAGAAACAAGACGGCCATCTCCACGGCACCGGACAGGGAGCGGATCTTTTCCTTCCAGCTGAACCGAGGACCTTTTGGCCCCCAATCGGGATTGCGCCGGCAGATCCAGACGACCGTCAGCATCATGAGAACCGTCAACAAGACGCCGGCACCCACACCGCCATAAAAGAGTCTGGTGATGGACTGCTCGGTCGAAAGTCCGATGACGATCAACACAACGCTGGGCGGAATGACCACCCCAAGGGTGGAGCCTGCAGCTACGGTTCCGCAACTCAGTTTCGGGTGGTAACGAAAGCGGTTCATCTCAGGTAGGGCCACCGTGGACATGGTGGCTGCAGTGGCGGCATTCGATCCACAGATGGCGGAAAACGCCGAGCAGGCGAGAATCGTCGCCATGGCAAGTCCGCCCCGGATCTGCCCCGTCCAGCGATAGGCTGTTGCATATAGCTTCTCGTTAACTCCCGAATGAAACGCAATCTGACCCATGAAGATGAACATCGGAATGACGGTAAGGCCATACTGGGAAAATGTCGTCCAGGCAATCGAGCCGATCATGTTAAGCCCGGCCGGAAACGAAACGACGATGGAAAACCCGATCATCCCGATGATCCCCATGGCGAAGGCCACCGGCATGGCCAGCACAAACATCAGCAGAAGCAGCAGCGCAATTCCACAAAGCCCGATCAGGGTGAGGCTCATGTCGTCTGCCTCCCCGTACGTCCAGAGCCAAGCGCTGCCGACACATCACAGAGCAGGGTCAGACCCAATGAGAAGAACCCGATGGATGTCATCAGCAGAAAAGGATAATAGATCATCTGGAGGGTTTCGGATACTTCGCCGGTCCGCATCAGAACGACTGCTCGAAGCCAGATTTGCCAACCGACCAAAAGCGAAAATCCCAGACATAGAAGGTCGCTCAGCAATTGGATAACGGCCCTGGGCTTGTTGGAAAGGGTGTTTACCAGAATATCGACTGCAATGTGCCCTTTGCGGCTCTGGGTGAAGCTCAGGGAAAAGGCGGCGACGATTGCGCTGAGATAGCCTGTCAACTCGACCGACCCGGGTATGGGTTTCCAGATCAGGCGGGTGAGGATATTGCCAAAGGTGATCAGAATCATTCCGGCCAAGGCGATACCGGCTACCAAACACAATCCCCGGTGGATGCGATCCAGCGATTTCATGTGGGTTCCGTATTCCGATTTATTTCGTGTGACGAGCGATCATCTCCCGAAGGTCCGCCAAAATCGTCTCTGCAGGCAGGCCCTTGGCCTTGGCTTCGGCCATCCATTTTTCCGTCAGCGGCTCGAGCTTCTTGTCCCAATTGGCCTTTTCAGCAGCGGAAAGCTCGATCACTTCCACCTTCTGGGTTTCCCTGGCCCATGCCATGGCTTCCTGAACGTGGTTGTCCATGTATTCCCCGGTCCAGCGGGCCTGCTCGACAGCCAAATCGTCCATGACCTTCTGGACATCGGGGGGAAGAGCTTTCCAAGTGTCCGTGTTCATCACGACGGCAAATGGATACAGGGCCGTGTTGACCATCGTCACGTATTTACAGGTTTCGGCAAACTTGAAATCTTTCATGACCTCAAGCGATGAAATCAATCCCTTAACGACACCTTTCTGAAGCGCCTCTGGAGTGGCCGGCATGGGCATTCCGACAGGATTGGCTCCCCAGGCCTTCAAGACTTCCGCAGCCCCCCCGGATGCCCGAAGGTCCATACCCTGAATGTCGGCAAGGTTTCGGACGGGCTTGGTGCTCATGATGTTGGCCGGAGCGGTGGTAAACATGGTGAGCACTTTCACCTTGGCAAATTCCTCCGGTTTGTACTTCGTATACAAATCCCAGAGCACCAGGCTTCCCACCCGGGAGCTCGTAATGCCGAGATGCAGACCCAAAGCGTTTGTCACCATGAAACGGCCGGGTTGATAGGCCATACAGAGATTTCCGATGTTGGCCTGACCGGCGATCACCCCATCCATCATTTCCTTATCCCCCAGGAGGGTTCCGCCGGGAAACGTCTTCACGAACACCTTGCCCTGGGTGCGTTTTTCGACTTCGACCTTCCAGCGTTCCATCTGCACACAGGGAAACGTCGGTGCGGGAGGGAAATTGGCATAGGTGAGCTCGATCGGCCCTGCAACGACTGGAACGGAGCAAACAACGCCGGCCAGAAACATACCGAACAATGCCACGAACAGGAACGAACGGGTAATGCCTTTCATGGTGCCTCCTTTCAGGATGTCAGGTAGTGATAGCCGCGATCGAAAGCCTCGATACCGGAAGCCTTCAGTCGTTTGGCGAAAAGCATGTCTCGGACGGGTGGAAGCAACCACACGGGGCTTGCAAGCTGCTCCGGATGCCGTTCGAGCTGCTGAAGAAAAAAACCGAGTACGATCAAATTGACGATTTTGAAATCACCGATGGCTGCAGCAATGGGTTCCGCATCGATACAGGCCACCAGCCCCCTTCCTTCCGGCCGAATCGGTTGCCTTGCATTCACGACGGCCATGCCTCCGGGCCGCAGGAAGGGCAAAACGGTAGACAGCACTTCTTGTCGCAGCACCAACACCACATCCGCCGTCCCTTCTCGCACCAGGGGGCTTTTGACCTCACCCACCCGCAGGTGGGACAGGACCGTGCCTCCCCGTTGGGCCATGCCGTGGGTTTCGGATGCGAGAACGTCATATCCGGCCTTCATGGCAGATTCAGCCAACAGGCCCGTCACAAAGAGGACCCCCTGACCGCCGACACCGGCGATGACCAATTCAATCGGTTTATTCCGCATGGCTCCTCCCTTCCGAGGCAGGAGGGGTTTGAAAAACCAGGGCCTGTTTCGGGCAGACTTGTACACAGACCCCGCAGTGGCTGCATACCGTCGGATCGATCCGGACGCGTTCGGCCCCTTCATCCAGAACAAGCGCCGGACATTCGAAACGCTGCACACAGAAACCGCAGGCATCACAAGCTTCCGATACCTGGACCGGAAGACGTTCCAAGGGAGCCGGTTTGAAGTGAAGAACACATGGATGCCGGGCAATGACTACAGCCGGTCCATGTTCTCGGGCATGAGCGAGCGCATGACGGATTTCGGCAACAAAAGCTTCGATCACCGTCGGATCGGTCGTCCGGCAATAGCCGACCCCGCATCCTCGGACCAAGGCCTCGATATCCACGGTTGCAAGCGGCTCTTTGCCAGCACCGAACCCCGACGCGGGTGTAGGCTGGTTTCCAGTCATGGCGGTCGTGTGGTTATCGAGGATCACCAGAACGAAACGAACGCTCTGAACGACGGCATCGACCAGGGCCGGAAGGCCGGCATGGAAAAATGTGGAGTCCCCGATCGTTGCGATGATGTCGGGTGGTTTCGGAAGGTTGCGGTGGGCATGGTAAAAACCCGAAGCCTGACTGATCGCCGCCCCCATGCACAGTACCGTGTCCACGGCTCCAAGATTGAGGCCGAGGGTATAACAGCCGATATCACTCGTGAAGATCGCTTTGGGTGCAGCCTTTCGGATGGCGAAAAAACTGGCCCGATGGGGACATCCAGAACACAGGGTGGGTCGTTTTCCAGGCGCCTTCGCCCGATCCTCCGCCTGCGGGTTGGGCATTCCGAGGAAATTTCGAACGATCGACGTGACGACCTCGGGTACCAGCTCCCCGTAGGATGGAACTGTTCCATCGAGCCTTCCTCGGACCCGATCCCGGTCTGCCACCTGCATTTCGATGACGGGCATCGTCTCCTCGAGAACGAGGATGCGCTCATAGGTGAAACGCAGGTAGGAAACGAATTCCCCGTGTAGCGGATACGGCTGGAGCACCTGATAGCAGGCCACCTGGTCCCAAAGGCCCCAATCCTTCAGCAGGTCTTCGGTGTAGGCTGAGGCAACCCCGGAGGTCACGATGACATCCCTGCACGGTTTGGTTTCCGGATTCAGCCGGACGGGCGCCGTGGGGGAATAGGCTGCAATGGCGCAGAGCTTTTCGATCAGTTGCCGGTGCAGCATGAGGCGGTATTTCGGAGTAGCCGCCCAACGAAGGGGATTTTTTTCAAAGACAGGCTGTTTCGGAGTTGCCTGAATAGGCGGAAGATCGATGTTCTGCCGGGAATGACAGACACGGGTGGTCGGCCGAAGCATCACCGGGATCTGGAAGGCTTCCGACAGGGTGAATGCACGAGCGGTCATTTCCATGGCCTGAAGCGGTGTGGCCGGATCGAGCACCGGCACTTGGGCCAGCATAGCCATCATGCGGCTGTCCTGCTCCGTCTGCGAAGAATGCGGACCCGGATCATCCGCACTGATGACCACGAAGCCGCCGATCGTTCCCATGTATGCTGCACTCATGAAGGGATCGGATGCCACGTTGAGCCCGACCTGCTTCATGGCAACCGCGGCCCGCAATCCACTCATGGAAGCCGCATAAGCGATTTCGAAAGCCACCTTCTCGTTGACGGCCCACTGAACGTGTTGCGGCATGCCGAAGCGCGCCTTGCAAGAAGCCAGTCCCGGCAGGATCTCCGAGGCAGGCGTTCCTGGATAGGAGGTAGCTACCTGGCACCCGTTTTCTGTAAGGCCATAAGCAATGGCCTGATTTCCCAATACCATTTCCATGACGACTGCTATGCTCCTTCCTTGGATCCTCATCCGATGATCCGGCGCCGAAGTGGCGGAACTGGTAGACGCGCTAGGTTCAATGCTCCTTCCTTGGATCCTCATCCGATGATCCGGCCCAAGAATCGGATCATCGGATGAGAAAGCCGGAAACGATTCAACGATTTCAAAAACAAAAAAGCCGGGCTGATGATCAGCCCGGCTTTGATTGGAAACACGGCAGCGAGCTGCTTCAACCCTGGATCCGGGAAGCTCCGCTCACTGTTATCAACCGATTGTTGTCACTGGAGATGAGCAGGCTTCAATCGACTCTGCCACCACCAGCACCAGAACATCGAGATTCTCATTCGAAATTCACCTGTTGGACGGATTTCAGATGGATGAATTGTTCCTCTATCGAAGCATATCCGTTTTGTCAAGAAGTCTTTTGCCAATCGTGATGGAGTCGCAAAAAGTCAGGCCCCCTGAATGAACCCGCAGGAAGGCGGGTGAATTTTGCTCAGCGTCGGAAAAACTCAGCAGCCTGAGCATGGCGGAGCATACGGCTCAACAAAGACTGACCGACTGGTTGCGCTTCCAGCACCATTAGACCCCATCCAATCGCACGACCCGCCTCACATAACCCGAGGCCATTTCCGCAAGCCGAGCCATTTCTTCTCCCGAAAGCGCCCGGGAATTCCGCTCGATCCATTGGGGATCCAACACATTCCGATGCACAAAGGGCTGAAGCACATAGCGACCAGCCCCGGCGATGGAAGCCAGCATCGCCGGAAACGTTTCAGCCGTCACAAACGGCGCCACACAGGTCGTACGAAATTCGTAGGCAATACCGGATGTTTTGATGCATTCGATGCTCTCGAAAATGCATGCGACATCCCCATAAGGGAAAAGCCCCATCGAAACGTACCGTTTCGGATCGGTCTTCACATCCATCGCGATAAAATCGAGAACGTCATCCGCAATGAGCTTCGCCACCACATCGGGCCTCGATCCATTCGTATCGAGCTTGACCGAAAACCCCATTTCCCGGATCTTCCGGCAGAAAGCCGAAATCTCTTCCTGAAGGGTGGGCTCCCCGCCGGAAATGACCACTCCTTCGAGAAACCCCCTTCGCTTTTCAAGAAACTTCCAGAAACGATCCAGATTCATCGGATCGACGGCCCCGCCTCGAACCAGATCGGCGTTGTGGCAATAGGGGCAGCGGAAATTGCATCCGGCAAAGAACACGACACAGGCGATCTTTCCAGGATAATCGATGAGGGAATGTTTCTGAAGTCCGGCAATATTCACGACAATCAGGCCACCTTCCGCAAAGAGTCCGCTCCAACACCGACCGAAGAAGCGGCAACGGTCGAGATCTTCCCTGTGAAATGCGCTTCGGCCTTTTTCAGATCATAGGTTTTCCGAATCCGGTACTCGGCCTGTTTGCCGTTGTTCCACTGCCGCACCGGCCGTAGATAGCCGACAACCCGGGAATACACTTCGGTTTCGTGGCCGCAAATCGGACACTGGGGCTGCTCTCCCGCCAGATAGCCATGGGACGGACACACGCTGAAGGTCGGAGTCAGGGTGAAATACGGTAGCTTGAATTGGGAGGCGATTTTTCGGATCAAGGTCTTGATCGTCGAAACATCCCCCACCTGTTCACCGAGGAAAAGGTGCAGGACCGTACCGCCGGTGTATTTGGCCTGAAGCTCGTCCTGGAGCATCAAGGTTTCGTAGATATCGTCGGTGTAATTCACCGGCAACTGGGTGGAATTCGTATAAAAGGGTGCCGCACCGTTTCGATAGTCTTCCTCGTTGGCGCATCGGATATCCGGATAGCGATTCTTGTCGAGCATGGCCAATCGATAGGACGTCCCCTCCGCCGGAGTGGCCTCCAGGTTGTAGATGTTCCCGGTTTCTTTCTGCACGCTGCGCATCATGGAACGCAAATATTCCATCACCTCGAGAGCGAATGCCTGCCCCGCATCGGAGGCTATCCCTTCCCCAAGAAAATTCAGGCAGGCTTCGTTCATCCCGATGATGCCGACCGTTGAAAAATGATTTTTCCAATAACATCCGGTTCTTGCCTTGATGTCGCGCAGATAAAATTTGGAGTAAGGGTACAGGTTCTTTTCTGTGAACTGTTCGAGCACCTTGCGTTTGATTTCGAGACTTTGGACGGCGAGCCGGACCCGCTCGTGCAATGTCTCGAAAAACGCTTCCTTCCCCGTTGCAGTATATCCGATCTGAGGCAGGTTGATCGTGACGACCCCGATGGAACCCGTCAGCGGATTGGCTCCAAACAAGCCTCCCCCCCGCTTCAGAAGCTCCCGATTGTCCAGCCGCAGGCGGCAGCACATGGACCGGGCATCTTCCGGCGACATGTCCGAATTGACGAAATTCGAGAAATACGGAATCCCGTATTTGCCGGTCATTTTCCAGACCATTTCGAGGTTCGGATTGTCCCAGTCGAAATCAGGCGTGATGTTGTAGGTCGGAATCGGGAATGTGAACACCCTTCCCTTGGCATCCCCTTCCATCATGACTTCGGCGAAAGCCCGGTTGATCAGGTTCATTTCCGGCTGAAATTCGCCATAGGACTGGGCCTGTTCCTTGCCACCCACGATCACCGGTGCATCTTTCAGGGTGGAAGGAACGAGAAGATCCATCGTGATGTTCGTGAAAGGCGTCTGGAACCCGACCCGGGTCGGAATGTTGATGTTGAATACGAATTCCTGAATGGCTTGCTTGACCTCCGTGTAATCCAACCCATCGAAGCGAACGAAGGGTGCGAGCAAGGTATCGAAATTGGAGATGGCCTGAGCTCCGGCAGCCTCTCCTTGCAACGTATAGAAAAAATTGACGATCTGGCCGAGAGCCGAGCGCAGATGCTTGGGTGGCGCACTTTCCACCTTGCCTTCCACCCCCCGAAACCCGGTACGCAGCAAATCCTGCAAATCCCATCCGACGCAGTACACAGACAGCAGACTCAGATCGTGCAGATGAATGTCTCCCTGCTTGTGGGCATTGCGGATCTCAGGCGGATAGATCCGATTCAACCAATATTCAGAGGTCACATCCGATGAAATGTAGTTGTTCAGGCCCTGCAGGGAATAACACATGTTGCTGTTCTCTTTGATCTTCCAGTCGAGCCGCTTGAGATAGTGTTCGACTAGATCGATGCTGGCCTTGGTAGCGATACTCCGAATCTGGGCATGTTGTTCACGATACAGGATATAGGCTTTGGCCGTCTTGTAATACGGAGAATCGAGGAGCACCCGCTCGACGATATCCTGAATCTCTTCGACTTCCGGAAGCGGACCCAACCGGATCTCATGGGCAAGGGTCAATACCTTCAGGGTCAGCTTCTTGGCTTCCCGTTCCCCGAATTCGCCGGTGGCAGCCCCGGCTTTGGCAATGGCCGCCGTAATCTTGACCGGATCGAACGGAACGATACGACCGTCTCGTTTTCGAATGTTTTCGAACATAGGTCCCCCTTGGAACACGTTGATTTGGAGAGGAGAAAGATAGAGCAGAATGATGGGTGTGTCACGTGAACACCGGGCCGCCGGTGAAACCGGCAGTCCGGTGGAGACAGGCAGGTTTCTACCACAATATATTGTGGTATGTCAACTGGCTTTATCTATATATTGGGCTCACCACCGGATCAGAACGGCTCCAAAGGTCAACCCCGATCCGAATGCATCCATCAGGACGGTCTGGCCCTTCTGGATTTTTCCGGCCCGTACCGCTTCATCGAGAACGGTCGGGATGGTTGCCGATGATGTATTGCCGAAACGGTCGATATTCACGAGGACTTTTTCCATAGGGATGGATAGACGGTCTGCAACGGCCTCGATGATCCGGATGTTGGCCTGGTGAGGAATGAACCAATCCAGCTCTTCCGGAGCGAGCTTGTGTTTCTTGAGGGTCTGTTTGGCGAAACTGGTGAGGGTTCGAACCGCAATCTTGAACACTTCTCGGCCGTTCATATGGATCTTGTTCAGATGGTCCCGAATGATGTCCGCTGTCGCCGGATATCGGGAACCACCGCAAGGAATGTGCAACAGCTCCCAGAGGTTTCCATCGGAGCGGAGGGTTGCGGAAAGAATCCGATGGGGGCTGTCCGCTTCAGCCCTTTCGACGACAACAGCTCCGGCCGCATCTCCGAACAAGATGCAGGAAGCACGATCCGACCAGTTGATGATGGAACTGAGCACTTCGGCTCCGATCACCAGGGCGGTTTTCACCTGCCCCGTCTGAATGAACTGATCGGCGATGCTCAAACAATAGAGAAATCCGGAGCATGCGGCATTGAGGTCCATGGCCCAGGCGTTGACCGCCCCGAGCTTGTGCTGCAACCAGCAGGATGTCGATGGAATGACCGTGTCCGGGGTGCAGGTAGCATAAGCGATCAAGTCGATATCTTCCGGTTTCCTGCCGGCCATTTCCAATGCAGCCCGGCTCGCTGCAAGGCCGAGAGATGAATTGTGTTCCGCCGCATTCCCGGGGGCGGACATCCGGCGCTCCCGAATACCACTTCTTTCCCGAATCCACTGATCGCTGGTATCGATACCCGAGGCGGCGAGCTTTTCGACAATGTCCTGATTGGTGACGATTCCGGCCGGAAAAGCCGATCCTGTACCTGTAATAGTTGCTGCGTATGTGGCCAAGTGACGGAATCCTTCTTGAAAATGGCTATCAGCCATCACCTCTAGGCGATGGGCTATAGGTTACGGTTTTAGACGATAGGGGTTTCTGGACCAGGGGGAATCCTTACGGGAAAGGGACCTTCAGGGCAGTCCTCCTGGCCGATAATAGGCCATGGCCTTGGGAATCATACGACGAATGTCTTCGATCCGTTTGGAATCGGATGGATGAGTACTCAGGAACTCGGGCGGCTTCTTTTTTGCGCTTTTCTGGGCAGCCATCCGTTGCCAAAAACCCAAGGATGCGTGGGGATCATACCCCGCCATGGCCATGAAAATCAAACCCATTTCGTCGGCTTCACTTTCGTGCAGCCTGCTGTAAGGCAACAAAATACCGACGGTCGCTCCAGCTCCGAATGCGGCCATGGCAAGGTTACGGGTCCTGGTGGATTGATTCGCCATTGCCACGGACAACGCAACCCCTCCCATTTGCATGGCCAAGGCCTGGCTCATCCTCTCGTTGCCGTGCTTGGCAACGGCATGGGCGATTTCATGCCCCATAACAACCGCAAGTCCCTCCTCGTCCTGAGTGATCGGCAATATTCCTGTGTATACAACCACTTTTCCACCGGGCATGCACCAGGCATTGACTTCGGGACTTTCCACCAGATTGAATTCCCATCGGTACTCTTGCAGCTCGGCTGCCATCCCTTGCTGTTGAAAATAGGTTTCGACGGCCCGCTGGATTCGCATCCCGACCTGCCTCACCAATGCCGTACTTCGCGCATCCGAACTAAGCGTATGGGTTTTCAGAAATTCGTTGTATTGCTGCAAGCTCATGGAAAGGATGGAACTGTCCGGAACCATGTTCAACTGCGTTCGTCCGGTGACTGGAACCGTCGCGCATCCTACAACCATCGTTCCGATCACAAGTAACAATACCCATGTTTGAGGGGTTTTCATGTTGCCTCCTTCCATGGAATCCGCCTTCTCTCAAGCTATGCCCGAAGCCTCGGGAAGCCACCCATCGGGATGAGCCCGCAAAGGTCCGGCCGTTTCTGTCGAGTCGCGAGATGACCGGAGAACCTGCTTCGCTGCAGCAAAACAGGTGTATGCCCTGACACGCGACGATTCCACAAGACTTGTTGACTGGTTGCGAGTCCATTCGCTGCGAATATACCCCTTCCCTCACCGCTTCGCAAGAAAGCCCTGCTGTTTGCTTGTTTCATCGCACTCAACAACCGGGTATATTGACAGGAACCTACAGGATTCCTCTCCGCTCTTGTGTTGAAGAGAGGAATTGTCTATAGAACAACCCGGATGGCCCCGCAAAAAGTCGCCGCCTACTGATTTTCGTTCGAAGTCGGGCTTCCAGCAGGAGGGCGGGTTCATTCAGAGGGCCTGACCTTTTATGACGCCATCTTCCTTCACTACCCAACAGTTGCATCGAATCATCATGTAAAGGATATTTCATGAACAGCGAAAAGCGGATTCTGACATTGACCGCTGGATCCCACAACCTCGTACATCTCTTCGAAGGCATCCTGCCCCCCTTGATTCCGCTGTTGCTGGTTCAATTCCAGACGGATTATTTTCATCTCGGCCTGGCGGTTTCCGTTTTCAGCATCGCTTTCGGCGCCGGCGCTTTTCCAGCCGGCATGATCTCGGATCGAATGCCGCCTCTCCACCTCATCCGTATGTTTCTCATCGGCGCCGGAATCACGTCCATATGGATCGCCCTGATACCGACATTCGCCGTGTTTGTCATCCTGGTCGGCCTATCGGGTCTTCTGTGCAGCATCTACCACCCGGCATCCAACACCCTGATCTCCCACACCATCGCCCTGAAAGGACGGGCCTTCGGAATCCACGGCATTGCCGGAAGCCTTGGCGTGGCGCTGGCACCGGGACTGTCGGCCTGGCTGGCCGCCATTTCGGGCTGGCGCCTGCCCTATATCGTGTATGGTGTTCTCGGCCTGGCACTGACGGTCTACTCCCTCACCTTGCATCTTTCTCAGACCACCCCCCGGTCATCTCCCCATTCGACAACCGTCCCAACACAACCCGTAGATATGGTCCGGTTGCTGTTGTTCTATGGTTCAGCCGCATGCCTCGGATTGACCTATCGGGGAATCACCACCTTCCTACCGGTATATATCGGCCTTCGGGTGGATATGGCCTCCGGCTTCACGAATGCCGTCACCTGGGGAGGAACCATGGCCACGACAGCGCTGCTTTTCGGTGCACTGGGCCAGTATATCGGAGGCAGGCTGGTGGATCGGATCAGCCCGGAATGGATCTATCTGGTTTCGATTGCGGCTGGAGTCATCACCGTCATCGGGCTTACCATCGGGACCAATCTGACCATTATCGTTTCGGCCATCTTGTACGCGTTTTTCTATTTTGCCACCCAGCCGATCCAGAATTACATGCTTGCCAGATATTTACCCGATCATCGGCATGGGATCGGATACGGCATTCATTTTTGTTTGACCTTCGGGGTCGGGGCGCTCGCTGCAGCTGTATCCGGTTATTTGGCTGACCGGTTCGGCCTGCAATCGGTTTTCGTATTCATGACCGGATGCTTCTTGGTTTCCCTGCTGTTTTCGATCCTGCTCAAGCTTCGTGCCCAGAAAACCAGTCGGCATTTCCCCTCAGACTGATGACGGAAAGCATTTCCCGTATGAACCCATACCCGACATCCGCTTCCGACACGGCACCATCGAACGCTTGCTCACCGAATCCACACCGGCTGATGCTGCTTTGCCCAGATGCCGCATACCGGTACGATCCCAATCGAAAGACCATTTCCTTTTACAACGACCGGATTTGGGAATTTCTGGACCACCGCCCCATCCCCCCTCGGTCCGAATGGCCCTTGGAAACGGTATTGTCCTGGATCCATCCCGAAGACCGTCATCTGATCGAACCACTCTTTAACGAACCGAAACCGGACGATCCTGAAAGCGGCGAATGTCTGCTTCGGATCGTCCGACCCGACGGGACCCTTCGATGGCTGACCAATCGATGGATTCGGTCCCCTGCCATGCCGGATGGATTTCCTGGAATCCTCGAGGGTTTCCTTCGGGATCAAACCCGCCTCCATCGGGCAGACATCCAATTGCTTCAAAGCAAGCGACGGGCGCTCATTGGAAGCTTCATCGTTCAGGAAGGGGTCTTTCGTTATGTCAACCCGGAATTCGTTCGCCTGATCGGATACAGCGAACAGGAACTCATCGGCCGGGATTCCCTTTCGATTGTCCATGAAGATTATCGGGAATATGTTCATCAGCAGGCTGTCGCCATGCTCAAAGGCCAAAACGAAACCCCGTACCTGTATTGCGCAAGGGACAAACAGGGTTGCCTTCATTGGGCTCTGGAAACGGTCACACCGATCGAACTGGACGGAAAAAGGGCCTCACTGGGTTATTTCATGGACATCACCGAGCTTCGCCGCACCCAGGAACATCTATCCAGTCTCGGTTTGATGATCGGGATCATCTCCCACAGCCTGAAAGGATGTCTGGTGGGGGTAGACGCCGGCCTGTATCTCATCGAAAGCGGTTTTTATCGGGATATGCCAGCCAGAATCGAGGAAGGCCTCGATGTGCTGAAATTGATGTTCGAGCGCATCCGCAGACTGGTTCAAGACATCCTCTACCATACCAAGGAACGAAAAGCAGAAAAGACCTGGACCGATATCTGGCAGTTTTCGACCGATCTCGCCCGCAGCATGGAAACACGTATTCGTGCAGCCAACATCGTCTTCGAAACCCATTTACCCAAACATCTGGGACGTGCCCTGATCGATGCGGAACGGCTGCGGGCCGCATTCATCAATATCCTGGAAAACGCCATGGAAGCCTGCATCGAGGATCCCCATCCGATCGATCATGTCATTCGCTTCGCGGTTCGAAAAATCGAGACCGCCGGTGGCGACGGTTCCATTCAATTCGAATTCTCCGACAACGGTCCGGGAATCGATCCATCGGAACTTCCCAAGGTCTTCCAGCTTTTCTATTCTTCCAAAGGAAAGAAGGGAACGGGTATCGGGCTGTACATGACCCGGCAGGTCATTCAGGAACACGGTGGCACCATCCGCGCCGAATCCTCTCCAGAAAACGGCGCCCGCTTCATCGTAACCCTCCCGGTCCAGAGCGAACATCCATCTTGACGATCAGGTGATGGCCTTGAAGGAATAGGGCACGATGAGTCTGCAAACAGTCAGACACACTCTCTTGCCCCGCAGGAATACGGGCGAATGTTGCTCAGCATCGGGAAAATCACCCGCCTTCCTGCTGGAGATCCGACATTGAAGGAAAAGCTTTGGCGAACAACTTGTTGCGAAACCATCAGGGCATCCATGGAAAATGGCTCCAAACGTCGATCCCTTCAACCCCACCGCAACATCACGTTCCGGAGAATCATTGCGGATTTCTATCAGGGAATACGCTCGCTCCGCTGGGTCCGAAAACACATCGGTTCACCATGGACGATCAGCCGCGAATACCTGGAAATTGATTTGACCTATCGATGCAACCTTTCCTGTCCGAATTGCAATCGCTCCTGTGCCCAGGCTCCCCGATCCACCGATATGTCCACGGGTCAGATTGAGCACCTGATTGCGGAAAGTCTGGTTCGAGGTTACAACTGGAGGCGCATCCGGCTGTTGGGAGGAGAACCTACGCTTCATCCTCGATTCTTGGAAATCGTCGAATTGCTGCGTGTCTATCGAAACACCTATCTGCCCTCCCTCCGGATCGTGGTCTGCACGAATGGTTACGGGCGAAAGGTTCGGCAGATGATCGATCTTCTGCCCAACGATATCGAGATCAAGAGTACCGAAAAAACGGGTGGCAGCCGACTTTTTCGGCCGTTCAACAAGGCACCCTGTGACAGCCCATTGGATCGGCTCTATGATTATGAAACAGGGTGTCGAATCCTGACCGAATGTGGGATGGGACTGACACCGATGGGCTATTACCCGTGCGCCATATCCGGCGCCATCGATGACATTGTACAGTATCGAATCGGTCGGAAACGACTTCCGGAGTCATCGGACACCATGACGGACATTCTGAAAACGTTATGCCCCTTGTGTGGTCACTTCGCCTTTCAGTGGCCGGTCCGCAAACCCCATCTTTCCAGGTTCTGGAAAGTCGCCTACACCGATTGGCACCATCGACTCATTGCATCCGAAACCAATGCCGACCATGCAACCATCGAAAACAGACCGACCACTTGAACGATCCAATGAATTTCTCTTAGCCCTTCATGTCAGGATGGGCTCGCAAGCAAGCAGTTTCTGTGGGATGGTGAGCGGAGGTGGAACCCTATTTGGCTGCCGCGAAAACACTCAACCACCTGACCCTACGAGCTCGGACTGCTGAGTTTTTCCGACGTTGAGAAAAATTCACCCGCCCTCCTGCGGGTTCATCCAGGGGGCCTGACTTTTTGCGACTTCATCATGCCATCCGGCTACGGAGAAAATCCACTCATGATCCATGAACTTCCATCCCAGGAATTGTTGCGGGAGCTTTGCAAACCTTGGCTTGCATCGCTTTCCCCCCAACACGTGTTTCGCGTCTATACGGATACCTCCGATTTTTATGCCATCGAATACGGAGATATCCTTTTGTTAAACCATCGCCTCTACCTGGTACGACACAACGCCAAAGAAGGTCGCTTCGGCCTCGATGACGAGGTCAAATTTTGGGTGAAACGTGTCATCGATCTGCAGGATGGTGTCACACGGATCGCCAAGCTCGTCTTTTTCGAACGATTCACTGCAAACATCGGCGGCATTCCCTTTGAATGTTTCAGAAGTCCTCGAAAGGAAGCGAGAATTCTGGATTTGGTCAAAGGTCATCCCCATTTCATGCAGGGATCCTGGGTCACCGATGACCATGACAATGTAGTGCGCATCATCGATGTCATATATGGACAAAGTCTTGCGGCTATGATTGAAGACATCCATCTCGACCATGAGACGTATTTTCACCAACGTCTTCCAGAGATCTTGGATCATTACATCGCGTGCGTCGAGGCCATCGCTTTCCTACACCAGCATGGAGAAAAACACGGCGACATCCGTCGGGACCACATTCTCGTCGATCGCGATTCAGGGCGTTACCGATGGATCGATTTCGATTTCAATTTCCTTCATCGGGAAAACATGTTTGGATATGATCTCTTCGGCTTGGGGAATGTGCTCATATACATTGTCGGAAAGGGCGACATCCTCATCCAGGCACTACGGGATACCAATCCATCCGCCTTTGCTAGACTGAATGCAGAAGATGTCAACATCGTTTTCAACAACAGGGTCGCCAATCTCCGAAAAATTTTCCCGTACATCCAAGAGCCGCTGAATGCCATCCTGCTTCGTTTCTCGAAAGGAAACACCGTATTTTATGACGACGTCGGTCAATTCCTGTCCGATCTGCGGGAGGCAAGAGCCCTGTTTCAAAACACCGCAAACGTAAGGAGGTCTCCATGACATCTCCATCGGAACGAAATCTTCTCATTGCAGTCGATGCTTCCGAAAATTCCAAGAAGGCCGTTGATTATGTCGGAAGGTTGTTGGGTGGCGTTGGTGGAGATTTTCACATCACCCTGTTGCACCTGATTTTGGAACCGGATGCCGATTATTTTCCATCGAAAGAAGAACACCAAATTTGGATCGATCAAAAACGAAAAGAATCCATGACGTTATTGGAAAGCTACCGCGATGCACTCATCGCATACGGCTTCGAAGGCGATCACATTCGAGTCCTGACACCCATTCGGTTTTGCCCTTCCATATCCGAGTGCATCCTTGAACAGAAAGATATGCTGGAATATGGAACCATCGTCGTTGGGAGAAAAGGTCTTTCCCCAAAAGAAGAGATCCTCCTGGGAAGCGTTTCAAGCAGACTTGTAAAGCTCGCCAGAAACTGTACCGTCTGGGTCGTCAACGCCTAGCCCCCTGCGGATGCTGCGTGAGCTCAGACATTCGATGGGTCGAATCCGACCAGAGGGCAAGGGGCAAGATTCATCAGCATCATCTGGATCGCAGGTGACGGCCCCTCAAAAAGTCGCCGCCCATTGATTTTCGTTCGTAGTGGGGTCTCCAGCAGGAGGGCGGGTGATGTTTTGCGAAGCGGAGGATACTTGTTTGAAGCCGCCGGAGATCGTTGGGCCGGGCGTCGTTCAAATGCCTAAAATTGTAAGAAAATCAAGCTGTTGCACCTTTATGGCCTGTATCGAATGACTGCCCCGACGTCCGGCCCTTACGAGCTCGGGCGGCTGAGTTTATCCGATGCAGCGAAAAAGGCGTATACCCCGCCATGCGCCTCGGATGAGACTCTTTGACTTTTTGCGACGCCATCACAGGTAAGCCTATCGCAATTCCAGCCCAAAGCAGGCTGGAAGGTCCCTTGATCCAAGAATACAAATCTTCTATCATGGATGGACCCGCCAAAAGTCGATCCTACCCGGACGTTGTTCATTACCGGGCCTGAGCATGGGGGGGTAGACGCGTTTCGAGGCTGCAGCGGATACCCCGCCATGCGACGATAACAAGACTTTTCGACTTGTTGCGGTCCATCATTACAAAAACGGCCTTTTTCATCTCAAACCATATGCCATAGGAACCATATGAAACCTTCCCTGGATTCTTTTCAGGTGTGCGACACCCTCCATTTGTCCAGCGGGCATTTCCGATTTTTCAGCCTGCCGAAGCTTTCCGAAAAGCTCAACGTGAATCTTTCCGACATGCCTTTTTCCATGCGTATTTTGCTGGAAAATCTGTTGCGGAAAGAAGACGGCGAAATTGTTACCCGGGACGATATCCGACGTTTCTGCTCCTGGAAGCCGGACATGCCCCCCTTCGAAATCCCATTTTATCCGGCAAGAGTCCTCCTTCAAGACTTCACAGGCGTTCCTGCAGTCGTCGATTTGGCTGCGATGAGGGACGCAGCCCAACAACTGTTTGGAAACCCGCTCCGGATCAATCCGGTCATCCCGGCCGAACTCGTCATTGACCATTCCGTTCAAATCGATGCCTTTGGAACACCAGATGCCTTTGGTCATAACTGCGACCGGGAATTTGAACGAAATGCCGAACGTTACCGCCTGTTGAAATGGGGACAACGACAACTTCGCAATTTTTCGGTGATCCCACCTGCAACCGGCATCTGCCATCAGGTCAATCTGGAATTTCTTGCAAGAGTGGTCTTTACCCATAGCGACACGTCAGGCTTCCTGGCCTATCCCGATACGGTCGTTGGACTCGACAGCCATACCACCATGATCAACGGCCTCGGTGTATTGGGATGGGGAGTAGGCGGCATCGAGGCCGAGGCCGTCATGCTGGGAGCGCCTTATTATATGTTGATCCCCAAGGTCACGGGATTTCGGCTGAAAGGAAACCTTCCGGACAACGTCACGGCAACCGACCTGGTCCTTACCATTACCCAGATGCTACGAAAGGCGGGGGTCGTCGGTCAGTTCGTGGAATTTTTCGGACCGGGTCTGGATAACCTACGGCTGGAAGATCGGGCCACCATCGCCAACATGGCGCCGGAATACGGAGCGACGGCCGGATTTTTTCCGATTGATCGCATGGCGATCGATTATCTGAGTCTGACCCATCGTACCGATGAAACCATTCAGCTCGTGGAAACCTATTTCACGAAGCAAGAAATGTTTTCCTCCCCTTCCAAAAGCAATCCGGTGTACAGCCGCGTCATCGAATTGGACATGGCGGATGTTGTCCCATGCCTGGCCGGACCGAAACGCCCTCAAGAACGGCTGCCCCTTATCGAAGTCAAGACCATGATGGAAACATCGCTTCATAGCGCCTGCACCTTGCCATCACCGGAACCCGAGGCCACTCCATCGAAATCTTCCTGGGAGCTGGAAGGGGGAAAACCTTTGCCCAAAGCCATTGAGCCTTCGGAGCTTGCGATCTGTGAAGCCCGTGATTTGTCAGGTGTTCCGATCGAGATGAACGGAAACAAGTTTCACCTGGATCACGGGGCTGTGGTCATTGCGGCAATCACCAGTTGTACCAACACATCGAATCCCCGAGGGCTGATTACAGCCGGACTTCTGGCTCGAAAAGCCGTTCAGGCCGGGCTTCAGGTGAAACCCTGGGTCAAAACGAGCTTTGCACCAGGATCCAGGGCCGCCACGGCCTACCTCGATGACGCCGGATTGTTGAAATCTCTCGAGGCACTCAGTTTCCATGTGGCTGCCTATGGCTGTACCACCTGTATCGGAAACAGCGGACCGCTGGCAGAACCCATTGCCCAGGCCATCGAAACCCACGACATTGTGGTTGCCTCGGTGCTTTCCGGAAACCGCAATTTCGAGGGTCGGATTCATCCGCTGACCAAAGCCAATTTTCTGGCATCTCCCGCACTCGTTGTAGCCTTCGCGCTTGCCGGAACCGTACGAATCGACCTGATCAAGGAACCGATCGCTGTCGGTATCCAGGGGGTTCCGATCTATCTACGGGATATCTGGCCGACCCCCCAGGAAATCGATGCCGTTGTGCAAGGCATCCATTTCCCCAGAACGTTTGCACAAGCCTATACGGGGGTTTTCGACGGATCGGATCAGTGGCGTCACCTGCATGCCCCGGACGCTGAGCGATATCCGTGGGAATCCGGCTCGACCTACATTCAGGAACCCCCGTTTTTTCAGACGATTTCCGATCGATTTTCTTCACCTGTAGATATCACCGGTGCCCGTGTTCTGGCGTTTCTGGGTGACAGCGTCACCACAGATCACATTTCACCTGCCGGCAGCATACCAAAAGACAGTCCTGCAGGCATGTATTTGATGTCGATGGGCATACCGCCGGAAGAATTTAATTCCTACGGCGCCCGTAGGGGAAACCATCATGTCATGATGCGGGGAACCTTTGCCAATATCCGCCTGCAAAACAAGCTCGTTCCTGAAATCCAGGGCGGGTTCACCCGGTTCCTTCCTTCGGGTGAAGTTCTGACGATCTATGAAGCGGCCATGCGCTATGGAGAGCTCCGGACACCTCTTGTCATTCTGGCGGGTAAGGAATACGGAACCGGCAGCTCACGGGACTGGGCCGCCAAAGGCACCATGCTTCTCGGCGTTCGAGCGGTACTGGCCAAAAGTTTTGAGCGGATTCACCGAAGCAACCTCGTCTGCATGGGGGTATTGCCGCTCGAGTTTCTTCCGGAACAAGACGCCTCCACTCTGGGGCTGGATGGAACCGAACGTTTCGATATTTCGGGAATCGCTTCGATGACCACACCGAGATCCCGCCTACGGGTCACCGCCATTCCTCAGGATGCTCCTTCCAAGACATTCGAGGTCATCGCCAGACTGGATTCTCCCATCGAAATCGTTTACTACCGTCATGGAGGCATCCTTCCCTATGTCCTTCGAACACTGGGAGAAGCAGGCTCGCCTGGTTGACCTTTCTGCATCCCGGATCACGTTTCTCTCGGATGCTCATCTGGGCGCAACCATTCGAAGCGCTCAGCCGCGTGATGATGCGTTGCGCTCTTTCCTTGAGGAACTTCCTGAAAAGACCGACCGAATCGTTTTTCTGGGAGACATGTTCGATTTCTGGATCGAAT
>JBFMBE010000003.1:0-52572 GCA_040755275.1 Thermodesulfobacteriota bacterium | reverse complement strand
TTATGCCCGGTATTCCCCAAAAGCACGTGAAAAGCGACTTTTTGCGACTCCATCTCTATTGATTCGCAGGAAGGCGGGTGAATTTTGCTCAGCAGCGGAAAAACTCAGCAGCCCTCCTGCCGGAGGCCTGGCTTTTAAGAGAAATCGGTGCTTAGCGACTTTTTGCGACTCCATCACACCTGAAAGACCGGACGATTTCTGAACGTTACAATCTGGATTTCAACAGGAGAGAGCGAGGCAAAGCCCCGCTGGTATGGAGGGAAGGATCGCCAAAAGGCATGGAGTCACAACAGGCGTCATCGCAGTTTCTGCGAATGCGTCAAGGTGTTGTGACTCCATCCGGATTGGGGTTTTCCGTTTGCCTTCTGACGATTGTCTGAGAATTCAATCCACCTTCGGCCTTGGGAGCATGCCCGCCCGTTCGGCAATTTCGGGAACCTTGTGTTCCCATTCGATGGCCATCAGGTGAACGCCCGCCACACCCTTCATCGATTTGAATTCCTCGATCTGCTCGCAGGCAATCTTGATCCCCTCCTCGGCCACCTTGCCCTTTTCCACTCCCTTGAGCCGCTTGATGATCTCGTCTGGAACATCCATTCCAGGCACCTTGTTCTTCATGTAGTTGGCCATACCGACACTTTTCATCGGGGTGACACCTGCCAAGATGAAGACCTTTTCGGTGAGACCCATGTCATTGGCCATCTGGATGAACTTGCGGAATTTTTCCATGTTGTAGATGCACTGGGTCTGGATGAAATCCACACCTGCAGCGATTTTCTTGGCCAGCCGATGGACCCGCCATTCGAAGGGATCGGCAAAGGGATTCGAAGCCGCACCGATAAAAATCTTCGGCGGATGTTCGATCTCGGCTCCGCTCAAAAACTTGCCTTCATCCCGCATGCGCTTCACTGTCTGGATGAGCTGCATGGAGTCGATATCGAAAACACCCTTCGCGTTCGGATGATCCCCAAATTTCATATGATCTCCGGACAGGCAAAGCATGTTCCGGATGCCGAGAGCATAGGCGCCTAAAATATCGGCCTGCATGGCCAGACGGTTTCTATCCCTGCAGACCATCTGATAATTGGGTTCGAGCCCTTCTTGAAGGATGATCAGGGAGGCCGCCCAGCTGGCCATTCGTACGACAGCCGTCTGGTTGTCGGTGATGTTGACCGCATCGACATTTCCCTTGAGATATCCGGCCTTCTTGCGTACCTCCTCGGCATCCGTTCCCCGAGGCGGCCCCAGCTCGCCCGTGAACGCAAAATGGCCAGCCCGCAAAATTTTTTCGAGATTGCTTCCTGATTTCATGATATCCTCGTTGTGTGAAGGAACGTTCCGCTCGGGTTTACGCCTTCTTCTCCGGCTTCTTGTATCCGGGCTGAATCAGGGTTCTCGGCACCTGATTGGCCCATTCTGTCGGCTCGGCCAGTTTCATGATGCACTCCAAGCGGTTCTGTTTTTTCAACCGCTCGTAGATCATGTACCAGGCACAGGGCTGCTCGGGATCGATTTCACAGCTTCCCCTGTTGGTGCCGCCGCAGGGACCGTTGTACAAGCCCTTGGCACACATCGTCACCGGGCAGATGCCCCCCGTCCATCCCAGCACACAGCTTGAACAGGATCGGCATCGCTCTTCGTACCAGCCCACGTCCTGGTTGACACCGATGAATGTCGTGTCGACCGCCGGCAGAACCGGAAGGTGCGGGTAGCGCTCTGCCAAAAACTGAATCCCGGCACCACAAGCCATGGACAATAGGGCTTCGTATTCGTCGACCTTGGAATCGAGTGCAGCCAGGTATTCCCGATCACACTGACGTTCGATCGTAAAGCCGTCAATCACGACGGGATTGTTTTCGAGTTTTCGGGCCATGTCGATTTCGGCGTTCAGAACGGAAACTTCCTTCTCGCCGCCGGTAAGGCAGACGGCCACACACGTACCGCAACCGACGTTGAGGATTTTCTTGTAGCCCTGGATGAGGCTTTTGATCTCATCAAAGGGCTTTCGTTTGGCAACGATCATGCTACCTCCGAAATTGTTTGTCGGGGAAAGCCGTATTCTGCTCGCCGACTTCCCCCGACAAGGCGCTTTATAGGCCGACCTCGGCCAGGTCAGGTCCCAGATAGGCCCGTTCGTTTTCACCCAGAATGCCCATGGCCAGACAGATGATCGTCCACAGATGGACGGTATGCCATCCGCCCTCATAATGCTCACTCAAGTCGTGCACCTGAGCGTGGCAGTTGTGGCAGGGGGTGATGCAGTATGCGGCCCCGGTTTTCAGGATTTGTTCGGCCTTGAGTCGTCCGTAATACCGACGGGCTTCCGGATACCCGGATTGGAGGAACCCGCCGCCTCCGCCACAGCAATAATTGTTCGACCGGTTGGGGGTCATGTCGATGAAATTCTCTTCACCGACGACGGTCCGTACGACAAAACGAAGGTCTTCGGCAACGGGATCGCCGAAGGACTTGCGAACGAGCTGGCAGGGATCCTGAGCCGTGAACTTGATCTTGAGGTCCTTGTTCCAATCGGAGTTGACCTGAAGTTTGCCTTCCCGAATCCACTGGGCGTAATATTGAATGATGCTGCGGATTTCGAAGTTGTAGGGGATCTTGAATTTTTTCAGTCCGGCCCGGACTGCAAAGAGTTCGTGCCCTCACTCCGTATTGAGCCAGACCTTGCAGCCCAGATCCTCCACGGCCTTCACCTTCGTTCGGACGATGTGTTCCCAGGCATCGTCATCCGCCAGGAACATGCAGTAATTCTCGGCAGCCCATCCCTTGGTGCCATAGGTCCAATCCGCCCCGACCTTGTGCAGGATCTTCCACAACGGAACCATTTCATCGGGTTCGGTGACCGGTTCCCGGGAGTTCTGGTTCAGAAAGAATTCGGCTCCGTGTTTGTTGACAGGTGCCTCGAGATCTTCCCATCCGGGCTGATTCTCTCGGACTTCGTTCAACACGTCTTCTACAACGAATTGGAAGTCTTCCTCCGACGCACCCATGGCGCTGCAGGTGTCGTGCTTGAGAGCCATGTCGCAGGAGCCCAAAATTCCTTTGGGTCTCTTGTCCCGCGGACGGCCGTGCTTTCGGACGTTGAAAACGAGCTGCGGAATGTCGATCTTCATCGGGCATACATAGATGCAGCGCTGACACATCGTACACATCCAGGCCCAATCCGAGCTGAGCAGCTCTTCATCGAGTCCCAACGCGGCCATGCGCAGGAATTTCCGGGGATCCATGTTTTCCAGACCCGATGCCGGACATCCCGAGGAGCACGCACCGCAGGTCAAGCAGAGGTTGAGGTTCCCGCCCTCGGGCAGGATCTCCTTGACCTTGTCCATGAAAATGCTTTTTTTCTTACCTTTGAGTTGAATTACTTCTTCTGCCATCATGCGCTCCTTTTTCAGGAAGTTACCCATTTCTTCAAGGGATTGGGTCCAAGGGACCTGATATGTTCCGTCATTTCCCGGGCATAGGCGGCGAATGTCGGCCCCTCACCCGAGGACAGGTTGTACATCCGCACCCGGTCCCCCTCGAGCCCGACCTCTTCCAACAGTTGTCTGACATGGTTCACCCGTTCCTTCGCTCGGTAGTTGCCCTGCTTGTAGTGGCACGCACCTTCCAGGCATCCGACGACATAGACCCCGTCGGCTCCCCTCTGGATGGCGCGTAGCAAGTGTAACACATCCACTTTTCCGGAACAAGGTACACGAATGATTTTGACGTTTGCCGGATAGTCGAGCCGCATCGAACCTGCCAGGTCCGCAGCCGAATACCCTCAATATTCGCAACAGAATGCGATGATCGTCGGTTCAAAATCCGCCATTACATCCCTCCTGCCAGCAAGGCATCGATTTTACTGGTTATCTGGTCATCCTCATAGAAGCTAAGCTGAATCGTGCGTCTGGGGCAGATCGAGGCACACACGCCGCAACCGTGACAGAGGGCCTCGTCGATTTCAATGACCTGTTTTTCGGTGTTGAACACCGGAACCCCAAAAGGACAGGAGCGGACGCACGTGAGGCATTTGACGCAATGATCCGTATCGACCTTGGCCGTAATCGCCGAAAGCTTGATATGGCTCTTGGACAGGAAGGTCGTTGCCCTGGAGGCGGCAGCCTGCGCCTGGGCGATGGTTTCTGTGATGAGTTTGGGGCCATGGGCTGTTCCGCACAGGAAAATGCCTTCACTGGGCATATCCACGGGACGCAGCTTCACATGGGCCTCGATGAAGAAGCCTTCGGGATTGCGGTTGAGCTTCATGATGCCGCAGAGCTCACTCGTTTCGGCTGCCTCCACTCCGGCGCTGAGGGCCACGAGATCGGCCTGGATGGCGACCGGACGGTTCAGGATATGATCCTTGACCTGCACCACGATGTCTTCGCCCCGCTTTTCCACGATAGGCGGATGGGCCTCGTCGAACCGGATGAAGATGACCCCTTTCTGCCGGGCCTCGGTGTAATAGTCTTCCATCAGGCCGTATGTACGGATGTCTCTGTATAGAACATAGACCTGCACGTCCGGATCGAGCTTCTTGATGGCCAGAGCGTTCTTGATGGCATTCTGGCAGCAAATCCGACTGCAGTTCTGGTTTTCATCGTTCCGGGAGCCCACACATTGGATCATGACCACGGAGGAGAGTCCGGCAGTGCCCTTCTCTTCGAGGATGTCGGAAAGCCCCAACTGGGTGGTGATTCTGGCATCTTCTCCGTAAAGAAATTCCTTCGGCCGGTATTCGGTTGCACCTGTTGCGATGATGATGACCCCATGATCGATGGTGCGGCTTTCCCGATCGATGCCCGTCTCGACCCGTGTCGTGAAATTCCCCTTGTAACCGGCGAAATCCACCACCCGGGCCTCGGTCAACACCTCGATGCGTTCGTTTGAACGAACTTCCGCAATGAGATCCTTCAGATAGGCCTGAACATCTCCACCTTCGATCGTGTGGTGCAGCCTTCGCGAAAGGCCGCCCAATTCCTTTTCTTTTTCGATCAAAAAGACCTTGAATCCCTGTTTGGCGATACCGAGGGCTGCATTCATGCCGGCGACACCACCGCCGATCACCAGGGCCTGTTTGTTGACTGCAATAACCTTTTCCCGGAGCGGTTTCAGGGTATCGGCCCTGGCGACCGCCATCCGGACAAGATCCTTGGCCTTCTGTGTTGCGATGGCAGGGGTCTTCGAATGAATCCAAGAATTGTGGTTCCGGAGATTGGCCATCTCAAACAGATATCGGTTCAGTCCGCAGGCTTCGAGGGTTTCCATGAACATGGCCTCGTGGGTCTTGGGGCTGCAGGAAGCCACCACCACCCGGTTCAGCCGGTGTTCCTTGATTTTTTCCTTGATCTTGTCCTGGGTATCCTGGGAGCAGGTGAACAGGTTGCTGTCCGTATAGACGACATGGGGCAGGGTGCCCGCATACTGCTGAACCGCCGGAACATCGACGACACCGCCGATGTTGATCCCGCAGTTACAAACGAACACGCCGATGCGGGGCGCCTGTCCCTCCACATCGAGCTGGGCGGGGACTTCGACGGTGGGGGTGTCGGTTCCACGGGCCTCGGACAGGGCGGCTCCGGCCAGGCACGCTGCAGCACTGGCTTCCGTGACGGAGGAGGGAATATCCTTAGGCCCCTGAAACACGCCGCAGGTGTAAATACCGGATTTCGAAGTTTCGACGGGTTTGAAAGGATCGGTTTCGGCAAACCGGTATCGGTTTACGGAGACACCGAGTCGTTCAGCCAGATCGGAGACGTTTTCGGGGATCTGCAACCCTACGGATAGAACGATCATGCTGAAGACTTCTTCTTGGATCGTTCCGGCATCATCCATGTACCACACCCGCAGATCGCCCGTATCGGGCACCTCGGTGATGGTATGGATGCGAGCCTTGACGAAACGCACACCGTCCTTGTCCTTCGCTCTCAGATAGTATTTCTCGTAATCCTTTCCGAAGGAACGGATATCCATGTTGAAAACGACGCAGTCGAGCTCGCCGTGGGCATGCTCTTTTGCGATCATGGCTTCCTTGATCGCATACATGCAGCATACCGAAGAGCAGTATCCGTTTCCACACTTGTTCGTGTCTCTCGACCCGACACACTGGATCCAGGCGATCTTCTTCGGCTCTTCCCGGTCGAGCGGACGACACAGATGTCCCCGATAGGGTCCGGATGCACTCAGAATTCGTTCGAACTCTTCACTTGTCACAACATTGGCATATTTCCCGTAGCCCCAGAAATCGAGCTTCGAGGGATCATATCCCATGGAGCCGGGAGCCAGAATGATGGAGCCGACGGTAAGCTCCGTTGTCCGCTCGACATCGTCGTACTGGATGGCCTTTGCGATACAGACGTTTTCACACAGGCCGCAGCCGATACAGGTGTCCGTATCGATGCCGAAGGCCAGCGGTACGGCCTGAGGATATTCGATGAAAGTGGCCCTGCGGTCGTCGAGGTTCTTGTTGTAGCGGTTGACTGCCGTAACGGGGCAGTGTCGGGCGCACTCACCGCAGCCCGTACACTTGACCGGATCGATATAACGGGGATGATTGACGAGTGTGACGGAAAAATTTCCCGGATCACCTGCTACGGACTGGACTTCGCTGTTGGTGACGATCTGGATGTTGATGTGCCGGCCGACCTCGACCAGTTTTGGCGAGATCACTCACATCGCGCAGTCGTTGGTAGGAAAGGTCTTGTCGAGACGGGCCATCATGCCACCGACAGTCGGCAGCTTGTCGACAAGGTAGACGAAGTAATCGGAGTTGGCGAGATCGAGGGCCGCCTGCATGCCGGCGATACCGGCACCGACAACCATCACGGACCCGCTGATCTTTCCGGTTTCTGGTTTCATGGGTGCTCCTTGGTGTATGAAATCGTTCCATGGGCGGCCGACGAGGGCCGCCCCTACGATATCGAAAACCCGTATTGGTCGACTACGAAGGGCCGCCTACCCGATCCGGGATTTATAGCGCAGCGAAAACCGGTACATGGTGTTCGTGCCCTTTAAATTCAACCATGTTCGTCTTTTCCATATCGGCGAGCAAATAGGAAATCCGTCGCAGCGGAAGACCGATGGCGCTGGATATGGCCCGAACGGAGGTATGCCCGGCGATGATGGCTTGGCGAATGAGGTGTTTCTGGTATTCCCGTTCGAGGGTGGCATCCAGTACGGCTTCGAATCGGGCCTTTTCCCACTTGCGGCCATAGACGTCCCCGCGCTGCAGCAGTTTCAGCTCTTTTCCGACCAGCCATCGGATCTGCTCGGTATTGAGTGTAGCTTCGACGGCCTTGAGCTGAAGATCGAACCGGCCCGCATCGAAGGGTCCCTGTTCCTGAATGGAGGTGATGACTGCGGTGGTGAGATCGACGAAACGCTGGGCTTCTGCGGACGATACCCAGGCGATGTGCAACCGGTTTCTGCCGATACCGGCCAGATCCAGCAGTCTCTGGGTCATGAACATCTTTTTTTCGGCTTGAAGATTACCTTCCAGGTAATGACAGTCGCCGAAATGTCACCCAGCCACCATGACACCGTCGCATCCGGCGCTCAGGGCCTTAACGACGAAGAGCGGATCGATGCGGCCCGAGCACATGACCCGGACACTGCGGATGTAGGGAGGATACTGAAGACGGGATACGCCTGCCAGATCCGCTCCGGCATAGGCGCACCAGTTGCAGAGAAATGCGACGATATTCGGTTTGAATGGTTCCATGACGATCCCCTTCGACAAGAAATGTTCCGGATGTAAGGCTGTACTCTCGTTGATGATGGAGAAATTTCAATTCACCGCCGCACAAACGGCCGCCAGAATCTGCTCGTCCTTGAAATGAAGCATTTCGATGGCCTTCTGGGGACAGGTGGCTGCACACAGGCCGCACCCCTTGCAGGAGGCGGATATATTTTTCGCCCGGTAACCCTTTCCGCTCGAATCCTCCAGAATGATGGCTCCGAAGGGACAGACTTCGGTGCACAGGCCGCAGCCGATGCATGATTCGGTGTTCACCTTCGAGACAAGCGGGGATACAGCGATGGCATCCCTCGAGAGTACCGTGGCCGCACGAGACGCTGCAGCCATAGCCTGGGCAATGCTCTCCTCCATGCTCTTCGGATAATGGGCGAGCCCGCAGAGGTAGAGCCCGTCGGATGCGAAATCCACAGGCCGAAGCTTGGCATGAGCTTCCATGAAGAAGTTCTCGGCATTGAGCGGCAGCTTGTAAAATCCGGCAATATCCTGATTCGGAGCAGGCTCGATGGCTGTGGCCAGATTCACGAGATCGGCTTCGATGGCCAGGTTCTTCTGCAGGATGGGATCGAAGACCTCGACGAGAAGTCCTTCAGCCGTTTCGGTGACGACCGGTTTTCGATCCAGGCTGTATCGGACGAAGATGACACCGAGCTCCCGCGCCTTTTTGTAGAGCAACTCCCGATCCCCGAACGTGCGGATATCCCGGTAGAGAATATAGACGGATGTATCGGGCGATTTCTCCTTGATTGCAATGGCTTGGGAAACCGATGCCGTGCAGCAGATTCTGGAGCAGTAAGGCCGCTTCTCCTCCCGGGATCCCACGCACTGAATGAAGACGACACTTGCGGCACCCTCGAGGAGTTCCGGACGGTTTTCAATATCGTGCCATCGGGTGACCCTCCGGGATTTGCCGTAGAGGTATTCGTCTACATCAGCAGCCCTGCCGCCGGTTGCCACAATGACCGCACCGTGCTGAACGGTTTGAAGCCCCTGTGGGGTCTGAATCTTCGTTTCGAAATTGCCGACGAATCCAGAGGCGTCCACCACCTGAGCCTGCCGCATGACGGTGACGGCAGGATGGGAATCGACTTCGGCGACGAGCTGCCGGACAAAGGCTTGTGCATCTTCTCCGTGAACCGTTTTGTGAACGTCGAGTGCTGAGCCGCCGAGCCGCTCGCTCTTTTCGACGATGACGGCCGAAAAGCCCTGTTTGGCGAGACTAAGGGCAGCCGTCATCCCGGCAACTCCGCCACCGATCACCAGGGCATTCTTGGATACCGGAACCGACAGATCGGTGATGGGTTCCAACAGGGATGCACGGGATACGGCCATTCGCACAAGGTCCTTGGCCTTCTGGGTGGCTTCGTCTTTCTGAGTGGAATGGACCCAGGTGCACTGGTTGCGGATATTGGCCATTTCGAACAGATAGGCATTCAGTCCGGCGTTCCGCAGGGTTTCCTGAAACAAGGGCTCATGGGTCCGGGGGGTGCAGGCGGCAACCACCAATCGGTTGAGTTTTTCCCGTTTGACGATCTCGACCATCCGATCCTGCGTATCCTGACTGCAGGCAAAGAGGGTTTCTTCCACATAGGTTACATGGGGAAGTGTTTTGGCATAGGCGGCAACGGCCGGAACGTCGGCGATCCCGCCGATGTTGATGCCGCAATTGCATACAAAGACGCCGATGCGGGGATCTTCACCGGAGACCGGTGTCTCTTCGGGAAATGTCTTCTGCTTGACGAGAGTTCCCCGAGCGGATGCCAGCGCGAAGGAAGCCTGACAGGCCGCAGCACTGGCCTCCATGACCGATTGCGGAATGTCCTTGCATCCCTGGAGGCTTCCGGCTACGTAGACGCCCGGTTTGGATGTGGCTACCGGCCGGGTGTCCGTTGTCTGAACGAACCGGAAGGCATTGAGTTCGATACCGAGAATTTCGGCCGTTTGAACGGCGGATTGGGCCGGTTCCATACCCACCGACAGCACCACCATGTCGAAATTCTCGTCGACCCGTTCCCCCGACTCCGTGACGTAGGCCAGATTGAGGGTGCCGGTTTCATCGATTTCGGTGATCGTGTGCACCCTGGATCGGATGAAACGCACCCCTTCGGCCTTGGCCCGTTCGTAGTATTTTTCGAAATCCTTTCCATGGGTTCTCATATCCATAAAAAAGATGGTTGGTTGGAAATCCGGTCCCAGATGTTCCTTGGCGATCACCGATTCCTTGATCGCATACATGCAGCATACGGCCGAGCAATAAGGATTGTCGCAACGGTTGAGGTCTCGGGACCCGACACACTGCAACCAAGCGATCTTTTTGGGCTCGACCCCGTCGGAAAGGCGCTTCACGTGTCCAACGAATGGCCCCCCGGCGGACAGCATCCGCTCGAACTCCATGCTGGTGAGCACGTTGGGGAATTTGACATGCTGGTAGTTGTCGAATTTATCGGGATTAAATGGTTTGAAGCCTGCCGTCAGGATGACGGAGCCGACGTTCAGCGTGATCTCTTCTTCCTTCTCGTCAAACCGAATGGCCTGGGTGGGGCAGAATTTTTCACAAGCCTTGCACTTGCCCTTGCGGAAATAGATACAGTGATCCCTATCGATGGCGTATTTGAGCGGGACCGCCTGTGCATAGGGGACATAGATGGCCTTTCGCTTGGACAGGCCTTGGTTGAATTCGTCTGTGACCTTTGCCGGACATTTTTCGGCACAGGTACCACAGGCGATGCACTTTTCCATATCGACGTAACGAGGGGATTTTCGGATGGTGACGGTGAAATTTCCCTCTTCACCGGAAATGGCGGTGACTTTGGAGAGGGTGAGCAGTTCGATGTTGAGATGCCGGCCGACCTCGACCAGTTTCGGAGAAATGATTCACATGGAGCAGTCGTTGGTGGGGAAGGTCTTGTCGAGCTGTGCCATCGCCCCGCCAATGGCAGGCGATTCTTCGACCAGATAAACGAAATACCCGGAGTCCGCCAGATCGAGGGCGGACTGCATCCCGGTGATGCCACCGCCCACAACGAGAACCGAACCGATTGTTGTGTGCATCTGTTTTACCCCTGTATGGTGGTTGATGGAACAGCGGAACGGATGCCTGAGCCATGCGGTGCATCGTCCGCAACGCGCTTTCGATATGGCAAGAAAAGGAAGGTTCTTATTGCCAAAGATCGTTACGGGTGTCAAGGCATTTAAACAGATGTTAGCGAAAAAGGCATTGAATGGAGTTGCAAACAGTCAGACAGTCTCTGTTGAGCCGCATGGAGACGGGGATGCCTTTTTCGCTTTTGCCAAATACTTGATGGGCTCGCAAAAAGTCAGGAAGTCTCTGTCGAGTCGCGGGGTGAAGGGTGGATGCCGCGAGTATTTGGTTATAGACAAAAAGGACTGTGATTCCCCTTGCCTTTGTAAGGGATTTCTATTAAGTATGGATGAGCGCTCCGAATCAAAGCGGATAGCGGTTTTTACAACGTTGAGATCAGGTGTCAGGCTCTGTTCATCTGACATCCGGGTTCATAACCTTCCCTTACAACCCATAGCCAAGATATCGCCTAAAACCTATAACCTTTACCGAACAACTTAATATCAAAACAGGCCCCCCCCGTGATACGCATCACCCTACCCGACGGTTCCACCCGATCCTATGAAACACCCCCTACCGGAATGGATATCGCCGCTTCCATTTCCGAAAATCTGGCCCGATCCGCCGTCGCCATAGAAGTGAACGGCCGGGCGATCGATATCTACCTGCCGATCGAAGAGGATGCCAGTGTCCGAATCCTGACGACCCACGATCCCGAAGCCCTCGAGATCATGCGACACAGCGCCGCCCATGTCATGGCCCAGGCCGTGATGCATCTGTATCCGAACGCGAAGTTGACGATCGGGCCGGTGGTCGAAGATGGATTCTACTACGACATCGACATGGAACCGGTTTCCGAAGCCGATTTTCCTAAAATCGAAGCGGAGATGCAGCGCATCGTATCGGCGAAGATTCCGATCCGAAGAAAGGAAACTTCCAAGGCCGAAGCGCTGGAACGGTACCGCAACGAACCCTATAAAACCGAACTCATTACCGATCTTCCGGACGGCACCATCTCCATTTATGAACAGGGTGACTTTTCGGATCTGTGTCGCGGACCGCATGTTCCACACACCGGGTTCGTCAAGGCCTTCAAGCTGATCAAGGTTTCAGGTGCATACTGGCGTGCGGATCAAAGCAAGGCACAGTTGCAGCGTATTTACGGCACGGCCTATTTCGACAAAAAAGCCCTCAAGGACTACCTGACTTTTCTGGAAGAGGCCAAAAAACGTAACCACCGCAAGATCGGTCTGGCCCTCGATCTCTTCAGCTTTCACGACGAGGCCCCCGGCATGCCGTTTTTCCATGCACGCGGGATGAACGTCTGGAACACCCTTCTCGATTACTGGCGCATGGTCCACCGCAAGGCCGGATACGTCGAAACCAAGACCCCCATCATGCTGAACCGGGGGCTGTGGGAGCGAAGCGGCCACTGGGAAAATTACCGCGAAAACATGTACACCACGGTGGTGGATGATATTGAATACGCCATCAAGCCCATGAATTGCCCCGGCGGAATGCTGCTTTACAACAGCCGGCCTCACTCCTACAAGGATCTTCCCATCCGGGCGGCGGAAATCGGCCTTGTACACCGGCACGAGTTGAGCGGTGTGCTTTCCGGTCTGTTCCGGGTTCGGGCCTTTCATCAAGATGACGCCCACATCTTTATGACACCCGACCAGATCCGGGATGAGATTCTGGGCGTGTTGCGTCTGGCCGAGGACATCTACAGTACGTTCGGACTGGGTTTCCATCTGGAGCTGTCCACCCGTCCAGCCAAGTCCATCGGAACCGATGCCCAGTGGGAGCAGGCCACCAACGGCCTGAGGGATGCCCTCGAAGCTTATGGCAAATCCTACCGCATCAACGAAGGGGATGGCGCCTTCTATGGCCCCAAAATCGATGTCCACATCAAGGATGCCCTGGGCCGCACCTGGCAGTGCGGAACCGTTCAGCTCGACATGTCGCTTCCCGAGCGCTTCGATCTGGGCTATATCGGTCCTGACAACCAGCGGCACCGACCCATCATGATTCACCGGGTCATCTATGGCTCGATCGAACGATTCTTCGGCATATTGGTCGAACATTTCGCCGGAAAATTTCCGCTGTGGCTCGCACCCACGCAGCTCATCCTCTTGCCCATCAACGATGACCTCGTCGGGTTTGCCCGGGAAACGGCCGTTCGATTCGAAGAAGTCGGGCTGCGGGTGGAAGTGGACGATCGCACCGAAAGCCTGAACAAGAAGATACGAGAGGCACAGCTTCTCTACATTCCCCTCATTCTGACTGTCGGCGCCCGGGAGAAGGAAACCGGAACCGTTTCCGTCCGAACCCTGGATGGGAAGGTGCATGCGGGGATGAGCATCGATACGTTTTTGACGACTGCACTGGCGCATGTAAAGGGCCGAAAACTCGATCTGCAAATTTTCGAAACGGAGGTCTGATGCAATGAGTACCCATGCCTTGACGATCAACGGGAATTCGTTTTCCTTCGAACCGGGCGAAACGATCTTGGAGGTTGCCCGCAGGAACGGAATCGACATTCCTACCCTGTGTCATCTGAAAAACACGACGCCGACGGGTGCCTGTCGGATCTGTGTGGTCGAGGTCAAAGGCGCCAGAACGTTGCTGGCTTCCTGTGCAACCCCTGCCGCTGACAACATGGTGGTGCAGACCGAATCTCCCAAAGTCGTCGAAGCCCGCAAACAGATTCTCCAACTCATGCTCGCTTCCGGAAACCACAACTGTGCCATCCGAACCGGAAACGGCAGAGACTGGACCGCCTTTCAATTGAGAGTTCAGCAGGAGGACAAGAGTGAAGAACTGTGTCCGGTCTGGGGTGATTGCAGGCTTCAAGATCTGGCCTATCGTTACCAGGTGACGGGTGAGGCGTTTTCGGCAACACCGGTGCGTTATCCCATTGAAGACGTCAATCCCTTCATCGTCCGAGATTTTTCTCGGTGTATTCAGTGCGGCCGCTGTGTACAGGCCTGTACCGAAATCCAGGTCAACAACGCCATCCACTTTGGATACCGGGGGCCTGCCAGCAAGATTGTGGCTGCAGGCGACCGGCCGCTTCGGGATTCCGATTGCGTGTTCTGCGGAGAATGCGTCCAGGTATGTCCGGTGGGCGCGCTGGTGGAAAAGAATGTCCGCTACAAGGTCCGTCCCTGGGAAACCCACGCCGTACGCACCACCTGCGCCTACTGTGGCGTGGGCTGCCAGATCTACCTGCATGTCAAGGACAATCAAGTCGTGAAAGTGACGGGTGTCGAGCAGGCCCCGCCCAATTACGGCAGTCTCTGCGTCAAGGGACGGTTCGGCTTCGATTTCATACATTCTCCCGATCGTCTGAAAACCCCGCTCATCAAGGAAAAGGGTACATTCCGGGAAGCCTCCTGGGACGAAGCTTTGGACTTTACGGCCAGACGTCTTGCAGAAATCCGAGACAAGCACGGCTCGGACAGCATCGGGGTGTTGACCTCCGCCCGGGTGACGAACGAAGACAATTACATCGCCAACAAGTTCACCCGTGCGGTGTTGAAGACGAACAACATCGACCATTGTGCCCGTCTCTGACACAGCTCCACTGTGGCCGGGCTGGCCGCAACGTTCGGAAGCGGTGCCATGACGAACAGCATCGGAGACGTCGAAACCGCAGAAGTCATTCTGATCACCGGATCCAACACGACGGAAAACCATCCGGTGATTTCCGCCTACATCAAGCGGGCCATCACCCGCCGGGGAGCACGACTCATTCTGGTCGATCCGCGACGCATCCCCATTGCAGCCTTCGCTCACAAGTGGCTCAGACACAACCTGGGAACGGATGTCGCATGGATCAACGGCATGATGAACGTCATCATATCCGAAAACCTCTACAACAAGACCTTCGTCTCGGAACGCACCGTCGGATTCGACGAATTGAAGAAGGTTGTCGAGAAATACACGCCGGAATACGTCGAGGGTATTACCGGCATTCCGGCCAAAGACCTCCGGGAGGCCGCCCGGATGTACGCCACCTCGAAGGCTTCGGCTATCGTGTACTGTATGGGAATCACCCAGCACACGAGCGGCACCGACAATGTGAAATGCCTCGCCGCCCTGGCCATGCTCTGCGGTCATCTCGGCAGGCCCGGCACGGGTGTAAACCCGCTCCGCGGTCAAAACAACGTGCAGGGAGCATGTGACATGGGCGGGTTGCCGGATGTCTATTCCGGATATCAGAAGGTGATCGATCCGGAAGCCCGAAAGAAGATGGAGGCAGCCTGGGGGGTACTGGGTCTTTCCGACAAACCAGGCCTCAAGGCCACGGAAATGATCCCGATGGCCCATGAAGGAAAACTCAAGGCCCTGTATGTCATCGGTGAAAATCCACTGGTTTCGGATGCCGATCTCAATCACGCGGAAAAGAGCATCTCCAAGCTCGATTTTCTGGTGGTTCAGGATATCTTTTTGACCGAAACGGCCCGGATGGCCGATGTCATCCTGCCTGCCAAATGCTTTGCAGAAAAAGAAGGCACCTTCTCCAATACCGAGCGCCGGGTACAACGGGTGCGAAAGGCTGTCGATCCGCCGGCAGACGTTTGGGACGACTGGAAAATCATCGCTGAACTCTCCAAACGGCTCGGCTACAGCATGGACTATGAGAACAGCGAGGCCATTTTTCGGGAAATCACCCAGGTGACCCCATCCTATGGCGGCATCACCTACGAGCGGATCGATCGTGTGGGTCTGCACTGGCCCTGCCCGAACGTGGACCATCCCGGAACGCCGATTCTCCACAAGGACGGCTTCCCAATCGGCAAAGGGGTCTTTTTCGGCATCGAGTACCGTCCGCCTGCAGAGCAAGTGGATGACGAATATCCACTGTACCTGACAACCGGCCGGGTAATCTATCACTACCATACAGGCACCATGACCATGAAAACCGAAGGATTGATGGACCGAGCACCGGAGTGCTTCGTGGAAATCTCTCCGCAGGATGCCGTTCGGATGAATCTCGAGGAAGGAGACCTCGTATCCGTATCCTCGAGGCGTGGTGAAATTCAGGCTCGAATTAGTATTTCTGAGAAGGCCGTCACTGGAACCGTGTTCATTCCCTTCCATTTTGCCGTTGCCGCTGCCAACCGCTTGACGAATGCAGCTCTCGATCCAGTATCCAAGATTCCGGAGTTCAAGGTCTGCGCCGTCAAGCTGAAGAAAGCCGCTTGAAGCCGGCATCCGCTCGCATCGTCCTGAAGCGCGGCAGAGAAACATCGGTTCTGAACCGGCATCCGTGGATCTTTACGGGTGCCGTGTCCAGAATCGAGGGAAATCCCGCTTCAGGCGAAACCGTCGAGGTGCTGACAGCCGGTGATCTGCCGATAGCCAAGGCCGCCTACTCCCCCCACTCGCAGATCATCGCCCGAATCTGGAGCTTCGATCCGGAGAAAGAGAGGATCGACCGGTCGTTTTTCGAAAAGGCCGTGTGCGCCGCTCTCAAACGGCGCACGGCTGCCGGCTACGATCTCCAAGCTCCTAGCAGCGCCTTCCGGCTGATCTTTGCGGAATCCGACAACCTTCCCGGCGTCGTTGTCGATCGATACGGGGACGTGCTTGTCTGCCAGTTTCTGTCGGCAGGTGCAGAACGTTGGAAAACCGAAATCGTTTCTGCACTGAAAGAAACGGTTCCGTGCGCCGGCATTTTCGAGCGTTCGGATACAGCGGCTCGGATGAAGGAAGGACTTGCGACATCCATCGGCGGGCTCTGGGGCAGGGTTCCCGATGAAGCAATCCCGATCGTCGAAAACGGCATCCAGTTTCTGGTGGACATCCGGCAGGGTCACAAGACCGGTTTCTATCTCGATCAAGCCGAAAACCGCGCGACAGCCGCCGACTATTGCAAGGACGGCACCGTTCTGAACGCCTTCTGCTATACGGGGGCCTTCGGCCTACACGCTCTACGGGCCGGAGCCCATCGTGTGGTCCAGATGGACACATCCGGACAGGCCCTTGAAGCGGCTCACCATCATGCCCAACTCAATGGATTTTTGGAGAAAGACCGTCTGGAGCATGTTTGTGCAGACGTATTCGAGGCCCTGAGGCGATTTCGGGATCGAGGGGAATCCTTCGATGCCATTGTCCTCGATCCACCCAAGTTCGCCGAATCCAAACGTCAGATCGAACGGGCCTGCCGTGGATACAAGGACATCAACCTGTTGGCGATGAAACTCATCCGGCCGGGCGGCATTTTGGCCACCTTCTCTTGCTCCGGAATGATCTCCCCTGCCCTCTTCCAGAAGGTCATTGCCGATGCCGCGTGCGATGCCCAACGGGAAGCCCGGATTCTACGCTGGTGTTATCAGGGGACGGATCACCCGGTGGTGCTTTCCTTTCCGGAAGGGTTGTACTTGAAGGGGCTGATTTGTCGAATCGAATGACGATCCTTCATGCCTGATGGAGTCGCAAAAAGTCGCTAACCACCGCTTTTCCTTCAAAGCCGGGCCTCCAGCAGGAGGGCGGGTGGTGTTTTGCGAAGCAGCGGAAACTGTTTGAAGCAGCCGGAGATCGTTGGATCGGGCGGAGATGCTTCATCAATATTTGTTTGAAAAACATCATGTTGCAACTCAGCAATTCTGTATTCCAAGTTTGGCTATCCGCCCGATCCTACGAGATCGGGCGGCTGAGTTTTTTCGCAGCATCGAAAAAGGTTCCCCAGTCACCCCGCGACTCGATAGCAACTCCCTGACTTTTTGCGGGGCCATCCCTTTTTACGATTCATGAAACCTATCGATATCCTGAAAACCGTATACGCCGATTCACCGCAGTTGCTCGATCTTCTGTTGATCCACGGCCGGATGGTAGGTCAAAAGGCCCTCGAGATCGCAGACCGCTGTCCTGAGCTTTCGATCGATCGGGATTTTGTAATCGAGGCGGCGCTTCTGCACGACATCGGCATCCGAGCATGTAACGCTCCCTCCATCGGTTGCTTCGGAAACCTACCCTATGTGCAACATGGGGTTGAAGGAAGAAGAATTCTGGAAGAATTCGGACTTCTTCGTCATGCTCTTGTCTGCGAGCGGCATGTGGCCATGGGGATCGACTTGGAGGAAATTCACGAACGCCAGATTCCCCTTCCAGATCGCGATATGCTCCCGATCACCATCGAAGAGAGACTCATCTGCTTTGCCGATAAATTCTTCTCCAAAGACAGCAACCCCGAGCAGGAAAAGCCTGTCCCAAGTATCCTGAAAGGACTTTCCCGCTACGGGGAAAAGCAGATCAAGCGTTTTCTCCTATGTTGTGAACTGTTTCGATACCCGATTCCTTCATTCCCGTAACAGGAGGCCTGCCGATGAACCACGACGTGAAGGTCCACACGCTTGCAGACATGATCGCTTACCAAAATGGCGCCGTCGTCAGCAAAACCCTTTTGAAAAAAGACACTGGAACGGTTACCCTCTTTGCCTTCGATGCAGGCCAGGGCCTGAGCGAACATACGGCCCCCTTCGACGCGATGGTGCAGGTGCTCGAAGGCGATGCCGAAATTTCCATTTCCGGCACCCCTTTCCGGGTGGCAGCAGGCCAAATGATCGTCATGCCCGCCCACAGCCCCCATGCCCTGAAAGCTGTCACGGCATTCAAGATGCTTCTGACCATGATCCGGCAATGACGCAGGAAGCTGGTAATGCATCGATTTTTGGTTGACAATTCCGATCCAAGCGATTAAATATTGCTGATCGAGTCGGGACGTGGCTCAGTCTGGTAGAGCACAGCGTTCGGGACGCTGGGGTCGCTGGTTCAAATCCAGTCGTCCCGACCATTTTCCACGCCTTTCTTCCCCATCAAGAACCCCCAAGAACCCGTTTTGTCGAACGATGTTTTCCGGAAACGAAAATGCTTCGACAAGATTTTCCGACGAAATGGCCTCCGTTGCCAGCACATGCAGGTGGCTAGCTGTGGAAAATGCGTTCAGTGGTACTCAAGAAAGTCAAGATCCCCATTCCAAAGAGGCGGGCCAACCCCCCGAAGCCTCAATGAATCCAGCCCCCCCAGCCGTAGACCCGGATGTGTACCGCCTCTACTTCGAAAACGATCCGAACGGCTCCTTCATCTCCAAAGCCGAAGGCCAGATCCTCGACTGCAACTCCTCCCTGCTCGACATTCTGGGCTATGCGCGCAAGGAAGAGCTGTTGGCGCAAAACGCCTTCGAGCGATATTTTGTTCCTGAACTCCGTGTTGCCATTCTCAACCAGCTGATGGAACACCGAAAGGTGGAACATTTTCCCTGCGAGCTCAAACGCTGCGACGGCTCTTCTATTGCCGTCATGCTTCAGGCAACCGCTCTCTTCGATGCTCAAGGCCGAATCACCCATGTGATGGGGCGGTTCATTGAAATTTCGAAACTGAATCAGTCCCAAAGCCAAATTTTCGAGGCATCCAAACTCGAGGCCCTCGGCACGCTCGCAGGCGGCATCGCCCATCATTTCAACAACATTCTGGCAGGCATTCAGGGAAACGCTTCACTGATCGGATTGGATCCCGGAGCGAATCCGCGACAGAAGCTCCGGGTGCAAGACATCGAAACCCTCGTCGAACGAGGGGCAAAGGTGACATCCCAGATGCTCGGCTTTGCGCAAAAGGGCAAGTACCAGGTGCTGCCCCTGGACCTGAACCGGGTGATCGAAAACGTCCGGATCATGATCGAGGGAAGTTTCCGCAATATCGATGTGCGGTTGTATCCCTTCGAGGATGCGGTCGTGATCGATGCCGACCCGAACCAGATCGAGCAGGTGCTGCTCACCCTCTGCATCAACGCCTGCGAGGCCATGCCTTCCGGAGGAACCCTCGACATCACCATCCAAAAGCGCCTGATCGGCGACTTTTCAAAGGCCCTCTATCCCGTCCAGCCCGGCATGTTCGGGGCGATCACCGTCCGGGATACCGGTGTGGGCATCTCACCAGAGCATCTGCCGAAGATTTTCGAGCCATTTTTCACCACCAAGCCCATGCATCGCGGCTCGGGTCTCGGGCTTGCATCCGTATTCGGCATTGTCCGAAACCACGCAGGCACCATCTGGGTCGAATCCCAACCGGGGGTAGGTACCACCTTCACCGTCGCCTTCCCCTTGTCGAAACATCCCGAAGAACTCCAATCGGAAACAGCACCCTCACCCAGCCTGTCTCCCGTGTTCGACACCATTCTCTTCGTCGATGACGAACCCCTGCTTCGGGATGTGGCCTACCAAATGATCACCCGCCTCGGATACAGCGTGTTGACAGCGGCCACCGGTCAGGAGGCCCTCCAATTGTATCAGGAACACCATGACCGCATTCGGGTGGTCATCCTCGATATGATGATGCCCGACTGGAACGGCATCGAAACCTTCGAACGGCTTCAGGCCTTCGATCCGCAGGTCCGTGTTCTCATCTGCTCAGGCTTCACCCGAGAAATCACCACCCAGCTTCTGGAAAAAGGGTGTAAGGGGTTCATCCAGAAGCCTTTCAGCATGTCCGATCTGAAATTCCACATCCTGAGCGCCCTGCACGAACCCGCAACCGCCGCATGAAACCATCTCTTCTGATCGTCGACGACGAAAGGGACATGCTGAAGTTGCTGCAACGCTCCGTTCGGACGGATATCGACTGTGAAATCTACACAGCCACCGATGCCCTGGCCGGCCTGCACGTTGTCGAAACGCACCCCGTCGATGTGGCGCTTCTCGATATCCGCATGCCCCGGATCGACGGGCTCGAGCTGCTCGAGCGGATCAAGGCCGTCGATCCGCTGATCACCGTCATCATGATGACAGCCTATGGGGTGATCGAAGTCGCAGTCGATTCCATCAAGAAAGGGGCCTACGATTTCATCACCAAACCCTTCGAACATGAAACCCTGATCCACCTGCTGACCAAGGCCTTCGAGCGAAGCCGCCTGCTTCACGAAAACCGCCACCTGCAAAAGCGTATCCAGTCCGAACAGACCTTTCAAAACCTCGTTGGCATGAGCCCCGCCATGCAGCGGGTGTACGACACCATTCAGATGGTGGCTCACACCGACGTCACCGTGCTCATCACCGGCGAGTCCGGGACTGGCAAGAACTTGGCGGCCCGTGCGATCCATGCCATGAGCCGACGATCCACCAAACCTTACGTTCATGTGAACTGCCCCACTCTTCCGGAATCCATCCTCGAAAGCGAGCTCTTTGGCTACAAGAAGGGAGCCTTCACCCATGCCATGCTCGACAGAAAGGGTCTCATCGAGGATGCGGAAGGCGGCACCCTGTGCCTCGATGAAATCGGCGACATACCGCTTTCGGTCCAGACCAAGCTGCTGCAGGTCCTCGAAGAAAAACAGATCAAGCCCCTCGGCCAGACGGCAAGCATCCAAGTCGACGTTCGCCTGATCGCATCCACCAATTGCGATCTGCGCGAAAAAATCGCAGCCAAGCAGTTCCGGGAAGACCTTTTCTACAGGCTCAATGTCGTCAACCTGCACATGCCCCCTCTTCGAGACAGGCGGGAAGACATTCCACTGCTGGCCCATTATTTTTTGAAACGCTACAATGCGGAGCTCGATCGCGACAAGAAAGGGTTTACCCCGGAACTCATGCAGCTGTTTCTATCCTCTAAATGGGAAGGAAACGTGAGGGAGCTGGCCAATCTCGTCAAGCGGGGGGTGGTATTGGCCCCTGAAGACATGATCCGTCCGGAAGACATCGGCTGGAAGGACTGGCCTGCGGCATCCTGTCTGCCGGAGCGCTACCTGAATCTTGCCTATCGTACGGCGAAACAAAATATGCTCGAGGACTTCCATAACCACTATTTCGAGAACCTGCTCCAGCAGGCGGAGGGTAACGTCACCCGGGCCGCTCAGATCTGTGGACTGGAGCGGCAGCACTTGCAGCAAATCCTTCGAAAGTATAGGATCAGCGCTGAACGGTTCAGATAGCGTCCGGATGATGGACATCCACCGGATGAACGGGGATCGAAAAACGATTTTTTCCATCTGTACGCGCTGCCGAAGATGGGCTATGATACGAAACCGACTGTTTTGGAAGTGATTCTTGCACTACGGAGCCAATGCCTATCATGTAACCAAGAGTCTCATCTTTTTCGAAGACGCCGAACAGAAACCTGATCCAATCGCCAGATGGCCCGATCCCGACTTTACCTGGCTGGGAGTCAAACGGTATTTCGTGCTCCACCTTGACGCATTTGAACGGTATCTCGTTCGGATTTCATCACGGTAACCTTTCGATCTGGAACCGGATATGATCATTGGACTCGACGTTGGGGGTACCCACACCGATGTCGTACTGTTGGCGGAAGACGGCATACGGGAGGCCGTCAAGGTTCCCACCGATCCGACCGATCTCTTCCATACGGTGCTGAGCGGCATCACCCGCGTGACGGCAAACGTCGACCCGGCCTGCCTTCAGCGGATCGTGCTCAGCACAACCCTTGCCACGAACGCCGTCGCTCAGGGCCGATTGCCGAACGTCGGCATGATCGTAAGCGCCGGCCCTGGCATGGACCCCGACGGTTTTCGAACGAACGAGCACTATGTCTGTGTGCGGGGCTGTATCGATCACCGAGGCCGGGAAATTGAGCCCATCGATCCGAACGAGGTCCGACAGGCCGCCGAACGCTTTCGAAGGCAGGACATCACCCATGTCGGCATCGTCGGCAAATTTTCCGTCCGCAACCCGGCTCATGAAATCGCCATCCAGCAAGCTCTTCCGGAAGGTTTCGACCGGATCTTCCTCGGGCATCGGGTATCCGGAAGCCTCAATTTCCCCAGACGCATTGCAACCACCTACCTCAATGCAGCCGTTTTCCCCATTCACCACGCCTTTTTCGGCGCCGTTCGGCAAAGCCTCGCCGAACGGGGGATCCATGTTCCCATTCACATCATGAAACCGGATGGCGGAACGATGCTTCTGGAGGCATCGGTCGATCAGCCCGCACAAACCATCCTGTCCGGTCCTGCCGCCAGTGTCATGGGGTCGCTCGCCTTCGCCTTCGACGAAGAGGATGCCATCGTCCTGGACATCGGCGGAACGACGACAGACATCGCCCTGTTGGTTCACCTCGCTCCTGTGCTCAACCCGAACGGAATCACCGTTGGCACCTATAAAACCCTCATCCGCTCGATGGAAAGCCACTCTTTGGCCCTGGGAGGAGACAGCGCCGTTGTCATTGACCCAAACGGCGTGCTGAAGATCGGACCCGAACGAAAAGGTTTCTCCCTGGCCTTCGGCGGCCCATGCCCCACACCAACGGATGCCCTGTGCATCCTCGGAAAAATCCGAACCGGCAGTGTCGATCGGGCCATCGAAGGCTACCGACCCATCGCCCGGGAGCTTGGATGTGACATCGAGCAGGCGGCCCATCGGGTGCTGGATACCCTATGTCAAACCATCGTTTCGGAAGCGATGGCGCTTTTGAACCGGATCAACGAAAAGCCCGTCTACACCATCCATGAAATGCTGGAAGGCTACCGGGTCCATCCGAAGAAAATCCTGCTGATGGGCGGCCCTGCCCCGTTTCTGGCCTCCCGGATCGAGGGGTTTGCGGAAGGCATGCAGGTCGGCGTCGTTCCTCGGTGGGATGTAGCCAATGCCATCGGTGCCGCCCTTGCCCGAACGACGACAGAAGTCGTCCTGTTTGCTGACACCCAGCAGGAGATCGCCATTGCACCGGAAGAAGGTTGGAAGGAAAAGGTCGACCGCCACTTTGACAAGGCAAAGGCCATCGAGGCCGCAACTGCCATCTTACGGAACAAGGCCGTTCGGCTCGGCGCCGGAAAGGACGACCTCGAAACCGAAGTCATCGAAGAATACCAGTTCAATATGGTCCGGGGCTTTTATACGACAGGCCGAAACATCCGGGTACGGGTGCAGATCAAACCGGGGCTGATCGCAGCCTCGGATGCCATCGTCGAGATGCTGTCACGGGGGTGAGGATTCATGTACAAAGCAAGACACAGAACCGGCCTCGTTTTTTTCCCGGCCTTCGACTGGGCCATCAGTCCGACCCATCCGGAACGGGAAGAACGGCTGCTCTACACCCAGGATCAGGTGTTCGAAGAGGGCATTTTCGACATCGAGGGGATCGAGGAGTTCAAGCCCGACCTGGTGACTGTTAAGGACATTCAGCGGGTGCACTTCTGTGTTCCGGACGTCTGGGCAGTCACCACCGAGTCCCATTTCATTAGCGCAGGTGGTGCGAAGACCATCGGCATGGCCGTGATGGACGGGAAGGTGGATCGGGGCTTTGCTCTGGTGCGGCCGCCCGGCCACCATGCCATGCGGGTGGTGCATGGCGCAAGAGGCTTTTGCAACGTCAACATCGAAGCCATCATGATCGAGTACATCAGAAAGGCCTACGGCATCCGCAAGATCGCCATCGTGGATACAGACTGCCATCACGGAGACGGCACGCAGGACATTTACTGGCACGATCCGGACACCCTCTTCATCTCCATTCACCAGGACGGCCGCACCCTCTATCCGGGATCCGGTTTCACCAACGAGATCGGCGGGCCGACGGCTGCAGGGTACACCCTCAACTATCCCCTGCCGCCGAACACATCCGAAGAAGGATTCCTCTATGCCATCGAACACGTCGTGCTCCCCATCCTGAAGGAATTCCAACCCGAGATCATCGTCAATTCGGCCGGTCAGGACAACCATTTTTCGGATCCCATCACCAATATGAATTTCACGGCTCAGGGCTATGCCCGTCTGACGGAGCTGTTGCAGGCCGACATCGCCGTTCTGGAGGGCGGATACAGTATCGAGGGCGCCCTGCCCTATCTGAATGTCGGCATCATTTTGGCGATGGCCGGACTCGATTACGCCAAGGTGACGGAGCCCAACTACAACCCGATGGCCCTGCGCCAGAAATCCGAGATCATGACCTGGATCCAACGCATCGGGGATCAGGTGTTGACCAACTGGAAGAACCGCAACCAATTGGGCGAAATGGCACGGGGGAATAAACGTTTCGAAGAACGCAACAGAACGCTCTTCTACGATACGGACAGTCTTCTGGAGGACCAGAAGGAGACCCTGCGGGTGTGTCCAGACTGTTCAGGCACCTGGAAAATCGAAACCGAATGTCAAAAGACCCAGCGCGTGCTGGCCGTCCATGTGCCGGTTCACGCATGCAATGCCTGTCGGAATCTGGCGATGGACTGGTTCGAACAAGGAACGAAGCAGGATTTCGATGCCGTGTTTCTGCAGGATCGGCCCGAAGACCGGTTTGTCGTCCAGCGAAGAGGGAAGGCATGACGGGAAGGCTCCAAAAGGTGTCGTTCAGACAGAGGTGACATTCCATGCGAATAGATGAGCTTTCCCGACCCATCGTTGTCGGTCACCGCGGGTTTCGGGCCAAGTATCCGGAAAACACCATGAGTGGATTCCATGCGGCAGTCGATGCCGGCATTGAGATGGTCGAACTCGACGTAAGTCTCAGCAAGGACCGGCATGTGGTGGTGATGCACGATGAAACGCTCGATCGAACCACAAATGGAAGGGGAGCGGTACGGGACAGCCTGTGGGCGGAAATCCGGCAACTGGACGCCGGTTCCTGGTTCGATGGCCGGTTCTCCGGCGAGCCTGTGCCCGATCTCAAGGCGGTGTTCGAGTCCATCGGAAAGCAATGCGTCATCAACGTCGAGATTAAGCCTGATGCCGTCGAACCGGAGGAGCGCCCCGACGGCATTGAAAACCAGGTTGCCGCAGCAATCGATTGCTACGGACTTCTGGGCAGCGTCGTCGTTTCGAGCTTCCACCCGCTCGCCCTGAAACGCTTGGCGGTTCGGCCTGCCGAAAAAAGACCTCTTCTGGCTGTCCTGAGCGGAAAGAAAACGCCGTTTGACCCCTTCGAAGTACTGCAATCCATCCCAGCTTTTTCCTGGCATCCGGATCATCGCCTGCTCGATGCGGCTGCCGTGGAAACGGCCCACCGACTGGGCGTCCTCGTCCTTCCGTACACCGTCAATGATATGGCGGACATCCGGCGCTTGCTCGACATGGGTGTCGATGGTATCATTACGGATGATCCGGTATCGGTTCGTACCTGGCTGAAGACTGCCATCCCTTTTGGATGAGTTGCAAGCGATGGGTTCAGCGTTCGTTTAACGATTGTTCGCAGGCCCTCCGCCTTGTAATGGAAAAAAGTGTTCGAGAATCTGAACCGGATGTTCCGCCAGAAATTGTGCGCCGTTTGCCAGCAACTCCTCACGTGTTCGAAATCCCCACAGCACGCCGACAGGAAACATGCCTGCCGATACGGCGGTTTTCATATCGACGGCCGTATCCCCCACATAGAGGATTCGCGATGGTGAAAGTCCAAGGTACTCCGCAATTTCCAAGGCTGCCGCAGGATCGGGTTTGCGGGGAATCCCATCCCGAATGCCCAGCACTGGATCGATGGGCCACCGTTTGAAAAAATGTTCATAACACTGCCAGGTGAATTCGTGAAACTTATTGGATAGGATCGCCATTCGGACGTTTCTATCCAACAGACCGTCCAGCAATTCCGCAATACCCGGATAGAGCCGGGTGTGCTCCCGCCAATGGCAGCCATAGTCTTCCTGATAGGCCCGCAGGCACTTCTGAATGATGTCGGGCTTGCGGGCTGTATCCGGGAGGGCCTTTTCGACCAGAACCGCCGAACCTTCTCCGACCAAATACCGGTATGCGTCCAGCGGATGCGAGGTGAATCCGAACGATGTCAAGACCCGGTTCATGGATTCGCCGATATCGGCAAGCGTATCTAAGATGGTTCCGTCCATGTCGAACAGGACAGCTTCAAATCTAGGCATAAGGTTTCCTTTGGATGGATAGGTGACAAACCATGACGGCGTCGCAAAAAGTCGCCATCCACGGATTTTCTTTCGAATCCAGGCCTCCAGCAGGAGGGCGGTGTTTTGCGAAGCAGCGGAAACTGTTTGAAGCAGCCGGAGATCGTTGGATCGGGCGGACGCAATTCATTTGTATGGATTTGAAAAACAGCATGTTGGAAACCACCAAACCATTCTTTCCATTTTGGCCATCCGCCCGATCCTACGAGCTCGGGCTGCTGAGTTTTTCCGCTGCTGAGCAAAATTCACCCGCCCTCCTGCGGGTCAATAGAAACCGCCTGACTTTTTGCGACTTTCTCAACGTTCCCTATGATGCTTTGTTGTAAAAATCAAGTCCATCGTGTAGCCTCTGACCCAAGGTCGTATTCAGCCGGCTGGATGGTCATTCCTTTTTTCCCTGTCGGACGGCCAGAATCCCCCTCAAAAACCCCTCGGTTGCCAGGAATCCTTGGATGGTTCCGGGTCTGAGCGGGCGGCGGTAGGATTTTCGTTGTCTGACGTGCTGCAACGTTTCGGCCGGAACCGTTCCAACAAACCTCGTCGATCCCTTTCATGAGAAGGAGCTGGAGCATGGAACTCGAAAAAACAGTCCTTTATGATGATCATGTGGCCCTCGGCGCTCTAATGGTCGATTTCGGCGGATGGGCGATGCCCGTACAATACAAGACCGGCATCGTCATCGAACACCTGAGCACTCGGAAACAGGCCGGAGCCTTCGATGTGTCACACATGGGCCGAATTTGGATTTCAGGCTCTCAGACCTTGCCCTTTCTGCAACATGTGCTCAGCAACAATGCCGCTGCCCTTGAACCCGGAGAAAGCCAGTACACGATGATTCCGGAGGATAGCGGTGGTGCCGTGGACGATGCCTACCTGTACCGGTTCACGGAAGACGAATATATGCTCGTGGTGAACGCTTCCAACCGAATCCGGGATCTCGCCCATTTCGCAAGCTTTCGTACGCGCTTCCCGGATGTCACCATCGACGATAGAACTCACCGAACCGCCATGATCAGTCTTCAGGGACCGCAGGCCAAAACGATCCTCGAAAATGCCCTTGAATCCGGTACTCTTCCCGAGCCGCTCAAAAATCGCACCAGCCTCATGACGTTTCGGGGAAAAACCGTTCGGGTGGCCCGAACCGGATATACGGGGGAACCCATTGGTTTCGAGCTGATCGTAGACAACGACATCGCTTCTGCGCTCTGGACAACCATCCTGCGTCTCGGCGCCTGCCCGGTCGGCCTGGGCGCCCGAGACACGCTTCGGTTGGAGGCTGCCCTTCCCTTGTATGGGCACGAATTGGGCATGGATCCGGAAGGAAACGTCATTCCCATCTTCGCCTGCCCCCTTGCCAAATTCGCCGTCAGCTTCTCGCCGCTCAAGGGGGATTTCGTCGGAAAGGCTGCATTGGAAAAGCAGTTCGAAGACTTCAAGGCCATCGTCCATCTTGGTAGCGGGCCATTTCGGCACCTGCCTCGGGTCATTCGACCGGTTGCACTCATCGACAAGGGGGTGCTTCGCGCCGGATGTCGGATGTTTCAGGGAGAGGCCACCATCGGCTGGGTGACCAGCGGAACGATGGTCCCCTTCTGGAAGACCGTTGGATCGGGGCTTCAGATGCGCTTCACGGGAGAAAAGGACATGCGCTCGATCGGTCTGGCCCTGATCGACAGCCGCATTCGGGATGGGGAACGGATTTCAGTCGATATCCGGGGAAAACGGATCGATGCCATCGTCGTACCCTACCATTTGAGAAGCGAGGCCCCTCCGTATGCAAGGCCCATCCTCTGGAATGCGATCCGAAACGATCCGCCATCCTGTAGCTTCGATGCGGCCGTTCAGGCGGCAAGGGGGCTTTTGGAGCGTGCGATCGACAACACCCTGTGGCGCCGTCAACGCTGCATCAATCTCATTCCTTCCGAGCAAACCCCATCCGCCGTAGTCCGAATGATGTCGATCCTCGATCCTTCCGGAAGGTATGCCGAACACAAGAAGGTCAAAGCCTTCGGGGATACGGAAGTTTTCTACTATCAGGGGGTCGATTTCATTGCCGAAGTCGAGGCCGCACTCCAATGCGAGTTGCGGTCCTATTTGGGCTGCACCCAGGTGGAAACCCGTCCCGTATCGGGTCAAATGGCCAATACGACCGTTTTCAGCGCCATGGTGGACTGGATCAATCAGGCCGATCGAAAATCCGAACAACGCAGACTGCGCTCCGTCATGAATAACCACATCATCAAGGGAGGACACCTCAGCGCCCAACCCATGGGTGCTCTGAGGGATTTCGTGGCTCGTGATCCAAAAAGCGAACGGCCCGCAGTCGTGAACTTTCCGGTACGCTCTGACGATCCTTTCCGAATGGATACCGATGCGCTTTACCCTCTGTTCGAGCGATTCCGTCCGGAACTCGTCATTCTCGGAAAAAGCATGGTGCTCTATCGGGAACCGGTCGCAGAGATCCGAAGCATCATCGATGCATTGAACCTGGATTGCGTTTTGATGTATGATGCCGCTCACGTGCTTGGGCTTCTCGGGTCACATTTCCAGCAGCCTTTCCGGGAAGGCGTCGATGTGCTGACCGGTTCCACCCACAAGACCTATTTCGGCACACAGCGGGGCATCGTCGCTGCAGACTGGCGGCCGGAGCATCCACGATACGCGCTCTGGGAAGCCATTGAACGAAGGGCATTTCCCGGAGCCGTCAGCAACCACCACCTGGGCACCCTGCTCGGGCTTCTGATGGCCGCCATCGAAATGAACACTTTTCGAGACGAGTATCAGCGCCAGGTCTTGGCAAACGCCAAAGCCTTTGCCAAGACATTGAACGAGCTCGGCCTCGTGGTCAAGGGGGACCCGTCGATCGGATTCACCGAAACCCACCAAGTCATCGTGTCCGTCGGCTTCGGCCGGGGGGCGGAGGTGGCCCGATGTCTGGAAGAAAACGACATCATCGTCAATTACCAGGCAGGTCCGGAAGAGGAAGGCTTCAGCGCGTCCGGCCACTTGCGGATGGGGGTTTCCGAGATGACCCGGTTTGGAATGAAGGAACAGGACTTCGAAGAAATCGCTGAAATGATGCACGAGGTGATCGTCATGAACCGGAAGGTCCGGGAGCGGGTGAACGAATACCGCAGGCGGTTTCTCGACATGCACTATGGCTTCGGGCCGAACGAACTGCAGGACGGGTTCGATCGACTCCATCAACTGGTTGGAAGATAGATGGACCTAACTCCGCTCGTCATCCGAAATACTCCGTACCCGTTGTTCCCGGCGAGGCAGGAAACCGGCAACAAGGAAGGTTGGAGCTTTCTTTGGGAACGTCTCGCGTTCCGATTACCGAGGTTTTTGAACTTCGTGATCGTCTGGTTTGCCGGATGGTTTATTCTTGGGTCTCCGATGGCAACGGCCGGCAGCGGCGGCAGCAGCGTGCCCGTCAATGTCATTGCAAGCATCGAGCGCCTGATTCAGGCTGCAGCCGATCCGAATGCGGCCCCTATCGAGGCTTCCGAGCTGGAAGCGCTGATCCGGTTCACAGAAGGAGAACCCGAACCTGGGGAAGGCGTTTCGATCCGGACATATGCCAATGCGACCAGTGCGCTCTACCGCTTCGATATCCGTCAGAGCCTGCGCCGCATCCTCGAAATCGGCTACCATCCAGACATTCCAGGATTCATCGTATCGCCTTCGAGTGTGCGCATCGCCTATTGGAAGACGGTCGACGGCTTGGAAAGTCCGTTTCCCAAACTCTGGCCCATGCTCGATACCCCCCTCCACCGACCGGTTCTGGTGCGGGGCATTGAACATGAAGAGATCACACCGGATCAATTCACCGGAACCTATTATGGCTATGACGTCCATCGGCTTCTTTTACTGATGCGCCATCACGGAAGACCGGTTCTCGTATCGGTTTCCAGGCAGAAAGACATTTCGGAAGTCGGCAAAAAGGGGGCCGTGCTAGGAAAGGACGACGACTGGACCTATCTGTATTCCGGCGAAAAAGGCATGAATTCGAGAGGACTCGGCTGGGTCGATTCCTACATGTATGCAGCCAGCACGATCATGGTCTATGATGAAACGAATTCTGGCACCGACCCCCGGGTGAGGTGTACGGTTTTCAAATGGCTGCGCGCCGGCTGGTCCGGCATCAACATGGTCCAGACCCATCATATCCTGGCAGGAATGGATCGCTATGCGAACGCCTTTCGCCAGGTGGTGGAATCCAGCCTGTTGCCGCCTACGGAGGAAATGGCCCAGGTTTTCCGGGAAATTCGATCGATGGGAGAGCCCGAACTCCGGGAAACCATCCAACACCATTTTGTCCGGTTCAAGGAACTGGCGAGAGAGGCTGGAAGCGCGACTGCAGGATTCTATGCGAAATATTTCGGTGCCGATGGACAGGCCCTGAAACGGATGAATGTCGAGCAGATGCGCTCTGTGCTCGTTCTGGAAACCCTCAAGACGTGGATGGGTAAATCCGGTACGCAGAATGGTGTCCGAGGGGGTGCGGGTTTGGACAAGAGCCCGGCAGGATAAGCATCATCGAAGCAAGGACCAAACGCCCCCATGCACTCGGCGACGGGAACTATCCGGAGACGGAGATGAAACGACAGGCCCGGGAAAAACTGAATCGCTTCTTCGCCTGTTTCGATTCCGAAGATCGCGTGTTGATTGTCATCAACGCCGATCCGGATGCGATTGCATCGGCTATGGCGATCAAGCGACTGTTGTGGCGGAAGGTTGCCTTCGTTCTGATCGCCCATGTCAACCGGATCGAACGGCCCGACAACCTGACGATGATCCAGAAACTGGGTATGAAGTTGCTTCCGTTTGGAACCATCGATGTGGCCGCTTTTTCGAAGGCCGTTCTGGTCGATTCTCAGCCCGATCACCATGAAGCCTTCGGTCGGATCGAACGCTTCTGCGCTGTGATCGATCACCACCCGAAAACCGATTTCGATGCGGATTACGTGGATATCCGGCCCGAATACGGAGCCACCGCATCCATGCTGACGGAATACCTTCAGGCAAGTGGGCTTGCGGTATCCGCCAAACTGGCGGCCGGACTTCTCTACGCCATCAAGACGGATACGCGCAATTTCGAACGACAGGCCATCGAGGCAGACCTGCGGGCCTTTCAGTTTCTGTTCAAGCGGGCCAATTTACCGCTCGTCCGCAAGATCGAGGCATCGGAAATTCGGCCTGAATTCCTGCGTTATTTCCGGTATGCCCTCCAGACCTATCGGATGCGGCATGGCAAGGTTTTCATTCACCTCGCCGATGTCACCCATGCAGACATTTGTGTTCTGGTGGCCGATTTTTTCATGAAGGTCCAAACCGTATCCTGGACCATCGTCTCCGGCTTGTGTCAGGATCGGTTGGTTGTCATTTTTCGGAACGACGGAATCCGAAAGAATGCCGGCATGCTGGCTCAAAAGGCTTTCGGAGCGTTTGGATCGGCAGGCGGACACAAAAGTATGGCCCGAGCCGAAATCCCCTTGCAACAATTGAAGCACCTGATCGAGCGGCCCACCGACACCCGCATCATCCGATGGATCATCGAGCGGGTGGACGGCAAGGCAGGAGGGAAAGAGGAAGAAGGAAAGCGCAACATGAAAGAGAACCCCTCATGAGCATGAAAGTGACCATCCTCGGATCCGGAACCTGTGTGCCGCGGATCGACCGGAATGCTGCATCCGCCTTGGTGCATGTGGACAGCAGATGCATCCTCGTCGATGTCGGCCCCGGAACGCTTCGCCGGTTGGTCGAGGCCGGATTCGAGCTGTCGGATATCGATCTGTTGTGCCTGACCCATGTTCATCCGGATCATGTAGCAGACCTCGTTCCCATGATTTTTGCCATGAAGTATCCGGCCGGCCGGAGACGGAGCAGGCCGTTTCACATCTTGGCCGGAGAAGGATTTGGACGGTTCTGGAAGGGGTTGCGGCAGGTGTTCGGCGGATGGATCGAGTTGAATGAAGGTTTGCTGCGCATTCACGAGATGTCGGTTACCGGAAAAGATACGATCGAACTGGAGGGGATCCGCTTCGATACGGCCCCTGCCTGCCACAATCCGGAAAGCGTCGCTTTTCGTCTGAGCAGTTCATCTGGAGCCTGCGTCGTTTTTTCGGGGGATACGGATGAATGTGCCACTGTCGTCGATCTGGCGCAGGATGCCGATGTGTTGGTTCTGGAGTGTGCCATTCCGGACGAAGCGAAGGTGGACGGACATCTCACCCCTTCGCTGGCTGGACGCATGGCCACAGAGGCACGTGCTAAGACCCTCGTTCTGACCCACTTCTATCCGGAATGCGACGGGGTGGACATTGCCGCCCAATGCCGCAGAACCTATGCCGGAAAGCTTTTGCTAGCCCGGGACCTCATGGTAATTCAGGTACCCCAATGACCTATTATCCGATATTGCTTCAGCTGGTCGATCAGCCGTGCGTCGTCGTCGGCGGCGGAGAAGTGGCCACCCGGAAAGTGGAAGGGCTTCTTGGATGCAGCGCCAGGGTGAGGGTCGTTTCTCCGATCGTCACCCCTCGGCTTCGGCACTGGATCGAGGAGGGAACCGTCGACTGGATCGATCGACCCTACTATTCCGAAAGTCTTCAGGGGGCGCGGCTTGTCATCGGTGCTACGGACGACCAAGCGGTGAACCTCCGGGTCTTCGAAGACTGCAAGGCTCTCGGCATCTGGTGCAACATAGCCGACAGACCCGAATGCTGCGACTTCATTCTGCCGTCCGTTATTCGAAGGGGGGATTTGATCGTCGCCGTCTCCACTTCCGGCAAGAGCCCAGCCTTCGCGAAAACCTTGCGAAAGCAGCTGGAAGGATTGTTCGGACAGGAATATGCGGTTTTCCTCCAGCTCATGGGACGGATCCGAAAACGACTTCTCGCGGAAGACCACGCCCCCGAAGCCCACAAACATCTCTTCGAAACCCTGATTGCCGGGGGACTTCTGGAGGCGATCCGCCTCTCGGACGAGCCGCGGATCGATGCACTGCTCGAGCGGACGCTGGGCCATGGGTTTCGGTTTCAGGAGTTGATGGAGGATAAGATGTCGACCGTCCAGCAGCAGGCCGAAGGGGAGGAAGACCCATGCACGCGTTGTTGACGGCCGCCGCTATCGCATATGTCCTTTCCTGTGCAGGAGCCATCGCCCACCTGTACCTGCGCCGGGATGTCTTTTTAAAGGCTTCCTCAGCCCTGTTGCCGATCGGCATGCTGTTGCAACTTGTCTGGATCGGGGAAGCCTGGATACGTTTGGGACATTTCCCGGTATACAATCTTCCGGAAACGGTCACCGTTCTGTCGTGCATTCTGGCCGGCGTCTATCTTGGCTTCGGCTTCTATATCCGAATGCCGGTGTTGGGCGTATTTTCGACGACATTGACGGCTGTGCTGAGTCTGGTGGCCTCGGTGCCTCCGAGCGCACCCGCTGCCGATGTGAAGGTGTTCAAGAGCTTCTGGGTGTTCTTTCACGTGGTGAGCGTGTTCGTCGGCGAAGCCTTTTTCGCCCTTGCCTGCGGCATCGGCATCATGTACCTGATTCAGGAATCGGGCATCAAAAACAAGCAGCGGGGATTCTTCTTCAGCCGGATGCCGTCCCTCGAAACCCTCGATTCAGCTGGATATGCCTGTATCGTTGCCGGATTCACCCTGTTGACGGTCGGATTGGTGACGGGCTTCGTTTACGCGAAAATGACGTGGGGGCATTTCCTGAGTTGGGATCCCAAGGAAGTCTGGTCCGTCATTACCTGGATACTCTATGCCGTCTTGATCCACGAACGGCTTGCAGTCGGCTGGCGGGGACGAAAATCCGCCATCATGGCCATCGTCGGCTTTGGCGTGGTCCTTTTTACCTTCCTGGGTGTCAATTTTCTCCTCGAAGGGCATCATGGCGATTTCACCCGCTTTTGATCTTGCTTGCATCACCGGAAATTGAACGCAGATGATCGATATTGTCGTTCTCGGCTTGAATCACAAAACAGCAGACATCTCCATCCGAGAATGTCTGGCCTTTTCTTCCGATCAGGCCGAAGAGGCCCTGGATCGGTTCCGCAGCGTTGCCGCTATCGATGAAGTGGTGATGCTTTCGACCTGCAATCGGGTGGAATTGATTTTGGCAAGCCACGATCCGGAAGCTGCCACAGAGGCCGCCAGACGGTGCCTCTCCGAATGGAAGGCCATAGAGGTCGAGCGTTTTGCCGCTGCACTCTACAACCACCGCAACGACGATGCCGTCCGGCATGTGTTCCGGGTGGCTTCGAGCCTCGATTCGATGGTCGTCGGAGAACCTCAGATCCTGGGGCAGCTCAAGAATGCCTATCGCCTTGCAACCGAGAAGAAGACCTCGGGAGTGGTGCTCAACCGACTGATGCACCGGGCCTTTTCGGTGGCCAAACGGGTTCGGACCGAGACCGGCATCGGAGATCATGCCGTATCCATCTCCTATGCCGCCATCGAGCTGGCTAAAAAGATTTTCGGTTCCCTCGAAGGGAAGAACGTCCTGCTGATCGGTGCCGGCGAAATGGCCGAGCTGGCTGTCGAACACCTGATCCGCAACCGTTGCGGCGAGATCCGGGTGGCCAACCGAACCCTCAATCGGGCCATGGAGCTGGCCAAGCGTTTTCGAGGGCAGGCCGTCGGCCTTGCGGAGGTATCCGAAAGCCTCGTGCGGGCGGATATCGTAATCAGCTCTACGGGAGCCAGCGGCCTGGTGGTTACCCGGGATCAGGTTCGGTCCGTCATGCGGCCGCGACGCAACAAACCCATTTTTTTCATCGACATTGCCGTTCCCCGGGACATCGACCCGGAGATCCACAAATTGCCGAATGCCTACGTCTATGACATCGACGATCTGAAAGGAGTGGTGGACGAGAACATCCAGGATCGTCAGAAGGAGGCCCAGAAGGCGGAGCGTATCATCGATGAGGCCGTCATTCAGTTTCGAAGCTGGATGGAAAGCCTCGATGCCGTTCCGACGATCGTGGCCATCCGGCAGAAGATCGAAGCGATTGCAGACGCCGAAATGCAGAAGATTTTTCACCAGCAGCCTCTTTGGACAGACGACGATCGACAGGCCGTTCAGAGAATGACCCATGCCCTGATCAACAAGATTCTCCACGAACCGACTCAGTATCTCCGACGAAACGGGGTCATGGGAAATCTTCCGGCACAGCTCGATGTCGTCCGCAAACTGTTTCACCTCGATCCCGAATGAGAAAGCACGGAACTGTTCAACCAGAAGCATCACAAAGGATCTCTATGGAAGAAATCTCTCCGAAACGAATCGCATTTCTCTTTCCCGGCCAGGGCTCTCAGGTTGTCGGTATGGGAAAGGATATCTATGAGCAATCCTCCACCGTACGTGAAATCTTCGACATGGTGGACGAGATCACGCGTTTTTCCATTTCAAGGCTTTGTTTCGAAGGCCCGATGGAACGATTGACGGAAACCGTTCACCTGCAGCCTGCAGTGACTGCCGTCAATCTGGCCTTTCTGGCCCTACTTGCGGAAAACGGGGTTCGCCCCTTCGTTTCTGCGGGACACAGTCTCGGCGAATACGCCGCCCTCTGTGCGGCAGGCGTTCTGAGCAGGGAAGACACCGCACGGCTCGTGTTCCAGCGGGGAAACCTGATGCACCGGGAATCCATTCGAAACCCGGGGGCCATGGCCGCAATCATCGGTTTGTCGCTTGCAGAAGTCGAGAGCCTCACCGCAACTGTCCGCCAGCAGGGAGGTATTGTATCCGTTGCAAACTACAACACGGAATTTCAGATCGTCGTCACGGGGACACCGGAAGCAGTCGCAGCCGTCAACAAGCTGGCTCAGGAACAGGGGGCCAGAGCCATCGCTCTCAAAGTGAGCGGGGCATGGCACAGCGAGCTTATCCGGGGGGCTGAAGCCGAATTTTCAGAACGGATCGATGCAGCCGACTTTCGAAAGCCCAACTCGAAAATCGTATTGAACGTGACGGGGAATACGGAAGACGATCCGTCTACCGTTCGGGAAATCATGAAACGTCAGTTGTGCAGCCCGGTTCGATGGTATCCGTCCATGCAGACCATGCTCGCCGAGAAGCCCGATGTCCTGATCGAAGTCGGCCCAGGAAGGGTGCTGGCCAATATGGTGAAGCAGATGCTGCCGAAGAATGCCCCGGTTCAGGTGCTGACGACCGGAAGCCTCCAGAAACTGGACGAGGTGTTTCGGTTGTTATAGCCGCAAATGGCCAATTCATGAGACAAATGGGATGGACTCGCAAAAAGTCGCTTTTCCCGTGCTTTTCGGGAGTGCCGGGCATCAGCGGGGTGGCTGGGGAAGCCTTTTGAGATTGCTGCGAAAACGTGTTTGAAGCCGCCGGAGATCGTTGGATCGGACGGACGTGTTCGATCGACTTTTCATTGAAAAGCAATCCGTTGCGATTCAACCAGCCTCTGTTTGCTGTTTGGCCATCCGTCCGATCCAACGAGATCGGGCGGCTGAGTGTTTTCGCAGCATCGAAAAAGGTTCCCCAGTCACCCCGCGACTCAACAGAGACTTCCTGACTTTTTGCGGCTCCATCAAGAGCAGCTGACTTTTTTGGAACTCCTTCCAATGCAGTTCAGAAAGGTATGCCGGAAATGATCACCAACAGCGACATCGCTTCCGCCATGACGATTCGGCTAGACGCCCTCTTGGATCGAGCGCCCCAGCCGGCCACATTCGAGCCTGGGATTCGAAGAGCCCCAAGCCGACATTTCAACCTCTCCCCCAGGGACACCGAGCTGGCTCTGGCCAACGCGCTTCGCTACATTCCCGAAGCTTGGCAGGAGGAATTGGCGCCGGAATTTCTGCAGGAGCTGACGACCATGGGCCGCATTTACGGTTATCGGTTCCGTCCTCCAGGAAGAATCCAGGGACGTCCTATTGAAAGCTACAAAGGACAGTGCATCGAAGGCCGGGCCTTTCAGGTCATGATCGACAACAACCTCGATTTCGACGTTGCGCTCTATCCCTACGAACTGGTCACCTACGGCGAAACCGGTCAGGTCTGTCAAAACTGGATGCAATACCGGTTGATTCAGGCCTACCTCGAACGGCTCGAGTCCGATCAGACACTTGCCGTCGCCTCCGGCCATCCCCTGGGCATTTTTCAATCCGCTCCCGACGCCCCCAGGGTCATCATCACCAATGCCCTGATGGTCGGCTGTTTCGACGATCCGGACAACTGGCATCGGGCAGCAGCCATCGGAGTCGCCAACTACGGTCAGATGACGGCCGGCGGATGGATGTACATCGGACCTCAGGGGATCGTTCATGGAACGTACAATACGCTGTTGAATGCAGCGAGGATCACCTTCGGTCTTGAGGCCGATCAGGATTTATCCGGAATTCTCTTTGTATCATCGGGTCTGGGCGGCATGAGCGGCGCTCAAGGCAAGGCCGTACGGATCGCAAACGGTGTCGGCATTTTGGCCGAAGTGGATCCGTCCAGAATCCAAACACGGCTCGATCAGGGCTGGATCGACCGTGTCGTCGACACACCGGAAGAAGCCTTTGGGTTGGCCCGACAGTTTCAGAAAGAGAAACAGGGACAGGCCATCGCCTTCTATGGCAACATCGTCGATCTGCTGGCCTATGCCGTCGATCACGGGGAACGGATCGATCTGTTGTCGGACCAGACCTCCTGCCACGCCGTCAACGATGGTGGGTATTGCCCTCAGGGACTTCGCTTCGAAGAACTGCGCGAGCTCATTCGAATAGACCACGCTCGGTTTCGAGCCATGGTCGATGCATCACTGCGCACCCATTTCGATCTCATCCGAAAACTTACAGCGATGGGGGCTTTTTTCTTCGATTACGGCAACAGTTTTCTCAAAGCCGTTTTCGACGCCGGTGTACCCGAGGTCTGCAGAAACGGCAGAGATACGCTCGATGGGTTCGTCTTCCCCTCCTATGTGGAAGATATCATGGGGCCCTTGCTCTTCGATTACGGCTACGGGCCGTTTCGATGGGTATGTCTGAGCGGCAAGGACGAGGACCTCGAAAAGACGGACCGAGCGGCCATGAGTTGCATCGACCCGAACCGCAGATTTCAGGATCGGGACAATTATATCTGGATTCGGGATGCCCAGAAGAACAAGCTTGTCGTTGGAACCAAAGCCCGGATTCTTTATCAAGATGCTGCCGGTCGAACGGCCATCGCCTTGAAATTCAACGAAATGATCCGAAACGGCGATATCGGTCCGGTGATGCTCGGCAGAGACCACCACGATACGGGAGGGACGGATTCCCCCTTCCGGGAAACGGCCAACATCAAGGACGGCAGCGCCATCATGGCCGACATGGCCACCCATTGTTTCGCTGGAAACGCAGCCCGAGGTATGAGTTTGGTGGCCTTGCACAACGGCGGCGGGGTTGGCATCGGAAAGGCCATCAACGGTGGATTCGGCCTGGTACTCGACGGCAGCGAACGGATCGATCGCATCATTCGGCAGGCCATGCCCTGGGATGTCATGTGCGGTGTCGCCAGAAGGGCGTGGGCCAGAAACGACGGAGCCGTCGAAACCGCCGTGGCCTACAACAAAGCCAATGCTGGTAAAGATCACATCACCCTCCCCTATCGGGTGAATTCAGAGCACATTGCGACACTCGTTCAAACCTATTTCAAGTCAGGTGCCTATGCAACCCATCGTTGAAACCGTACCCAATTTCAGTGAAGGCCGGAACCGGGATGTGATCGAGGCAATCGTCGATCCTTTCCGCTCGATCGACGGTGTCAAATTGCTCGACTATTCGAGTGATCCCAATCACCATCGTCTCGTGGTGACAGCGGCAGGCAGACCCGATGCCGTCAAGAAGGCACTTCTGGAAGCCATGACCAAAGCCATCGAACGAATCGATCTGCGTTCCCATCGGGGTCAACATCCCCGTATGGGCGCTGTGGATGTGGTTCCGTTCATTCCGGTGAAGGACATGACGATGGCCGAGGCCGTAACTCTGTCCAGAGAGCTAGCCGCGGAGGCTTCCGAACGCCTTTCCCTGCCCGTTTTCCTATACGAGGAATCGGCCTCGGCACCCCATCGTCGGAATCTGGCAGACATTCGTAAGGGCCAGTTCGAAGGCATGGTGGAAAAGCTCCGCCTTCCCGAATGGCAGCCCGACTACGGCCCGGGAAGGCCTCATCCAACCGCCGGCGTAACGGCCATCGGCGCGCGGATGCCCCTCATCGCTTACAACATCAATCTCGGCACGGACAGACTCGATATCGCACAGTCCATCGCCCGCAACATCCGCCATATCAACGGTGGGCTTCAGTTCTGCAAGGCCATGGGCGTGAAGCTGGAAGAACGGAACATTGTCCAAGTATCCATGAACCTGACCGACTATACCCGAACGGCTGTCTATCGGGTGTTCGAGCTGGTGCGAATGGAGGCCAAACGCTGGGGGGTTCCCGTCGTCGGAAGCGAAATCGTCGGTCTTGTACCCCTTGCGGCATTGGTGGATGCCGCCCGGTACTATCTTCGGCTCGAGGATTTCTCCGAAAACCAAATCTTGGAAACCCGGCTATGGGAATGAGACAGCGTCCAAGAGGAATGCCTCACGACACAGCCCCCGACTTCTGGTCCTGAATCCACCATGTGAACGATGATCCCGGAGCCAACCATGCAGCGCTTTCATCTGCCCCGATGGATGAACCGTCGAGAAGAACGCCAACGATTGATGCAGCATCTTCAGGAAAACCGGATGACCACCTATGGATTCGCCCAGGTTCCGGAGGAAGAAAAAACGGCCTATGTCCGAAGGCATTTTGACTCCGTGGCACACCGCTACGATTTCATGAACACCATCCTCAGCCTGGGCATTCACTACCTATGGAAACGGTATGTCGTCAACCGCATGGGTCTGAAATCGGGGGATCGGGTGCTGGATGTCTGTGGCGGGACAGGGGATTTGGCGATACTGGCGGATCGGAAGGTCGGTCCCTCGGGTCGGGTCATCCTGTATGACATCAATCGGGAAATGATTCTCGCCGGGAAAAACAAGCCCACCAATGTCCGGCATCGACAACGGATCGCTTATGTGCAGGGCGATATCGAAGCAATTGCCTTTGAGGACAACTGCATGGATGCAGCCATGGTCGGCTTCGGAATTCGAAACGTCACCCACATGGAGCGGGGCTTTGCCGAGATGTTTCGGGTCTTGAAGCCCGGTGGAATCTTCATGTGCCTCGAATTTTCACAGCCCGTATGGAAATGGTTCCGGTTGCTCTATGACTTGTATTCCTTCTACGTCATGCCCTGGCTGGGCGAAGTGATCGCCGGGACCCGAAAGGCCTACGTTCATCTGCCGGAAACCATCCGCCTGTTCCCACTGCCGGATGAGCTTTCCGAAACATTGAGGCACATCGGTTTCTCATCGATTGAATACAGACGGCTTACCAACGGGATTGCCGTCGTTCACACCGCCCGAAAACCGCTATGATCAGAGCTCTTCAGCCGTAGATCAGGGCCGGCAACCACAAGGTAATGGCCGGAATCAAGCTGATGAGTGCAAGACCGATGATGGCTGCTGCAACGAACGGCAGGATCTGTTTCGAAATCTCCCCGAGCGGTACATTGGCGATGCTGCAGCTCACAAACAGGCAGATGCCGAGGGGTGGGGTCAGCATACCGATGGCCAGATTCACCACCACAAGAACGCCGAATTGAATGGGATCAACCCCCATCTGAGCGACCAGGCCCGCCAGCACCGGTACCAGCAGGATGAGGGCGGCCGTCGTTTCCATCACACAGCCCACCGCCAGAAGTCCTGCCATCACGAGGGCCAAAAGTCCCCAGCCTGGAAGACCCATCTGCGAAATGGCCGCTCCAATCATCGGACCGGTTTGTTTCATTGCGACCAGCCACGTGAAGACCTTGGCCATGGCGATGATGAAGAGAATGGTGGCTGCTGTGATCTGACTTTTGATGATGATTTTCGGCAGGTCTTTCCAGGCGAGTTCCCGGTTGATGGCCATGCTGACGAAAAGCGCATAGAACACCGCAAGTGCCGCTGCTTCGGTCACCGTGACGACGCCGAACAGAATGCCTCCCAGGACCAGAACCGGAGCTCCCAACGCCCATGCGGCATTTCGAAAGGATGTGATCAGCTTCGGAATCGAGAAGGGATGACGCTTCCCATATCCTTTTCTGACCGAAATACCCACAATGACCAGAATAAACAGAACAGCAAGCAGCACACCGACGAGCATGCCGCCGGCAAAGAGTTTTGCGATGGAATCGTTGGTCAGAAAGCCATAAATCACCATCGGAATGGACGGCGGAATGATCACACCGATGGATCCGCCGGCAGCCACCACCGCCCCGGCCAATGCAGGTGGATAACCCTGCCGGATCATGGCCGGTATGACCACCGCACCGATGGCTGCCGCATCGGCTGCCGCAGAGCCCGATATTCCGGCAAAAAACATCGATGCCACGATGCAGGCGCATGCCAGCCCACCCGGGACCCATCCCACAAGGCTGTCCGAAAAATCGATGATTTGACGCGAAATGCCCCCGCTCTCCATGATAAGACCCGCCATCATGAACAGCGGCACGGCCAGCAGGTCGAAGGAATCCACACCAGCAAACAGCAACTGCACGATCGTCTGACCGAGGGCTGAAATTTGAACTCCCGCCGGGAAAACCCCGGGAGTCAGCAAGATACCGATGGCCGGCACGCCAATGGCAAGAGCGATCGGCATCCCGAGGGCGATCAGCAGAAAAAGCAGGCCGAACAAAACGGCAACGGTCATGGGTTTGTCGCCCCCCTGCGGATATCCGCCAGAACGTGAACGACCAGAATGAGCGCCGATAAGGGGATGACCGCAAACGGAATGGCCATCGGTATTTGGAGCGCGGTACTGGTATGCGCCCAAGCCTTCATGACATAGCGGAACCCGAACCATGCGATCAGCACGAAGCACGTCAACGTAAGCCCCTGAAGCATAATGAGCACGATCCTCCTGCCAACGTTCCCCATCCGATACCCGATCCCCTTCAGGCCGATGAAGCCTGCCTTCTTGTATGCCGAGCTTCCCCCCAGAAAGGTAATGGCGATCAGCAGATGTCGGCTGACTTCTTCGCTCCATCCGAGGCTGTGCCCCAGATAGCGAAACAGCACCTGACAGAACAAAATACAGCCGATGGCGATACCCAGCAGGAGCAGCACCGTTTCAACGATACGATCCAGCCGAAGACTCAGCCGTTCGATCTTCGATTCGGCCAGCGGGATATCCGATGGATCATTCATTTTCGCTCTCCAATATCTTCAGTCGGTGGTCGATTTCTGGGACGTTTTCATACCAGGAGATGGTATCCCCCTCAAATGAAGTCGACCTCTTACCCTGGGAACTGCAGACCGGTGACTCTTGATGGCCTCGCAAAAAGTCGCTAACCACCGCTTTTCCTTCAAAGCCGGGCCTCCAGCAGGAGGGCGGGTGATGTTTTGCGAAGCAGCGGAAACTGTTTGAAGCAGCAAGCTCAAAAGGCTTCCCCAGCCACCCCGCTTATGCCCAGCATTCCCGAAAAGCACGGGAAAAGCGGCTTTTTGCGAGCGCAACACTCTTGACGGCTTCCGCCATCCTTACTGCCCGACCGCCTGTCGAATCTCCTGGACGAGCTTCTTGACTTCGCCGGACGTTCCGTCAATGACCGGAGCGGTGACTTTTTGGAAAGCCTGCAGATCGGGCTTGTCTTCCACCAACATGCCTGCGGTTTTCAATTGCTCCAGTTGAGAAGCCTCGTTGTCACGGATGAAGGCCCTCCCCGTCAGACTTGCTGCCCGGGCGGCTTCAAAAAAAGCCTTCCGATCGCCTTCCGGCAACCCATCGATAAACGACTTATTGGCAACGACAACAAGGGCCGAATAAACGTGACGCGTCAAGGTCAGGTATTTCTGACCGGCTTCAATCAGCTTTGCGGCATAAATGACTGCGATCGGATTTTCCTGACCATCGATGACCCCCTGCTGAAGTGCAGTGAAAATGGGCCATGCCATAGGTGTGGGATTGGCTCCGATGGCCCTCCAGATGGCCAAATGAGTGGGGGATTCCATCGTCCGGATTTTCAACCCTTTGGCATCGTCTGGGGTTTTGACGGGACGCTTCGCGTTGGTCAGGTTCCGAAAGCCGTTATCCAGAAAGTGCAGAGCCACGAATCCGGCTTTTTCGAATTTCCCGGCGAGCCCCTTTCCGATGGGTCCATCCAAGACTTTGTCCGCAGCCTCATAGGATGGAAACACAAACGGCATTTCGAGAGCCTTGATCTCCGGAACGAAGGCTTCAACCGGGCCCGTCGTACAAATGGACATCTGGGTCGTACCCAACTGAATCTGCTGGAGCACCTGGGTTTCGCTCCCGAGTGCCCCCGAATGGTGAACGACGACATCGTATTTGCCGGGAACCCGTTTGTTCAATTCTTCACCGAACCAATTGGCGGCTTTCACATGAACAAAATCCGGGTTGGTAACGGCCGCGATATTGACCGGCGTTCCCGCGGCTGCAAAAGACGACGTCCATAGAATCAACATCACGACAGCACCCATCCATCTACACTTTTTTCCGATGTTCATGGCCCAGCTCCTGTTGCTTGAAGTAATTGAAATTGAGGTGGAGATCCCGGAAACGGCACCTCATTGCCCCCTACAAATTCGCCATCTTCAGGCCTCCCCTACGGGGTAACGTGCACGGATAGAGGGTATACCGTGCAGATTCGCACTCCTACAAACCATATCCCGATTTAATCTGAATGCTCTACAGCTTCCCGTATCCGCATGTCAAGCGGGAAGCGAGCACGACTCGTCAACCCCATTCGGATCAGGGGGAATCTTCTCGCGGCCTCGGTGATATCCTTCCGCAGGAAGCCCTGGATTGAAAGAAAATGGATGGATAGCTCCTTGTTCCGACTCGATGAACTTTTCTTGTATTTCTCGAAGGCATTGGATATGAGATTCTTGATCGAATGTCCGGCGAGGATTCGGTCGTTTTCCAAGTTTGGGAAGTCATCGCGAGACCGCAACTCCTTTGTTCACCCGATACCAGAGGCACTTCTTCATGCCAGTCGAACATTCCAAAAAAACAGATACGGAATCGGCCACCGAGGATCGAACCGTGTACCTGATCGATGGAACGGCCTACATTTACAGGGCCTACTATGCCGTTCGAGGATTGACGACAACCAAGGGTTTTCCGACGAACGCCATTTTCGGGTACACCCAGATGCTCGTCAAACTGCTCTCGACGAAGCGGCCGATTTGGGCGGCGGTCTGCTTCGACTGCGCAGAGCCGACATTCCGACATCATCGCTATGAAGCATACAAGGCCAACCGCCCCCCCATGCCTGAAGACCTGGCGCTTCAGATTGAACCGATCCTTGAAATTACGCGTTCGTTTCATCTTCCAGTGCTGATGCTTTCCGGCTATGAAGCCGATGATTTAATCGGAACACTGGCCATGCGGGCAAACCGCGATGGATACGACGTGGTGATCGTCAGCGGTGACAAGGACTTTTCCCAGCTCGTCTCCGAGCGGATCCGCATCTGGGATCCCATGAAAGACACGGTGATCGACCTGGAGACGGTTCGCAGGAATTACGGAATCGAGCCCCGGCAGCTTGTCGATATCATGGGGTTGAGCGGCGATACGTCGGACAATGTACCCGGCGTTCCAGGGATCGGGCCAAAGACGGCTTCGGCTCTGATTCGCCGGTTCGGCAGCATCGAAGCCTTGTACGAACAGATCGAACACATTCCATCCAAAAGCCAGCGTGAAAAGCTACTAGCCCATCGAGAAAATGCGTTCTTGAGTCGGGAACTGGTCACCATCTGCACGGAAGCGCCCATCGATGCGCAGGTAAAGGATTTTCGGATCGGAGACCCGATCCGCGAACGGCTGATGGAACTGTTCGGCACATTCGAATTCAAACAGCTACAGCAAATCTATGCTGTCCAGCAGCCGACCGCTCCGAATCCGGAGGAGAGCTATCAGGCCATACAATCGCGAAACGCCCTGATCCAGCTTGCCGATCGACTGCGTTCGAGCGAACGGTTCGCCATCGACACCGAAACCACATCCGAACACCCCATGGACGCCAGGCTGGTTGGCATATCCGTTTCCGATACACCGGGTCATGCCTGGTATATCCCGATCGGCCATACCGATGTCGCTGATCAATTGGCGCTCGCGGATGTCCTCGACGTGTTCGGCCCCATCCTCTCGGATGCCCAATATCGAAAAATCGGTCAAAACATCAAGTACGATTGGATCGTTCTCGAACGCCACGGGTTTCGGCTGGATGGGGTTCACTCTGACACGATGATCGCCTCCTACCTATTGAACCCATCGAAACGGTCCCATAGCCTCGATCAAATTGCCATCGATTACCTGAACCGTAAGGCCATCGGATACGGAACGGTCACCCAACAAGGGAAGATCAACGTATTCTCAAAGGTTCCCCTCCCAGACGCCACCCGGTATGCCTGTCAGGATGCCGATTTCACCCTTCAGGCCGACAAGGTGCTCCTGCCGCTGCTGAAACGGGAAGGTCTCCTCAACCTGTATGAAACGGTGGAAATACCGCTGGTCCATGTTCTGAAGAAGATGGAAATGCAGGGGGTCTGCGTCGATCGGGAACGGCTGAAACGACTTTCGAAGATATTTCAACAGGAAATGGATCACCTGGAGGAAGCCGTTTATGAAAAGGCCGGAGAGCGGTTCAACATTCAATCCCATCAGCAGCTCGGCCGTATTCTCTTCGAAAAGCTGAAACTGCCGACTCAAAAAAAGACGAAAAAGAAATCCGGCTATTCAACGGACGTCGATGTGCTGACCGAACTGGCTCTCCATCATGAACTGCCCAGTCTCGTGCTGCGCCACCGAACGATTGCCAAGCTCAAATCCACGTACACCGATTCCTTGATCGACATGGTGCACCCGAACACCGGCAGGATTCACACCTCCTATAACCAGACGGTGACGGCAACCGGAAGGCTCAGCAGCTCGGATCCCAACCTACAGAACATCCCGGTCAGAACCGAGGAAGGCCGAATGATACGAGAGACCTTCGTTCCAAAACCCGGATGGAAGATGATATCGGCCGATTATTCCCAGATCGAGCTGCGCATTCTAGCCCATTGCTCCGAAGACCCCCTTCTCGTGAGCTCCTTTCTGGAAGACAAGGACATCCATACCCGAACGGCATCGGAGGTGTTTCAGGTTCCAAAGGCTGGGGTGACATCGGAACTGAGAAGACAAGCCAAAACGATCAATTTCGGCATTCTCTACGGCATGGGAGCCTTCAGTCTATCGAAGGACTTGGGGATATCCGTCAAAATGGCCAAATCGATCATCGATGCCTATTTCGACAGGTATCGCGGCATCAAGGCATTCATCGACGGCACCATCGCATCGGCCAGGGCTACCGGTAAAACCGAAACGCTTCTGGGAAGAATCCGGCTGCTGCCGGAAATCACCAGCAACAATGTGATGGTCCGTCAGTTCGCCGAAAGGGTGGCCGTCAATACGCCCGTTCAGGGAACGGCAGCGGATTTCATCAAACTGGCCATGATCCGAATCGATGAAGCCATCGGCAAAGCCGGAATGCAATCGGTGATGTTGATGACGGTTCATGACGAACTGGTATTTGAAGCCCCGGAAGACGAAGTGGATGCACTGATCGCTATGGTCCGACAGATTATGGAAGGCATATGGCCGCTTCGGGTACCCTTGAAGGTGAACGTTGCCATCGGAAACAACTGGGCGCAGGCGCATTCTTGATGGACAATTCTTCTTGGACACGTTGACGTCTGCATCCTTTTGGGATATATAAACAGCATAGGCGCACGATTGGATCTCTACAGCCATCCCATCCATTTGTCTTGCTGAAACAAGATGTTGCTGGGTTATTGTCCCCTGTCACGGGTTCACTTCCCAACCAAACCTTTCCTTTCCGACCTACCTGTTGTCCTGTTCCGGAAATCGGTTCCGGGACCAATCGAATGCCCAAACATTTTCTTGGAAAGGAGGATTTATGGCTGAGAGCGTGTACAAGGTCATCGAACTTGTGGGAACCAGCGAGATATCCTGGGAAGATGCCGCCAAGAAAGCCGTCGAAACGGCATCCAAAACCTTGCGTGAGCTTCGGATCGCCGAAGTGAGCATGCAAGACATGAAGCTGGAAGACGGGAAGGTTGTCGCCTACCGGACGCGGGTGAAATTGTCTTTCAAGTACGAATCGTAGAAATAGCGGAAGCCGGTCGTATCCGACCGGCTTCAACCCGAGAGGAAACAAGGAACTCTTCCAGATCGTTCTGAATCAAGCACCTGGCCTACCTACGATCAGGCGCCTTTCCTCCTACACATGATTCATTGGGCCTTCGGTGCAGCTCCAACGGGAGGGCACATCATGCCCATGCCCATCATCCGCCCCCCATGGCCCATTCCTCTGCCCGCCCCTATCGTAGGGCAGATCTTTTTCATCTCGATCATGTGAGCCACATGTTGCTGATCAAAATCCGCCTGAAGTGCGGATAGTTCCTTTTGGAGCGCCTGAGCTTTGGCAACATCCGGCTTCGCCTTGGTCATCTCCAGATTCAGTTCAGCCCGCTTTTCTGCAATTTGCTGGCGGAGATTCTGGGTATCGTTGTAGAACTTCTGCTGCAGTTCGGTAAACTGTTTCTGCTGATCTGCGGTCAGTGTTGCAAAACACGGTGGATTCCCAGGCCCCATCCCATAACCGAGGCCCTTGTGTTGTCCGGCAAGCGCCGATCCCGCCCATACCAGCAATCCAACCAACATGACTCCCATACCCGTTGTGACCCATTTGCTTCTGTTCATAAAAACCTCCCTGAATGGATGAAAATGGTTTGAATCTCGGGATATTTCTGTTTCCCGTCTCTTCTTATAGCAAAGTTGATGCCAGCTCAAGGCACTGGGCGCCTACATCCGATACAGACAGGGTTTGGAGGGAATAGCGGGATATGGAAGGACTTCAAGAAATTGAACCGATGGATAATAATGATACAGATTTTCGTCGGAAGCGTATCCTTATGATCCAGTAGAGCGGGCAGGAGTCAGGAGAAGAACGGTGGACGCTTCTTTGAATCACAAACAGTCGCCTCAAAGCAAATGGGTGATTACCAGGCCTGAGCATTGTGGAGCCCCCCTGTTAAGGGAAGAGCGTGTACTCTTTGGAGCCGCTGAAAGTCGTTGGGCCGGGTGTACAGATACGAAGCTCAAACCATTGCTGCCTATCGGCCTGTATCCAATGCCTGACTCAATGCCCGGCCCCACATCCCATTCGATCAAGGTCGCGGAGGCGCCCCTTGCAGAAAAGTCGGATCTGGCTGTTTCACCTGCCTTTGAAGACCCATCCTTCAGGGAATGTCCAATGCCGCCAGGAAACCGCCGTGAATGGCGTCGTTGAGTTTCCCCGGTTTGATACAATCACCGACGATCCGATAGGGAATCCCCCAAGTCGGTGCTTCTTCGGAGAGTTGTTTCACCGATCGAGATCCCGACGCCACGATAATGGAATCGAAGGTTTCTTCTCCCGGTTTGCCATCGAATTCATAGGTGATCTTTCCTCCATCGACCGCGACCACCCGGGTCGATGTCCGTACCTTCACCCCATAGCGCTTGAGGTTGTCGTTCAGAATCCACTTGGTGGACTTACCCACATCCGCTCCCGCCTTGGGCAGCATCTCGAACACCGTCACCTGGCAGGACCCCTTGAACATCAACTCTTTCAACCGTTCTGGAGGTTCGGCATCATAGGTGAACAGGAAATAGAGAATTTCCGGATTGATCACCCCTTTGGCCGCAACGAACAGCGCTGTCTCGAGCCCCACGGCACCACCGCCGATGATTGCCACTTTCTTCCCGAGAAAGGGATTGTCCCGCAGCACCGTCCATGCAGACAGAATGGATGGGTGATCGATTCCTGGAATCGGCGGCATGAGCGGCTCGGCTCCTTCAGCAACAATGATGAAATCCGGTCGATTGATCTGGATGAGGCGGCTGTCGACTGTCGTGTTCAGTTGAACCGGAATGGCGTATTTTCGGATCATCGCCTGGTAATAGCGGATATATTCCAAGATCTCCCGCTTGTGCGGAGGCGCACCCGCCATCCAGATCTGCCCACCGATGTCCGGCCCTTTCTCGAAAATCTCGACCCGATGTCCGGCTTGGGCAGCCGTGATCGCAGCCTCGAGTCCGCCTGGACCGGCACCGATCACCATCACTTTCTTCGGCGCATCGGTTTTACGGACGATTCGCTCCCCTTCGAACCCCGCTCTCGGATTACCGATACAGAAAACCGGTTTGCCGCTGAACACCTGATCCGTACACCCCTGAGAACAGGCTACACAGGGCCGAATTTCCTGGGCTCGTCCTTCGTAGGCCTTCTTGGGCCATTCGGGATCGGCGATGAGCACCCGCCCCAGGTTGACCATGTCGGCGTAGCCATCTTTCAGGAGCCGTTCCGCCGTATCCGGATCGGCGATCCGGTTGGATGCCATGACCGGTACGGTTACCGCCTGCTTGATGTTGAGAGCCAGATAGGCATAGGCCGATCGAGGAAGCTCCATCGGCAATTGCGGCACACGGGATTCGTGCCATCCACCGGTGATGTTGATGGCATCCACACCCGCGGCTTCATAGACTTTGGCGATTTGTGGGGTTTCCCGATCGGTGTTGCTGCCAGGAACGAAATCGTTTCCTGCCATCCGGATCGTGACTGGATAATCGGGACCTACGGCTGCCCGCATCTGTTCGATGAGCTCCCGGGCAAAGCGGATCCGATTCTCGAAAGAACCGCCGTATTCATCTGTACGCAGGTTTTTGATCGGTGAAAGGAATTGGGTGATGAGGTAACCGGCGGATGCAATGATTTCGACGCCGTCGAATCCGGCTTCCTTCGCTCGCAGGGCGGCCTTCACGAAACTGTCCTGAACGTTGCGGATGTCTTCGAGGCTCATCTCCCGGGGAGTGACGCGTGAATATGCACAAAAAACGGCTGACGGAGCGATCGGTGTTTCGTTGTTGATGAGTATCGGATGGGAATAGGCGCCTGCATGAAAGAGTTGGACCCATGCCTTGGCCCCTTCGCTCTGGATGATGTTGGCCAACTTTCGAAAATCCGGTATGGCTTCGTCTTTGGCCAACGAAAGCGCTAGAAGACCCGATCCGAGAAAATCCACGCCGACAGGACCTACCGTAATGAGACCCGCACCTCCTTGCGCCTTTTCCCGAAAATAGTGGTAATATCGATCGTTCAGTTTGCTGTCATAGGAATAGAGTAATCCGAGTGCCGGATAGGCGATGCGGTTCTTGATTTCGACACGATTGATTTTGATAGGACTGAACAAATAGCGATACATGGTTCTCCTTCGTGCTCACAACCCCATGAACTTGGCTGCGATTCCTTTCATGATTTCATTGGTTCCGGCAAAAATCGCCATAACGCGGACATCCCGAAAAGCTCTGGCAACCGGGCAGGCTTCCAACATAGCGAAATCCCCGATCACATCCATCGAGCGGTCTGCAATCCGCCGGGCCAGATCGGTGGTCCAGTATTTGGCCATCGATGTCTCGATCACTACATTCTCCCTGGCGATGTGGGACATCACGAGCCGATCGACGAATGTCCGTCCGATCTTCACCTCGGTGGCCATTTCCACCAGGGCGAACTGGATGGCCTGGCGTTTCGAAAGTGGTTTTCCGTTGGTTTTCGTCGTTCGACAATATTCCATCGTATACGCCAAAATGGATTCTGCTGCAACGATGGCTCCCACGGCACAGGCAAGCCGCTCCTGCTGGAGCTTTTCCATGAGCATCAAAAAGCCCATTCCTCTTTCGCCAAGCCGGTAGGCTGCAGGTATTCGGCAGTTCGTGAAGAAGAGTTCGGCTGTATCTTGACTGTGCCAGCCCATTTTTATAAGCCTTCTCCCTCGCTTGAAACCGGGGACGCCATCCGGAACCACATAGAGGGAAATGGCCTGATACGGATTGTCCACCTTGGGATCCCGGGCTGCAACCACGATGAGATCGGCATTGATCCCGTTCGAAATGAACGTCTTCGATCCGTTCAGGATCACCTGGTCCCCGTCTTCCTCTGCAGTGGTCTGCATCCCTGCCAGATCGCTTCCAGCACCCGGTTCGGTCATCGCGACAGCCGTAATGATGGTGCCATCGACACATCCCGGCAGAAACCGCCGCTTGATGGCGTCGCTTCCGTAGGATTCGATATAGGGAACCACCACATCGGAGTGCAGGGTTGCGGCAAGGCCAGTATGCCGTGTCTTGGCCAATTCTTCGGCAACGATGACACTGTAGAGAAAATCCCCACCCAAGCCCCCATATTCCGGGGAGACCATGGGACATAGGAACCCGTTTGCGCCCATGCTGCGCCAGACCGACTTCGGCGTGATGTGGTCGGCTTCCCACTGGTCGACGTGAGGGGTGACTTCGGCTGCCAGAAAGGCTTGAAGCCTCTGGCGGAATTGACGATGGGCTTCGGTATATTGCAGGAGTTCCATATTTCCTCGTCTGGAAAGTCCAACATGTGATGATGGCCTCGCAAAAAGTCAGGAAGACTCTGTCGAGTCGCGGGGTGACTGGGGAACCATTTTCGCAGCAATCTCAAAAGGCTTCCCCAGCCACCCCGCTTATGCCCGACATTTACGAAAAGCACGGGAAAATCGACTTTTTGCTACTCCATAATGTGATGATGGCGCCGCAAAAAGTCAGGCACTCTCATTTGACCCGCAGGAAGGCGGGTGAATTTTGCTCAGCAGCGGAAAAACTCAGCAGCCCGAGCTCGTAAGATCGGGCGGATGGCCAAAATGAAAAGAA
>JBFMBE010000002.1:0-76510 GCA_040755275.1 Thermodesulfobacteriota bacterium | reverse complement strand
GATCGGGCGGAGATGCTTCATCCATATTTGTTTGAAAAACATCATGTTGCAACTCAGCAATTCTGTATTCCAAGTTTGGCTATCCGCCCGATCCTACGAGATCGGGCGGCTGAGTTTTTTCGCAGCAGCGAAAAAGGTTCCCCAGTCACCTCGCGACTCGACAGAGACTTCCTGACGTTTTGCGAGCGCATCAACCGTGATGGCCCCGCAAAAAGTCGCTAACCACCGCTTTTCCTTCAAAGCCGGGCCTCCAGCAGGAGGGCGGGTGGTGTTTTGCGAAGCAGCGGAAACTGTTTGAAGCAGCCGGAGATCGTTGGATCGGGCGGACGCACTTCATTTGTTTTGGTTAGAAAAACAGGCTGTTGGAAACCAGAAAACCATTCTTTGCATTTTGGCCATCCGCCCGATCCAACGAGATCGGGCGGCTGAGTTTTTCCGCTGCTGAGCAAAATTCACCCGCCTTCCTGCAGGTCAAATGAGAGGGCCTGACTTTTTGCGGGGCCATTAACCGTCAAGAGCCGGAAGTTGGAAGTCAGGCGAAAAGCGGCTGACTTCGCTTTGATTTTTCTTTTATCATTTCATCGGGCAATGATAAAGTTGGAATATGATGGCAGCGAAAAAATTCGCTTTGACCGTGTTGTTCACAGATGCCCGGTATAAGCGGGGTGGCTGCGGAAACCTTTTGAGACTGCTGCGAAATTGGAACCTCCGTACCCATACGGCTCAACTGAGAGCGTCTGGCTTTTTGCGATCTCATCGTCGTATGATGTGGAATCCGGGAGTACCTCCATGGAACAGACAACCGATATCGAACGCATCGAAATACAGCTCCTCCTGGAAGCCGTTTACCGGAAATACGGATACGATTTCCGTAGCTATGCCGAAGCGTCCATCGCCCGGCGCATTCAACGCCATCAGTCTCTGAACGGCTACCGCAACGTATCCGAAATCCAGCATGCCATCCTGACAGACCGAAAGGCCTTTCTTCGTCTGATGCACGACCTGTCGATCAGTGTGACGGAAATGTTCCGGGACCCCTCCTTCTACCGAAGCCTGAGAAACCGGGTTCTTCCGCACTTAAAACCCTTGCCATTCCTGCGCATCTGGCTCGCCGGATGCGCCACGGGCGAGGAGGTCTATTCCATCGCCATCCTGCTGCAGGAGGAAGGCATCTCCGACAAGGTCCAGATCTATGCCACGGACATCAACGAATCCGCGCTGAACACCGCCAGACAGGGCATTTATCCCCTCGATCACATCCAGGAATATACCCGCAACTACCACAAAGCGGGCGGCAAACGATCCTTCGGAGACTACTATACAGCCCGATACGACCGCGCGGTCATGGACGCTTCCCTTCGCACCCACATCCTGTTCTCCCATCACAACCTGGTGACCGACGGCTCCTTCGCTGAAATGCATCTCATCGTCTGTCGAAACGTTCTCATCTATTTCAGCAAGCCGCTTCAGGATCGGGTCTTGCAACTCTTCGAGGAAAGCCTTATAGAGGAAGGGTTTCTTTGTCTGGGGTCCAAGGAGACGCTTCGCTTCAGTCCGTGCGCATCACAATTCGAGGAATGGGATGCCCATGAGCGGATCTACCGCAAGCTTTCGGCTGCCGCATGAATGCATCGTCATCGGTGTTTCCGCCGGAGGCTTCAGGGCGCTGTCGGCCATCCTTCCGAAGCTTCCGGAACGCTGTTCCGTCGCTGTCCTGATCGTTCAGCACACGAAAGCCGATGCCGGCGATTTTCTGGCCCGCCATCTCGACGGAATCTGCAGCATACGGGTCAAGCACGCCGAAGACAAGGAAACCATCGCAGCCGGGACCGTTTACCTCGCTCCACCGGGATATCATCTGTTGGTGGAACGCGACAGAACGCTGTCACTGTCCGTCGATGAGCCGGTGCACTTCGCAAGACCATCGATCGATGTGCTCTTCGAAAGTGCCGCCCCCGTCTATCGGGATCGTTTGATCGGCATGATCCTGACAGGCGCCGGTACCGATGGCTGCATCGGCCTGAAGGCCGTGAAAGAACACGGGGGTCTGACCATCGTTCAAGACCCGAAAACGGCGGAAGTCGATTTTCTGCCCCGAAGGGCCGTTCAAACCGTAACGGTGGACTATATCCTGCCGCTCGAGGCCATCGGCGGGTTTCTGGCCAGGATGGTCCCTTAAATCGAAATTGCAATCGAAAGGCGCAAGATGTTTGCCAACCAAACGATCCAGACGTTTTTGGAAAAGACCGCATCCGGCGATCCAGTGCCCGGAGGTGGAAGCGCTGCAGCCCTGAATGGGGCACTGGCCGCCGCTCTCGTCGAAATGGTCGCCCGTCTGACCATCGGGAAAAAAGGCTTCGACGCCGTTCGGCATCGCATGCAGGAAATCGCCGATACCTGCGTGGCCCTTCGAGACACCCTGCTGCTCGACATCGACCGGGACAGCGACGCCTACACCCAGGTATTGGCGGCCTATCGGATGCCCAAAGGCACGGATGAAGAACGCGCAGCCCGAAAGTCGGCCATCCAGGCAGCCTTTCGAACGGCCGCTTCGGTGCCCCGCGACGTCGCCGAAAAAGCCGTTCGGATCATGGGACTTGCCGGAGAAGTCATCGCAGACGGCAATCCGAACGCCGCATCCGACGGAGCCGCCGGAATGCTCGCAGCCCGAATGGCCGCCCTGACGGCCCTTTACAACGTCCGGATCAACCTGCCGTCCATCGAGGATGACCGGTGGTGTTCGGACATGCGGGATGCCGCCGCGCGAATGGAGGCCGAAGTCCACAGACTCGAAGCGGCCATCACGCCATCGATCCCGATCCCGTAAGGCGACCTCTCCCATGCAGATGCTCATCGAACAACTGCTCAACGGGATCGCCACCGGCTCCATCTATGCCCTGGTCACCCTCGGACTGACCCTCGTCTATGGCATCCTTCGCATTCTTCACATCGCCCATGCAGCCGTTTACACCATCGGGGCCTACATCGGCGTGTGGTCGTTTCAGCTGACCGGAAGCCTTGGGCTTTCTCTTCTGGTCGGCATGGGGGCCGCCGCAGTCCTTGGGGTAGCCATCGAACGGTTCGTGTACTTTCCCCTGCTCCGGCATCCCCCCTTCGTCCCTCTGATCGCGAGCATCGCCGTCTTTCTGTCCATGGAGGAATTCTGCCGCCTGATTGCCGGACCGCAAATCCTCACTTTCCCGGCCCGCCTGCCGTTTCCAAGTTTTCGAATCGCAGGGGTACAGGTCAACGAAACCCTGAGCGCCATTTACTGCATCACGGCTCTTGTGCTCGTATTTCTGTGGTTTTTGACCACCCGGACGGAACTAGGGCTCGCCATGCGCGCCACAGCCCAGGATATCGCCGTTGCGGACGCCATGGGCATCGACACACACCGGATCATCTCGATCACCTTCATCATCGGATCGGCCATCGCAGCCCTTGCCGGGATGCTGGTCGGCATTTACTACAACCAGGTGTATCCGACGATGGGGGCCATACCGGCCTACAAGACGCTGGCTCTCATCGTCGTCGGCGGCTTGGGATCGATTCCGGGAGCCGTCGTCGCCTCCCTGCTGCTCGGGCTTGCCGAAACCTTGCTGATCGGCTATGCCGCAATTCCCCTGCCGCGGGACGCCCTGGCCTTCATTGCCATGATCGCGGTGTTGATGTGGCGATCGGAGGGGCTTTTCGGATCCAAATGAGGGGTACTTCATGAGTGGATATCTGCTGACCCTTGCAACCATCATGGCCATCAACGCCATTGCCGCATGCGGCCTCAATGTCATCGTGGGATTCGCCGGTCAGATTTCCCTCGGACACGCCGCTTTCTTCGGTATCGGAGCCTACGCAGCGGCACTGCTCGCAACCAAGGCCGGGATGTCCTTCTGGGCCGCTCTTCCCCTGGTCGTGTTGATCTCGGGCATGATCGGCCTTCTGCTCGGACTTCCCAGCCTTCGGGTCCGGGAGGATTTTCTGGCGATCACGACCATCGGCATCAATTTCATCGTCGAGGCCGTGTTCAACAATTTCGAATGGTTCGGCGGAGCACTCGGCATCGGCGGCATTCCCCGGATCGTTTTCTTCGGCATCAAACTGCGGAACGAAGGCTTCCTGCTGCTGGTGCTGACGGCCCTCGTCCTCGTGATGTTCCTGTGCTGGTGGCTGACGCGCTGCTGGGCGGGAATGGCCTGTTTCGCCCTGCGCGAAGAGGAAACGGCAGCCGCATCCATCGGCATCAGCCCCGTTCGGTTCAAGCTTCTGGCCTTCGTCATCGGAACCGCCATGGCCGGCCTGGCAGGTGCTTTTTACGCCTACTTCATGCGTTTCATCGCCGCATCCGATTTTTCCTTTCCCATCAGCGTCTCCATGCTCAGCATGGTCGTTCTGGGAGGCATCGGAACCCTGTGGGGGCCTGTTCTCGGTGCCGTGATTCTGGGCATCCTCCCCGAAGTCTTCCGGCCGCTCATCGATTACCGCATCCTCTTCTACACGATCCTGCTGCTGATGATGATCCGCTTTCAGCCTGGCGGACTTCTGGGGGAAACGAGCGCTGTTCGCAGACTCTTCAATCGATGGATACCGGTACCCGCCCCATGAATCCCATCCTCGAGCTCGACCATGTCTCAAAATCCTTCGGTGGCCTGAAAGCCGTCGACCGTGTCAGCTTCCGTATCGAACCCGGTGAAATCTTCGGACTTCTCGGCCCGAACGGCGCCGGAAAGACGGTATGCTTCAACCTGATTTCCGGCGTCTTTCCTCCGAACGAGGGAAGCATCTTCTTTGACGGAATGCGGACCGACGGCCTTCCTTCGCATCGAATGGCCAAACTGGGCCTCGGCCGCACCTTTCAAATCGTCAAACCCTTTTCGAACGTCACCGTTCTCGAAAACGTCGTCGCAGCCCTCGGCATTTCACGTTACGACCGCCTGACGGCCATCTGGTCGAGCCGGATGGACAAACGCATCCGAAGCAAGGCCATGGAATTGCTGGAGCAGGTAGGTCTCACCGGCATCGCCCACCGCAAGGCGGGGCTGCTGCCGCTCGGCAACCTGCGCCGGCTCGAAATCGCCCGGGCACTTGCCGTCGGCACGAAACTCATCCTCCTCGACGAGTCCTTTTCCGGTCTTCGGCACGAGGAAATCCTTCAGCTGGAGTCGCTTGTCCGGCAAATCCGGGACGCCGGAAGAACCATCCTGCTCATCGAACACAACATGAAGGTCGCCATGGGGCTGTGCGAGCGCATCGTCGTTCTCGATCACGGCAGGGTGCTGGCCCAGGGAAGCCCGGAGGAAATCCGCTCGAATCCGGCGGTCATCGAGGCCTATCTCGGCAAACAGGGGGGATCCCATGCTGCTTGAGGTCAGCAACCTGTCCATTCGTTACGGCGACATCGAAGCGGTACGCCAGGTGGACGTTTCGGTGAACCAGGGGGAGCTCGTATCGATCATCGGGGCGAACGGTGCCGGAAAAACCAGCATCTTGAACGGGATCATGGGATTGGTTTCCGGAACGCGGGGTACGGTTCGTTTCGACGGCGTGGACATCTCGCATCTGGCCCCGTTCGAGCGGGCACGCAGGGGCATGCGGATCGTCCCGGAACGGGCCCGGGTGTTTCCGAGGCTTACGGTTTTCGAAAACCTCATGACCGGTGTGTACGGAATCCGACGGAAGCTCGACGTTTCGAAGAGACTTTCCGAGCTCCACGCCCTGTTTCCGATCCTGAAGGAAAGAAGCTCCCAGCCTGCAGCCACACTTTCCGGAGGAGAGCAGCAACAGGTCGCGATCGCCAGAGCGCTGATTTCAAAGCCGTCGCTTCTGCTCGTGGACGAGGTGTCCATGGGACTCATGCCCAAACTCGTCGATCAGGTCTTCGAGGTGCTGCTGCACCTCAACCGGGAACAGGGGCTGACGATCCTTCTGGTCGAGCAGAATGCGATGGCATCGCTCGCTATTTCCGACAGGGCTTATGTGTTGGAAACCGGAACCTGCGTTTTTTCCGGAAGAGCGGAGGTGTTGATGCGGGATCCGAAACTCAAGGCGGCCTATCTCGGTTAGGACTTCAGAGGGGATGGAGTCGCAACAAGTCGCCGCCACTTGGCTTCGGTTGATCGCCGTGCGACTCAACAGAGACTGCCTGACTTGTTGCGACCTCATCAGAGAGAATTATTCGACAACACGGACGATGCGAGGACGATAGGCGTTTCCGGAAGCCTTCCGGTTGGCATGCCATCGGACGATACAGAAAGCGACGACGAAGGCTCCCATGCCGAGCACGATACTGGTGAGGGTGGGGTCGTATCCCAGTTTCGGGCCCCAGTCGTCTCCGAGGGCGGCACCGATCGCCATGGCGACGATCGGCAGCACGTACAACAGAAAAGCGGCGCTCAACAAGGTCTTCGATTCGATCGCGATCTGCACCCGGTCACCGACGGAGGCATCGGCGACATTGACAGCCTCCACTTCCATTTCGGAGCCGGCGTCCTGACCGGAGCACGAATGCCTGGCCGAGCAGGATTCACAGGCGGAACTGCGCACCGTCTTGACCAGAGCGAGTCCCTTCGACTCGATCCGTTTGAGAACGACCCCTTCTTCGACCGGCACCGTGCATCCTTTCCTTCGAATCGATCAATTGGCTGCAGCGGCCATCGACGATTTGCGATAGCAGATCAAGCCGCATCGCAGACATCTGGCCGCCTCGGCCTTGGCCATTTCTTCGGTGAAACCGATCTCGATTTCCGTGTTCGGATAGCGGGTGTCCGGATCCGACACCGGCATGATCTGGCGAGGGGCCGGCTCCACGGAAGTCACACGATCCACATTCTGATAGACGCTGTGCGGGGTCAGGATGGTTTCGGGAAAGCTCAGCGGAATGCCGTTCATGCGCTGATGCACCGATGCCGCTTCTCTTCTTCCGGCGGCAATGGCCCGTATGGCGCCGCTGAAATCCGTCAGGACATCCCCTTCTCCGAGCCACCCTTTCTCGTCGGCATGATCCGGATGACGATACGGGGCAATGGCTTCCCACTTCAATCCGTCGGATTTCGCCCCAGCTTCGGTCTCCTCAGTCGAAACGACCGGGGTGACGATCAACTCCGGAAACCGACCCGACCCCAGCACCAGGGCATCGGCAGCCAGCGTCCGCGTAATGCCGCTGCCCGTATCGACATAATCCACACCCTTCAGGCGGGCTCCTTCGCCCTTGAGTTTCTGGACACCGGCGCGATACACGACGGTAACCCCTTCGGGAAGTTCGGCCTGAGAAACGGTCGACGGCAGGAGGTCCTTCTGCTCCCGGTATAGGATGGTAACCCGCTCGGCACCGGCCTTCCGGATTCGATCCGCAGCGGCAAGACTCGCCGCCTCGCCGCCTGCGATGACGACATGCCCCTTCCAGGAAAGCCCTTTCGAATCGGTCAGACGCAGCGCATCGATCAGTAGATACAGATCGGGAACAGGCTGCTCCAACCGGCTCGCTGCACCTCTGGCCAGCCGGGAATCCCATCCGCCCGAAGCCAGAAGCACCGCGTCATACCCCTCTCGGGAAAACAGGTCGAGAAAGCCGATGTCCTTTCCGACGAGGGTGTTCAGCCGGGTCTCCACACCCATTTCGAGAATCCCGTCGATATCCCAGTCGAGTACGTCCGACGGCAAGCGATTGCGGGCGATGGCGCTTCGCAGCAGCCCCCCCATTCGATCGGTCGCTTCGAACACCGTCACCGCATGGCCGAGACGGGCGCTGAAATAGGCTGCGGACAACCCTTCGACCCCTCCACCGACGACAGCGATCTTCTTGCCGCTTGTCGGCGCCTTTCGGGGAAGAATTCGTTTCCCGCTCGACCGCTCGTAATCGGCTGCAAACCGCTTCAAGCCGTTGATGGCCACCGGCTCATCGGCAAGCTGCCTTCTGCACTGGGTTTCACAAGGCCTCGGGCAGATTCGTCCGATGACCGTAGGGAATGGATTTCGCTCCTTGATGACCTGAACGCTTTCGTGGTACTGCCCAAGCCCGATCCGGCGGATGTATTCGGCGATATCGATGCCGGCCGGACAGGTTCTCTGACAGGGGGTGGTGCAGTCTTCCGTGGTGTATTCGTGGAGGATCCTCCGGGTAACCGAGCTCAGTCGGATGATGTGTTTGGGGCAGACCCTTTCGCAGGCCCCGCACCCGGTGCATTTGCCTTCATCGACGACCGGAAGTCCTTCGGGTCCGATGGCGAGTGCACCGAACAAGCAGGCCTTCACACAGCTTCCCAAACCGAGGCATCCGATTTCACATACCTTCGTTCCGCCGTTCATCATCACGGCTGCACGACAGTCCATCACCCCGTCGTAACAAAACCTCGTATCGGCATGATCCACGGAATAACTGCATCCCAGACGCGAAATTTCCCTGTCCTTGGCTCCGACGGACACCCCGAGCAGTTTGGCGATGGCTTCCGCCACTTCCGCACCTGCAGCCACACAGGAATCCGGAGAGGACTTTCCGGCCGCAATGGCGGCCGCGTTGGCGCTGCATCCGGCAAAACCGCATCCGCCGCAATTGGCACCGGGGAGCTCTCCTTCAATGGCTTCGATCAGGGGATCGACATACACATAGAAAATCTTGGATGCCGCAGCCAACCCGGCTCCGACGATCGCACCCAGTCCACCCATCATCAGTACGGCTTCGATCATTGGATTCTCCCCAAACTATACATGGATTGCGTAAAGGAAGGTCTCCTCCCATCGCCTAAAAGATCGCATCAAACTTGCATTTTTCGAAACACGTCATGCACTGAATGCATTTGCTCTTGTCGATGTACGCCGGCTGCTTCTTCTCCCACGTGATGGCCTGGGCCGGGCAGCTCCGGAAGCAGCTGCCGCACTGCGTACAAATGTTCGGATCGATTTCGAACTTCAGCAGGGCCACACAGCGTTTGGCAGGGCATCGCTTTTCGTGGATGTGCGCGTCATACTCTTCCCGGAAATACCGCAGGGTGGAAAGCACCGGATTGGGTCCCGTCTGCCCCAGCCCGCAGAGGGCCGTCTCCTTGATGGTTTCGGAGAGCGACTCCAGTTTCTCGATGTCTTCAGGCTCCCCCTGTCCAGCGCAGATTTTCTTCAGGATTTCGAGCAGTCTTCGCGTTCCTTCCCGGCACGGGGTGCATTTGCCGCAGGATTCGTCCTGGATGAAGTCCATGAAGAAGCGGGCCATGTCGACCATGCAGGTGTTCTGGTTCATCACGATGACCCCGCCGGAGCCCATGATGGCGCCGACCTTGGCGATTTCCTCGTAGTCGATGGGGGTGTCGAGGTAGGCTTCCGGAACGCATCCGCCCGACGGGCCGCCCAGCTGGACCGCCTTGAATTTCTTCTTGTTCGGAATACCGCCGCCGATATCGTAAATGAGCTTGCGAAGGGTGGTTCCCATCGGAATTTCGACCAGCCCGATGTTGTGGATATCGCCGGACAACGCAAAGACCTTCGTTCCCTTGCTCGTTTTCGTACCCATCGAGGCATACCATGCGCCGCCGTTGATGATGATCTGGGCGATGTTGGCGAAGGTCTCGACGTTGTTCAGAACGGTCGGCTTCTCCCACAGCCCCTTATGGGCCGGAAACGGCGGCCGGGGACGGGGCATACCCCGCTTGCCCTCGATGGAACGCATGAGAGCCGTTTCCTCACCACAGACAAAAGCACCGGCACCCTGATAAATCTCGATATCGAAATCATGCCCCGATCCGAGGATGTTCTTTCCGAGCAATCCCAGCTCCCGGGCCTGGCGGATTGCGATCTCCAGCCGACGAATGGCGAGCGGGTATTCGGTTCGGGCATAGATGTAGCCTTGATGCGACCCGATGGCTTTGGATGCGATGATCATCCCTTCGAGAACGGCATGGGGATCGGCCTCCAAAATGCTTCGGTCCATGAAGGCTCCCGGATCGCCCTCATCGGCGTTGCAGAGCACATATTTGACGGATCCTTCGCTTTTGGAGGCAAACTCCCATTTGACACCCGTTGGAAATCCGGCGCCGCCACGCCCGCGCAACCCGGATGCCTTGACCTCGGTGATGATATCGACGGATTCCATCTCGAGCAGGGCCTTGGCCGTTCCGAAATAGCCGTCGCGTCCGATGTAATGCTCGATATTCTCCGGATCGATCATCCCCTTGTTGCGCAGGGCGATGGCTGTCTGGTGGGCAAAGAAGGGAATGTCGTGCATGAAAGGAATGGGTTTCTTGGTGGACGGGTCTTTGTAGAGGAGGCGTTCGAGGGGCTTTCCGGCAATGATTTGCTGTTCGATCAACTCCGGAACGTCCGGGGCATGAACCTTCTGATAGAAAATCCCGCCCGGTTGCACCACGAGAATCGGTCCCATGGCACAGAACCCGTTGCATCCGGTTTCGATCACCCGGACCTTCTGCTGCAGCCCGCGCTGCTCGATTTCCGCCTCGAGAGCCGTCTTCAAGTGGATGCTTCCGGTGGCATGGCATCCCGTCCCCCCGCAGATCATCAACCGAATGTATTGATCCGATTCGAGTTCCTGAACGGCTTTTTCTTTGATCGTCATCAAATCGATCATGGTGAGATTCGACATGTTCCAAGCTCCTGATTACCAGGACCCGTCGAGGCCCCGGAGTCCGTTCATATATAGGCGTCCACACGCCACAAACAGAGAATAGCGGGTCAAGAGAACCGGCAGGTCGAAGGATTTGGCCATCTCGACGACCCGTGCATCGGGTCGCTTGCCGCGCACGAAGACAACGACGGCCACCCCGGCGATTCGCGCGGTACGAATGACCTGCTCGGTGGTCAACCCCGTGAGAAGGGCCGATCCCTTGGCGACTGCGGCCAGAACGTCTTCCATGAGATCGGCACCACCGCCGCCCACAACGACCAGATCCAGGTTGCTGTCTCCCGCAAGGACTTCGGCCTTGAGAATGTCACGAATTTCGGAAATCTTCATAGATGGGGTTCATTATCCATTATGTATAAGTTTCGAGGATATCGATCACCTTGTCGGCGCTGATGGCCCCGTGGGTATCCTTGTTAACCACCATGACCGGCGCCAACCCACAGGCCCCGAGACAGCGGACGGCTTCGAGAGAAAACCGGCGGTCTTCGGATGTGCCGCCTTCCGTAAGCCGATAGGTGTTCTTGATGCGGGCAAAGGCTTCCTGGATGCCCTTTACGTAGCAGGCCGTTCCCAAACAGATCTTGATCATGTGCCTGCCCTTGGGTTTCATGGAAAAGAGCGCATAGAAAGATGCAACACCGTAGACATGGCTCTTTGGCAGGTTGAGACCGGTGCTGATGTAATCGATCATCTCGACGGGGAGATAGCCGACGATGTTCTGGCACTCCCGCAGAACGGCGATCACGGAACCCGATTTGTCTCGATTCTCGGCGATGATTCGGTCGATGGACTGAAGCATTTCGGGGGTGACGTCGGGGTGTTGAAAGGATGAAACGGTTCGCGTGAAATCCATGGAAAGCTCCCGAGGTCTATACATTCATGATGTTGGCGATACGTTGCGCCACGACACGAAGAGGGTAAAATTTCATATTTACCATGTAAAGTCAATGATATCTTCGGATCTCAGAAGCGTTTCGGATCGGTCGTTCATCCGATCCTGCCGATGACGGCCTTCAACGAAAGCCCTCCGTGCGAAAATCGGTACTCACGGCTTTCGGCAAGCTTCAGGGCAGGAAGAACCGGCGATATCCAGACAAGACGCCACCCCTTGAAGTCCAGGGACAGCTTCCGTACCAGGTCACGATAGAGCGAGGGGATGCTCGTTTGGGTCCCGATACGGATGCCGTAGGGTGGATTCAGGACGACGATCCCGGGACGGGAGCTGAGGGCCCTGGGCTGGATGTCGAAAACGTCCATGCAGGCCACCGGAACGTCCTTCAGGAATTCGTGCTTCCGACAAACAGCTTCCAGCCGTTCACATGCCTCGATGCGCTTGTCTGCAGCGAGAATGGAAATCGGCCGCTCGAAGTCGATGCGGGACAGGGCTTGTTTTCGCAAATAAGCCCATTGCGCCGCTCGAAATCCCGGCCACCGTTCGAAGGCAAACGCCCTCACCCAGCCCGGCGGTACGTTTCGGGCCATCGAGACCGCTTCCAGGGAAAACGTGCCCGATCCACACATGGGATCGAGCAGGAAGGCACTGCCGTCGTATTCGGCAAGACGAAGCAGACCGGCTGCAAGGGTCTCCCGAAGCGGAGCCCTGCCGACGATTGTCTTGATGCCACGCTTGTACAAGGGAAGTCCGCTCGAATCGATCGACAGGGTGAAGCGATCATCCACCCCTCGAACGAAAATCCGCTGTTCCATCGGGTCATTCGGATGATCCTCGGCGTGCTTCAGCCCGGCGACCCGTTCAGATATCCCCTCGAGGACGCGGTGTGCGATGGCCTCGGTGTGGTGAAGCCTGCAATGGTGGGTGGCAGCCTGAACATCCACGGGAATATCGGGTGCAAGAAAGAGTTCCCAAGGAAAATGCTTGCATTGCGTGAAAAAATGGGAAAAAGTAAAACTACTGAAAGAGTATAGCCGCATCAACACGCGGGTTGCCGTCCGGCACCAGAGGTTGGCCGCAAAGCAGTCGACGAGCCTTCCATGAAATGCGACCCCCTCGTCGGATATCCGCCGATCGACGCCCCGAAGCGCATCGATTGCAGCCAGTTCCGAATCACAGACCGTTGCCAGCCCGGGCGCACACACAGCGAAAAATCCGTGCTCCTTCCCAAGGACATGGCGCTTGATGCGTTTTTCAGTGACTGTCGGCAGTCGTTCGGTTTCCATGGCCATACCATACGACGATCCTGCAACCATTGCACGAAAAATCAAGAGGTCCATATGAGCGACAACGCCTCAGCCATGGGCATGATCGGCATCGACCGCCAGCTTCGGGTGACGGCATGGGATCCCTGGATTGCCAGGATCAGCGGCACTCCTGCTGAAACAGCCATTGGAAAACCGCTCGATGAATTGATCCCGGATCTTGAAGCGCGCAACATCCTCCCCCGAATTCGGGATGTATTGCAGAACGGCACAGTTTCGGTGCTTTCCTCGGCATTCCACCGCCACCTCATTGCCTGCCCTCCGGAACACCCCTCACGAAATTTCGAAACGATGCGGCAGAAAGTCACCATCTCCCCCGTTCGGGAGCAGGAATCCGTCATCGGAGCCATTCTCTTGGTCGAGGATGTCACCCCGCGGCTGGAGGCGGAACTCGACCTCAAACAAGACCTTCAGAACCCCAGCGAGACCGTACGCTACCAGGCGGCACGAAGCCTCGCGGAAATGGATGAAGACAGTTCCCGGTACCTGACCGAAGCGCTGGGAGACAAGAGCTGGCGGGTACGCAAGACGGCAGTGGACAGGCTCTCCCGCAGCACGGACGCCGAGATGATCCAAGGGCTCATTCGCTCGCTCAAAATGCAGCATGCCAATGCCGCAATACTGAACTCAGCCCTTCAGGTCCTGGCAGCAGCCCGTTTCGACGACCTGTCTCCGATCCTCGCACTGCTGGACGATCCGGACCCGGATCTTCGCATGTATACGGCCCTGTTTCTCGGAGAAAAGCGCACGTCGCAGGCCATCGGCGCCCTCATCCGGACACTCGACGATCCCGATCCGAATGTGGTCTACCACGCCATCGAATCCCTCGGAAAACTGCGCGCCGTCGAAGCCGTAGACCGACTGATGGCCATCGCCGAATCCGAAGACTTTTTTCTGTCGTTTCCTGCAGTCGATGCCTTGGCCCGAATCGAAGAGCCCGCAGTCGTCGGACGGCTGATCGCTCTGTTGGGCAAGCCCATGCTCGAAACGGCGGTTATCGACGCCCTGGCTGCAAACGGCGATGAACTCTGTGTCGGCCCCCTGATCGATCGACTCCACCAGCCCGACCCGCCCGTCATCGAAATCGCATCCGCCCTCGCAGCCATTTACGATCGTTACGAACAGCGCTTCGGAGAAGGAGCGCTCATTGCCGATATCGCCCGCAGTCGGTTCGAGCCCACCGGTGCCCTGCGCCTGATCGCCTGCCTGGAAGAGGCACCTGCAGACCGGCTTCGCGCAGTGGCCTTGGTGCTCGGATGGCTCAAGAGCCCTGCGGTCTATGCGGCACTCACACGGCTTCTGGGGGAGCCCTCGGCACGCCGGGAAGTGATCGAAGCGCTGGTCCGTTACGGCAGAGATGTCCTGGAACTTCTGATCGAGCAACTGCATGCCGAAGACCTCGACACCCGCCGGGCCGCCGTGATGGCCATCGGTCGTATCGGCGATCCACTGGCCGTTCCGGAGCTCGTTCGGCTGCTTTCCGACGACCCCGAGCTCATTATCCCCACTGCCGGAGCACTGGCCAAGATCGGAGACCGTCAGGCCTTCGAGTCGCTGCTGCCGCTGTTGGGGCATCGCAATCCGGCCGTCCGTCAGGCGGTCATCGGCGCCCTCAACTCCATCGGACATCCCGACATGGGGGATGCTATGGCCGATCTCATGCAGTCCGAAAATCCCCTGATCCGCGAATCGGCCATCCGGATTGCCGGATACTTCGGCTATTCTCAATGTATTCCCCTCATCGAAGCGGCCTGTCGGGATGCGAACGAAACGGTTCGAAAGACGGCGATCGAACACCTGCCCTTTTTCGATGACCGAAACTACCTGCCGCTTCTGGAAAAATGCCTATTCGAGGATACACCCAAGGTACGGGCGGCAGCGGCACGGGCACTGGGGCACATGGATGCAACGGATACGGCTTCCTTGCTGATGCGAGCCCTCGACGACCCGGATGCCTGGGTACGCTATTTCAGCGCCATCTCCCTGGGTAAGCTGCATGCCGCAGATGCGGAGGCCGAACTCATCCGGATCGCACAGAACGATCCGAGCGATCACGTCCGCATCGCTGCGGCCAAAGCCCTCGGACGGATCGGATCGGGCCAGTCCCTCGATGCGCTCAAGAACCTCATCCGCCATGAAAACCCGGACATCGCCCGTGCGGCCATCGCAGCACTGGGCAACCTGGGTCACCCGGCCGCCCGAGACATCCTGCTTCAAACGCTGCACGCCGAACATCCACAGGATCGCCTCTGCGCCATTCAGGCCCTCGAGTCGGACGAAAGCCCGACGACGATCGCCAAACTCCAGTGGGTGGCCGCTAGCGACAGCGATCCAGCCGTCTCGTCTGCAGCCATCGAAGCCCTGGCCCGATGCGCCCATTCCGAGGCCGTCCGGTCCCTCGTTTACCTGACAGTGGACCGCAGGCTACGGGAACCCGTCGTTGCGGCACTGGCCGCCATGCCGGAAAAGCGGATCGGATGGGTGGCCTCGGGCCTCGAGCATCCGAATCCCGAGGTGCGCATAGCCATCATCGATGCTTTAGGCCGGATGAAGCGGGCCGATGCGACCAAGATGATCCTGGGATGTTTGAACGATCCCGACTGGCGGGTCCGAATGGCCGCCATCGCCGTATTCACCCAGACCGGAAACCGTGCGGCGGAAAAGAAGCTGGCTCAACTGGCCGATAACGATCCGCATCCGGATGTCCGCAATGCCGCCCGAAAGGCGCTGACTCGGGTGATCGGGTAACGACTCCATCGAGAGGCCGTCGAACGACATGAATTTCTTTTCCGAATCCCTCACGCTCAAGGATACGACCTTCATCCTTCTGCGGGATGCCATTCACGAGAAACTGGGCATCTATTTCGAGGCCGACCGCCGAGACATCCTGGCGGACAAGCTCTCGCCGCTCGTGATCGAACGCGGATTCGACTCCTTTCTGGACTACTACTACCTGCTCAAGTACGATGCCGACTCCGAGGAGGAATGGCTTCGGGTGATGGAAGCTCTGTCGGTTCAGGAAACCTATTTCTTCCGGGAAATGGACCAGATCCGGGCCCTGACGACCACCATCGTGCCTTCGCTGCTGTCCCAGAACTGCATCCTGCCGATCACGATCTGGAGCGCCGCCTGTGCCACGGGAGAAGAGCCGCTCACCATCGCCATCACCCTCAGAGAGGCAGGCTTGCTCGACCAGCGCATCCGTATCCTTGCCAGCGACGCCAGCCAGTCGGCCATCGACAAGGCCATAGCCGGGATCTATCGGGAACGCTCCCTGCGCAACACGTCTGCGGAAATGCGGAGTCGGTATTTTTCGGAAACCCCCAAAGGATGGAAAATCGATGCGAACATTCACCAGCGCATCGAATGGCACCGCATCAACTTGATGGATGCCCGGCAGGTAGCCCCCCTAGCCAGGACCCATCTTCTCTTTTGCAGAAACGTGTTCATCTATTTTTCACCGGATGCCATCCGAAAGACGGTTGGAACGTTCTTCGACAACATGCGCATACCGGGCTATCTCTTCGTGGCGGCCGCCGAATCCCTGCTCAAGATCACGACGGCTTTCAAACTGCGCGAAATCGGCGGCGCCTTCGTATATGTCAAGGAACCCTGAAACGTTGGATTCAGTTCGGAAAGGAAGCTTCGAATGAACGGTATCACCCGAGTTCTGGTCGTAGACGATTCGGCCTATGTCAGAAAGGTCATCAAGGAGATCCTGAACAGGTCACCGACGCTCGAGGTGGTCGGCGTCGCACGCGACGGCGAGGAAGCCCTCGAACTGTGCAGGCAGCTGCAGCCCGATGTGGTGACCCTCGATCTGATCATGCCGAATCTGGACGGGCTGGGTTTCATCGAACGCCAGATGGCCATCCGGCCGATTCCCATCGTTGTGGTGAGTATCGCCAGCGAAACCGGGGCCATGGCGCTCAAGGCCCTCGATATGGGAGCCGTGGATTTCATCCAGAAGCCGACGGCCCTTGCAACGGACAAGGTCTATGAAATCGGCCATGACCTCATCGAAAAGGTACGCAATGCAGCCGGTATCCCCATGGCGAGGATCCAACCCCTGGTCCAGGCGCCACAGAAGCTCCCGGAAGCAGCCCCTGTATTGACCCCAAAACCGAGGCTTGATATCGTCGTCATGGGCATATCCACCGGAGGTCCGCAGGGACTCAAAATGGTCATCCCAAGATTTCCGTCGGATTTTCCCGTTCCAATCGCCGTTGTGCTGCACATGCCGGTGGGCTATACGGAGCTCTATGCCAAGAACCTCGATGCGATTTCGAGGCTCCATGTCGTCGAAGCCCAGGAAGGCATGAAAGTCGAACCAGGAATGGTCTATCTGGCCCAGGCCGGAAGACACCTCGTGTTCCGAAAGGAAGCCGACGGAACGGTTTACACCCATCTCGACGCCAAGCCCTTCGACACCCCCCACCGACCGTCCGTAGACGTTCTGTTCCGATCGGCGGCGGACGTCTACCGCAGCCGCGTGCTCGGTGTGGTCATGACGGGTATGGGCCAGGATGGATTGCAGGGCTGTGCCTGGATCAAGGCCCAGGGAGGGATGGTTATCACGGAAGCCGAAGAAACGTGTGTCGTATACGGCATGCCCCGATCGGTCGACGAAGCTGGATTGAGCGACAGGAATGTTCCGCTGCACGGAATGACGGAAGCCGTTATCGGATTCATTTAGGCGATGGACAAAGAACCATTGTCTATGAACGATGACGAGGGAAACGAGGAAGTCGGTTCTTTTTCGTGGCTCGAGATCCCATCCTGAAATTCATGGCAAGCGGGTACGACGGCATCTGTCCAACAATCCGATAGATCCCATACCCTGTTGAAATCGTTCGCTCGATGACCCAAAACCATTGCCTGCAGCCCCAACATATAGGAAACCGACTATGGCCAAAATCCTCATTGTAGACGACTCGATGCTTTCCAGAAGGATGATGCGCGCCATTCTCGAATCGGACGGCCATGAAGTCTGCGAAGCGACGGACGGAATGAGCGGTATCGAACGCTATTTCCTGGAAAAGCCCGACTTGGTCACCCTCGATCTGACCATGGAAGGCATGCACGGTATCGATGTTCTCACCCGCATCCGCCAGATCGACCCGAAGGCACGGGTGGTCGTCGCATCTGCGGACATTCAGGATGCCACCCGGGCCCTCGTCATGGAGGCAGGGGCCAGGGCCTTCGTCAACAAGCCGTTCAATACCCGACAGGTTCTGGAAGCGGTGCGAAACGCCCTGCAAGGAGATCCATCATGATTCTAACCCAGGAACAACAGGATGCCCTGACCGAACTGATCAACATCGCCTTCTCCAAGACGGCGGCCTCCCTCTCCGATTTGACCGGACACCGGGTCCTTCTGGACGTACCCAAGGTCGACATCATCCCCATCGAAGACATGAGCCGAAAATTGGGGGCCTTCATTCAGGGGGAAGTCGCCACCGTTCACCAGATCTTTACCGGAACCCTCGCAGGTGATGCCATGCTCGTCCTGAATGCCGATGGGGCTTCCATGCTGGTGAACCTGCTGACCGGGCAGGAACGCCCGGGCATTCGGGTGGATGCAACGGGCCGGGAAGTGCTGACGGAAATCGGCAACATTCTCTTGAATGCCTGCCTGGGCATGTTCGGCAACCTACTCAAGGTTCATGTATCCTTTTCCGTGCCGCGGCTGTTCGTGGAAGACCTCGAAGCGATGATGGGTACCCTCGTCGTCGGTCAGGAAGAGCTGCGCTACGCGCTCACCGTTTCCACCAATTTCCGGCTTCAGGGAAATGCCGTAGAAGGCTATCTCGTCATCGTCCTCGGGGTGGTTTCCCTCGATCAGTTGATCCATGCCATCGAACGCTGGACGGAACATCCGATCATCGAGTAGGAATCCATGATGGTCTCGCCAATCGTCAGACACCCTCTTTTTGCCTGCAGGAGGGCGGGTGAATTTCGCTCAGCATCGGAAACACTCAGCAGCCCAAGCTCCGTAGGATCGGGCGGATGGTCCAAACAAAAACGAGGGGTTGTTGGAATATCAGGCAGTGTTTTTCGAACGAAAATGCGTGAAGCTCGTCCGCTTCGGTGCATTGAACCCACTTCCGTTAGAAGCCGTCCTGAAAAAGGCCGACTGCTGCATGTACATTGAGTAGACCGGCAAGAACGCGCAGAGAAGGATATGAACGAAGGCCTCACTCCCAACACGACATCTCGAGATGGCGGCAGCCCGGAAGACCATCCGGATGGGTTTTCCGATTACCGATACCGTCGGATTTTCGAGTCCCTAGAAGACCTGTACTACGAAATCGATTCCGAAGAGCGGATCCGCGTCCTCTCCCCTTCCTGTTATCGGCTCACCGGATGGAAACCGGAGGAATTGATCGGAATGCCGGTCCGGTATGTCTACGTCAATCCGAAGGAAAGGGATCGGATCCTGAGCACCCTGCGGCGGGACGGCTTCACGGACAATTTCATCACCCGCTTGAGACGCAAGGACGGGACGATCATCCCGGTCTCCATCAACGCAAGACTCATTTACGACGAAAACGGGGAGCCGGACGGTGTTTCGGGCATGATCCGGGACATCACCAAAATTCTGGCTGCTGAAGAACGGCTCAAGGAAAGTGAGCTGAAATTCCGGACACTAGCCGAAGCCTGTCCCTTCGGCATCCTCATTTACCAAAACGACTGCTGGGTCTATGCCAATCCGGCGGCCGAGCGCATCAGCGGATACCGGCTGGAGGAACTCGTCGGAAGCACCTTCTGGGATATGGTTCACCCGGAAGATCGAGACATGGTCATCACAAGGGGCAAGGCCCGACAGCGAGGCGAAAATCCACAGAACGCTTATGAATTCCGAATCATCGACAAGAACGGCATCCTCAAATGGGTGCTTTTGACCGGGGTCACCATTCATTATCAAGGCGAACCGGCCGGCCTCATTGCAGTCATCGATATCACCGAACGGAAACGGATCGAACAGGAACGGGAAACCTATCGCGAACAGCTTCATCGATCGCAGAAGATGGAATCCGTGGGCCTTCTGGCCGGAGGCATCGCTCACGATCTCAACAACCTCCTGCAGCCGATGATGGGCTATTGCGAGTTGCTGCTTCTGGATCCCGCCTTGGAAGAGAGAACCAGGCGGTATGTCCGGAAATTTATGGAAACCTCCGAAAAGGCCAAGGACCTCGTGCGGCGGCTCATGGCTTTCGGAATGAACCAGCAGCTCGACATCCATCCGGTCAACCTGAATCGAATCATCCGGGATTTCATCGATCTGATCGCCCGTTCCCTCCGGGAAGATATCCGAATCATCACGGATCTGAACGATTCCATCCCCCGAATTCTGGCGGATCCAGGCCAGGTGGAACAGGTCATCATGAATTTAGCCGTCAATGCCCAGGATGCCATGCCGCAGGGCGGCACCCTCATCTTACGAACCCATCTGGCCGATCCCACCGAAACAGATTTCCTCCCGACAGAAAGCCTCATCGGCAAGCAGGCGGTTCGCATGACGGTATGCGACACCGGAATGGGAATGGATGCCGAAACCTGCGCCCGCATCTTCGATCCGTTTTTCACGACAAAGGAAATGGGAAAAGGAACGGGGCTGGGGCTGGCCATGGTATACGGCATTGTCACCCAGCATGGAGGACGGATTCGGGTGCGAAGCGAGGTTGGTAAGGGTACGATTTTCGATATCGACTGGCCTGTGGCAGCCCCCGCAAAACAACCGATCCCTTCGGAATCCGTTGACGGTGACGAGGTGGACACCCTGATTGGGGGAACAGAGACGATCCTGCTTGCGGAAGATAACGAATTCGTTCGAGAATTCGCCGCCAACCTCATTACCCGGCTGGGCTACCGCGTGCTGAGTGCATCCAGCCCCGAAAGCTGCCTGGATCTGGCCCGCTCCGAAGCAACCATCGATTTGCTGCTCACCGATGTCATCATGCCCGAGATGAGCGGAAATCGGCTGTACGAGCACGTTGCAAGTCTGCATCCGGGCATCCGCATCCTTTACATGAGCGGTCACCCTGAAGAAACCATCCGTAGACACGGCATTCTCACTGAAGAGGCCGCCCTCATCCAGAAGCCGTTCACCCTGCACTCCCTGGCGGCCAGAATCCGTGATGTGCTCGATCGGAGATGATCGAGACAGTGAGCGGTCTCGGTAGACATTCCTGAGACGGCTTTGCGAAACGAATGAATACTACCTCGTGCAGCATCCGGCCTTTTTGCGGGGCCATCATCCCTGCATGAATTTGAAACCGACGAATCCCGGATATTCCGAATACCTATCTATTTGCATCGTCTATGCGTTATTTGCATATCCATATGAAACGATTGACAAACCTGATTTCGTGATGTAGGAAAAGCGCATTCTGGATGGTATCGGGTACGCGGTGGGATGGTGCCTGGCATCCAAGCCAAAAGCCAGGACAATACCGCCCATCCGGCTCCATCTGGGTTTCGTTTAGCGGATATTTCCAACAGGTTGACAATGATCACCAGCTTCCCCCCATACAACTTCGGTTTTACCTGAGACGGCTTGAGGATGGCCACCCGGGCCGGTGGACTTGGGAAAAGACCGAAGACCCAGCAGTAAGTCGAACGGACCGATCGTTTTGACCCGTTTTCCTTCCGTCCTTCCCAACCTTCTTCATTGATTCTCCATCTTCAAGCCGCTGGAAGGCGCATTGCGCCCTTGTCAGCGCTTTTCCCCAACGGTGACAAGCGCCCTCATCGAATTTCATGAAACGACATTCGACCGAAGAGGAACCGCATCTTGATCCGTCTGATTCATCGCGACCCCTTATTTGAAAAACAGCTCGATACCCTCCGCAAGGGAAACCGCAAAGCCCAGATCGCCGCTCGGGAAGCCGACGAAATCATTGCCAGACTGATTCAGGAGCGCCGCATTCCCGACTGCCTCCACGAAGCGACCAAAAGCGGTGAGCAGCGCCTGAAAAACTGCCTCAAGTATGACCTCGGTTGCGGCTATCGCCTCATCACCCTTCGGCAAGAGGATTGTCTTCACATCGCCTTCATCGGTACCCATGACGAATGCGACCGATGGCTCATCAACAAAAAACGGCTGCAACCGATCCTATGGAAGAGTCGTTCCGTTCCCATCGAGATACCGGAACCACTCCTGTCGTCGGAAGATTCCTCATTCGATCAGTCCGAAGCCTTCATGACCGATCCCCCTGAGGACTTTCCCCCCATCGAAGAAAAATACCTTCGCATGGTCTTTCGCGGTCTCATCGAACGAAGCGACGCTTACCCGATTCACGAAACCGAAACGCATTCCTGCGATCATTCCCCCCTATAGAGAAGGAGAACCAGATGTCGGAAAACACCGTTCGAATTCCCAGAGAACAGACTTCGACCTTCATCGACCGGGTCAAGGAAATTGTCCCGAACGCCAACCTGAATTTATGTCTCACCTGCGGCGCCTGCTCGTCGGGCTGCCCGGCATCGGGCCTCGAGAACATGGACCCCCGGAAATTCCTGCGCCTGGCGGTCCTGGGGCTTGATGAGGAAATCACTGAACACCCCTGGGTATGGTTGTGCAGCATGTGTTATCGCTGCACCCATGCCTGCCCCATGAAAATCGATATCGCGGCCCTCATTTACGAAGCTCGTAAGCTTTGGCCTCGGGAAAAGCGTCCGAAAGGAATTTTAGGCTCCTGCGACATGGCTCTCCGAAACGATAGTTGCAGCGCCATGGGAACCCCAGAAGAGGATTTCCGCTTCGTCGTTCAGGACATGCTCGAAGAGGTGCGTGCCAATCAGCCTGGATGGGAAGATCTTCAGGCACCGATCGACAAGCAGGGCGCCCATTTCTTCCTGAGCCAGAACTCCCGCGAACCCGTCACCGAACCGGAGGAAATGGTACCGCTGTGGAAGATTCTGCATATCGTCGGCGCCGATTGGACTTACAGCTGCACCGGATGGGGGGGTGAAAACTACTGCATGTTCCTGGCGGACGACGAAGGATGGAAGCGGATCACGAACTTGACCCTGCAGACCGCTAAAAGCCTTGGATGCAAGGTATACCTCAACACCGAATGCGGCCATTCGACGTTTTCTGTATGGAAAGGGGCCCAGAAACACAAGATCGACACCGGACTCGAAATCGCACCGATGGTTCAGTACTACGCCAGGTGGATTCGGGAAGGAAAGCTCAAGGTGAACTCCGACTGGAACAAGGATTTGAAAGTGAAGTTCACGGTACAGGACCCCTGTAATCAGATCCGCAAAGGTTGGGGAGACGCCCTCGCGGACGATCTGCGCTTTGTCACCGTCGCCTGTGTAGGCGAAGAAAACTTCATCGATACCTATCCCAACAAGAGCAACAACTATTGCTGCGGCGGAGGGGGTGGATATTTACAGAACGGATACAAGGAAGCGAGGCTGCATTACGGAAGGCTTAAACACGAACAGATCATGAAAACCGGCGCTTCCTATGTCGTCACACCCTGTCACAACTGCCATGCCCAGATTCACGAGCTCGGCGAACATTATGGCCACGGGAAATACCGCACCGTGCATCTCTGGACGATCATCGCCCTGTCGTTGGGCATCTTGGCCGAAAACGAGCGCACCTATCTCGCCGACGACCTCAAGGAAGTGAATCTTCCGGGATATTGACCTGATAATAGATGATGGCCTCGCAAAAAGTCAGGAAGTCTCTGTCGAGTCGCGGGGTGGCTGAGTTTTTTCGCAGCAGCAAGAAAGGTTCCCCGGTCACCCCGAGGCTCGACGAAGACTGCCTGAATTGTTGCGAGGCCATCACAGATGACGAAGTCACGAACAACCCATCGATAGGCCACAGGGGGCCTTACAGCCATGTATTTCCACGATTCATGTGCAAGACGGGTTTCCGGTTTATATGGATATATCCATTGTCGTTCTGACTTCTGTCTTCAAACATCTGACTTCTGAATCCCAACCCCTGATTTTTTTGGAAAGGAACCCTTATGGTCGAAGCCCCGCAGTCCCCTATCGGAAGCGTCTTGGTTGTCGGCGGCGGCATCGGCGGTATCCAGGCATCCCTGGATCTGGCCAATGCCGGATATCTGGTTCATCTGGTCGAAAACAAACCCGCCATCGGCGGGGTGATGAGCACCCTCGACAAGACCTTTCCCACAAACGACTGCTCGATGTGCATCCTCTCGCCCAAGCTCGTGGAGGTCGGACGGCACAAGAATATCCGTATCCACAGCCTGTGCGCTATCCAGAACGTTGCGGGCGAGGCCGGAAATTTCAGCGTAACACTGCGGTATCGGCCCCGCTACATCGACACCGCCAAATGCATCGCTTGCGGAAAGTGCGCCGAAAAATGTCCCAAGAAGATACCCAACGCTTTCAACCAGGGGCTGGACAACCGCAAGGCGGTCTATGTCCTCTATCCTCAGGCCGTTCCGCTCAAGTACGCCATCGATGCCGATCACTGCATTTACTTCAAGAACGGCAAATGCCGTGCCTGTGAAAAATTCTGCCCGGCAGGTGCCGTCGATTTTTCCCAAACAGAATCCATCGACGTCGTTGCTGTCGGTGCCGTCATTCTGGCACCCGGCTTCCATCCCTACGATCCGACCCATCTCGATCGGTACGGCTTCGGCCGTCTCAAAAACGTCGTCACCAGCATGCAGTTCGAGCGGATCCTGAGTGCATCGGGTCCATTCGAAGGCCACCTCGTCCGGCCGTCCGATCATCTGGAACCCAAAAGCATCGCCTGGCTGCAATGCATCGGATCCCGAGACGTGCGGGAGGATTCGAACCCCTATTGCTCAAGCGTCTGCTGCATGTACGCCATCAAGGAAGCGGTCATCGCCAAGGAACATGCTCCCTATGACCTCGACTGCGCCGTTTTCTTCATGGACATGCGCACCCACGGCAAGGAATTCGAGCGCTGCTACGAAACGGCCAAGACCAAACAGGGCGTTCGCTTCATCCGAAGCCGCATCCACACCATCGCACCAGCTCCGGAAGATGACGTCGAGGTCCGCTACATCACGGAAGACGGCGCCATCCAGACCGAAACCTTCAGCATGATCGTTCTGTCGATCGGTCTGGAAACATCCCTCGAAACACGAAATCTGGCCGAAACCCTCGGCATCGAGCTCACGAGCGGTTCCTTCTGCAGCAGCACCTCGTTTGCACCCGTCGAAACGAGCCGAAAAGGCATTTTCGCCTGCGGCGCCTTTCTGGGACCTCGCGATATCCCTCAGACCGTCATCGATGCCGGCGCTGCAGCCGCATCTGCAGGCGCCATCCTGACAGCAAGCCGCAACTCCCTGACGGAAAAGCCCGAGATCATCCCACAGACCAATGTCATCGGCCAACGACCGGCCATCGGTGTTTTTGTATGCAAGTGCGGCATCAATATCGCTGGCGTGGTCGATGTCCCTGCCGTAACGCAGTATGTGAAGACCCTCCCCTTTGTGGAATTCGCAACGGACAATCTCTATTCCTGCTCGCAGGACACCCAAAACACCATCGCCGAGCTGATCCGTGAAAAAGGATTGAACCGCGTGGTCGTTGCCGCCTGTACCCCGAAGACGCACGAACCGCTTTTTCAGGAAACCCTGATGGCCGCCGGTTTGAACAAATATCTTTTCGAAATGACCAACATCCGAAACCACGATTCCTGGGTACATCGACAGAACCCGACGGAGGCCACCGAAAAGGCGAAGGACCTGGTCCGGATGGCTGTCGAGAAGGTGGCGCTGATGGAGCCGCTCGAAGAGGCCACCCTCGAAGTCAACCAGACGGCCCTCGTCATCGGTGGTGGAATCGCCGGAATAGCTGCCGCATCGAGCCTCGCTTCCCAGGGCTATGCAACCCACATCGTCGAGAAATCGGGCGAGCTGGGCGGTCAGGCCCGAAACCTGTACCGCACGGCAAGAGGTGAAGACATTTCGGCTGCACTGACCGACATGATCCACCAAGTGGAATGCGATCCACGGATCACCGTCTATCTGAACACGACCATTGCCTCCGTTCAGGGGTTCGTGGGCAATTTCAAGACCCGGCTCGAGTCCTCAGGCGGAACGGAAGAAACGCTCGAACATGGGGTAGCCATCATTGCCACTGGGGCATCCACCCTTGTCCCAACGGAGTACGGCTACGGCCAGGACCCTCGAATTCTGACCAGCCTCGAACTCGATCGCAAACTCATCGACAACGACCCCGCGCTCGAAACCCTTCAAACGGCCGTTTTCATCCAGTGTGTAGGCTCCCGCATTCCCGAACGCATGTACTGCTCCCGGGTGTGCTGCACCCACTCCATCGACAACGCCATTCACCTCAAGCGGAAAAACCCCGATTCCCGCGTGTTCATTCTCTATCGGGATATCCGGACATACGGCGAAAAGGAACTCCTCTACCAGGAGGCCCGGGAGGCAGGCGTGATCTTTATCCGGTATAGCCTCAACAACAAACCGGTCGTTCAGGTCGAAAACGGCCGCAGACTCGTCACCGTCCTGGATCCAATCCTGAATCAGGCCATCACGATCGACGCTGACCTGTTGGTGCTGGCTACGGCCATCGTTCCGCCGAAAAGCGAAGCCTTGGCCAAGTTTTTCAAGGTTCCGCTCAACGAAGACGGTTTCTTCGTCGAGAAACACGCCAAACTGGGACCTTCGGAATTCGCGACCGACGGGGTCTTTCTCTGCGGTCTCGCCCACTATCCAAAGCCCATCGACGAATCCATCGCTCAGGCAAGAGCGGCCGCCTCCTGTGCCGTTACGCTGCTTGCCCGCAAAACGATCCTGACCAGCGGAAACGTGGCCAAGGTCAATCCGGCCCTGTGCAGTTCCTGCGGTGTCTGCGTCTCGATCTGCCCTTACTCGGCCCCTTCGTTCATCGACGAGAAGGCAAGGTTTTTCCCGGGCAAAGCCGAGATCAATCCGGTGCTGTGCAAGGGATGCGGCCTGTGTGTGGCTTCTTGCCGATCCGGAGCCATTCACTTGAAAGGGTTCGACAACGATCAGATTTTCGCTCAGATCTACGCGTTGAGCGATGCCGGATGACCCTTGCCGCTGCTGCATTGGGCAGTGGAGCCTTTTGGCTCGTCCTATCGACGAAAACCGTCCATCAGCAGCCCGAAGAAACGCGGATGATTCTTACGGGCCAAGAGGGAGTGTGCCGGACGTGTTGCGAGGCCATCATCGATGATGGCCTCGCAAAAAGTCAGGAAGTCTCTGTCGAGTCGCGGGGTGACTGGGGAACCTTTTTCGATGCTGCGAAAAAACTCAGCCGCCCGATCTCGTAGGATCGGGCGGATAGCCAAACTTGGAATACAGAATTGCTGAGTTGCAACAGGATGTTTTTCAAACAAATATGGATGAAGCATCTCCACCCGATCCAACGATATCCGGCGGCTTCAAACACGTTTTCGCAGCAGTCTCAAAAGGCTTCCCCAGCCACCCCGCTGATGCCCGACATTTACGAAAAGCACGGGAAAATCGACTTGTTGCGAGGCCATCATCGATAGACATTCTGATTTATGTCTTCTGGATCCCAACCCTTGACTTATGTGGAAAGGAACCCATATGCTCGAAGCCCTGCAGTTACCCATCGGAAGTGTACTGGTTGTCGGCGGAGGTATCGGCGGCATCCAGGCCTCCCTGGATCTGGCCAATGCCGGATATCTGGTTCATCTGGTCGAAAGCAAACCCGCCATCGGCGGGGTGATGAGCACCCTCGACAAGACCTTTCCCACGAACGACTGCTCGATGTGCATTCTCTCTCCGAAGCTCGTCGAGGTCGGACGACACAAGAACATCCGGATCCATACGCTGTGTGACGTTCAATCCGTCGAAGGCGAGGCGGGGCGTTTCACCGCAATCCTCCGGAACCGGCCCCGATATATCGACAACGAAAAATGCATCGCCTGCGGGAAGTGCGCCGAAAAATGCCCCAAGAAAGTGCCTAACGCATTCAACCAGGGATTGAACAACCGCAAGGCGGCTTATGTTCTCTATCCCCAGGCCGTCCCGCTCAAGTACGCCATCGACGCCGATCATTGCATTTATTTCAAGAACGGCAAATGCCGCGCTTGCGAGAAATTCTGTCCGGCAAACGCCGTGGATTTCTCCCAGCAGGAAACGACCCAAACCATCGATGTCGGTGCGGTGGTTCTCGCACCCGGATTTCACGCCTTCGATCCTGGTTCCATCGTTCGTTATGGCTACGGCACCCTGAAGAACGTGGTGACGAGTATGGAGTTCGAGCGGATCCTGAGCGCTTCGGGTCCATTCGAAGGTCACCTCGTCCGGCCGTCGGATCACCAACAACCCCATAAGATTGCATGGCTTCAGTGCATCGGATCCCGAGACATCCGGGAGGACAGTCATCCCTACTGTTCGGGGGTCTGCTGCATGTATGCCATTAAGGAAGCCCTGGTTGCCAAGGAACACGCCGGAGCCGATCTGGATACGGCCATTTTCTATATGGACATGCGCACCCATGGCAAAGGCTTTGAGCAGACCTACAATCGGGCCAGGGAGGAGAGCGGGGTCCGCTTCATCCGGGCGCGGGTGCATTCGATCGAACCCGAAACGGACGACCGGCTCAAAGTCACCTATGTCACCGATTCCGGGCTTCCACAGGATGAGGTTTTCGATCTCATCGTTCTCTCCGTCGGCATGGAAATCGATGCCGCAACCCGCGAACTTGCGCAAAAACTCGACGTCCGACTCGATGGAGACGGCTTCTGCCAAACCCTTCCCTTCAGCCCGGTGACATCGTCCCGTCCCGGGGTTTTCGTCTGCGGCGCCTTCGCCGGCGTAAAAGACATCCCCCAGACCGTCATGGAGGCTTCGGCCGCTGCGGCCGGTGCGGCAGGACTGCTTTCCAACGTTCGAAACACGGCCATCCCCACGGAACAAAAACGGGCCGAACCGCTGGCGTTGGAAGATACTCCCCGTATCGGGGTGTTCGTCTGCCATTGCGGAACCAACATCGCCGGTGTCGTTGATGTGCAGGCCGTCAAGGCATACGTCGAGACCCTTCCCGATGTCGCCTTTGCCACCACGAATCTGTTCACCTGCAGCGCAGACACTCAGGCGACCATCCGCCAGGCCATCGTCGACAACCGGCTGAATCGTGTCGTCGTTGCGGCCTGTACTCCCCGCACCCACGAGGCGCTGTTTCAGGAAACCATTCAGGAGGCAGGGCTCAATCCCTACCTCTTCGAATTTGCCAATATCCGGGACCAGAACGCCTGGGTCCACCAGAACCAGCCGGAGGAAGCCACCCGGAAGGCCAAGGACCTGGTTCGCATGGCTGTCGCCAAGGCACGGCTGCTCGAACCGATCGAACCGCTGGCCATTGCCGTCAACAAGAATGCCCTGGTGATCGGAGGCGGTGCGGCCGGGATGAGTGCTGCACTGGGTCTTGCGGATCAGGGATTCGAAACCGTACTGATCGAACGGGATACGACGCTCGGCGGGAACGCCAGGCTTGTCTATCAGAGCTGGAACGGGCATGCGGTGGCGCCGCTTCTGGAGGAAATGATCCAGCGGGTCAGCACACATCCGGCCATTCGGGTGCTGAACCAGTCGTCCATTCAATCGATCGAGGGATTCGTCGGCAATTTCACCACAACGGTGCAAACCCCGAATGGGCTTCAGAGCATCGAACACGGAGCTGTCGTCGTGGCCACCGGCGCTCGTCCCTTCAGACCCGCCGAATACTTTTACGGGAGTCATCCGCGGGTGACCATCTGGCACGAACTCGACGAGCGATTCGAAACCGATCCGGCCGCTCTCGCATCCGCAACCAGCATCGCCTACATCCAATGTGTCGGCTCCCGGGAACCCCAGCGGCCGGCCTGCTCTCGCATTTGCTGCACGGCGACCCTGCAGAGCGCCATCCGCTGGAAGACCGCAAAACCCGATCTTCGGGTCTTCGTTCTGTATCGGGACATCCGCTCCTACGGCCAGCGGGAGGCATTGTACCAGAAGGCGCGCGAGCTCGGGGTGATCTTCATCCGATACGACCTCGATCACAAGCCGCAGGTGCAGGCCGACACCAATGGCGGTCTTCTCGTCATGGTGCATGACCCCATCCTGGATCGGTCCATCGAAATTCCCGTGGACCATCTCCATCTCGCAACGGCCATCGTGGCGCCCGATGGTCAAGAAACTCTGGCCAAGATGCTCAAGGTGCCGCTGACCGAAGACGGTTTCTTTCTGGAGGCGCACGTCAAGCTGCGACCCGTGGATTTTTCGACGGATGGGGTGTTTGTATGCGGCTTGGCGCACTATCCCAAGTCCATCGACGAATCGATCGCCCAGGGACAGGCGGCCGCAGCGCGTGCAGCCACCCTTCTCGTTCAGGAGACCATCGATATCGCACCGATCGTTTCGGTGGTGGACGAAGACAAGTGCATCGGCTGCGGGCTGTGCGAGGCTTCCTGCTCCTTTGGAGCCATCCGCCTGAAACAGGTGATCGGCAAGGGCTACCGCGCGGAGAACCTGTCGGCCCTGTGCAAGGGGTGCGGCGTGTGTGCGGCATCCTGTCCGCAGCAAGCCATCGACATGAAGCATTTCCGAAAGCAGCAGATCGAGGCGGCCATCTGCACCAGGGCCGCAGCTGAGGCATAAGAGCCGGCAGGCGGGCTTTCGCAACCCGGAATGACGGATCGATTGGAAACCGCAATCTACAACGAACCCCTCGAAAGAAAGCGACGGTGACCATGGACAACACGTACCAGCCCACGATTCTGGCGTTTCTGTGCAACTGGTGTGCCTATGCCGGAGCCGATCTGGCCGGAGTTTCCCGGCTGCAGTATCCGCCCACCTTCCGGGTGATCCGCACCATGTGTTCGGGCCGGGTGGACCCGCTTTTCGTTCTCAAGGGACTCATGGAAGGCTATGACGGGGTCTTCATCGGCGGATGCCATCCCGGCGATTGCCATTATCTGGACGGAAACCTCTATACGATCAAACGGGTCGAAATGCTCCAGATCCTGCTCGATCTGGCCGGCATCGGCAGAAACCGCATCCATCTGCAATGGGCCAGCGCAGCCGAAGCCCAGGCCTACGCGGAAAGCGTACGCACATTCTCCAGCACCATCACAGCACTCGGCCCCTTCGATCCATCGGCCTTTGCTCTGGAGCTTGCCGGCTGCATCCGTGCCGTTTCCTCCCAGCGACTTCGCTGGCTGGTCGGCATCGACCGCCAGCTCACCGAACGTGCCAACGTCTACGGCGTTCAGATCGACCCCGAGCTCTTTCAGCGCATCCTGCTGGAGGCCGTCACGGCCGAATATCAGAAGGGCCTGATCCAGGAAGTCCTGTGCCAGTCGCCTGCATCGGTGCCCACCCTCTCCGAACGCACCCGCCTCGATGTATACACCATCTCCCAGCGCCTGAACGAGCTCGAACGCATCGGTCTTGCCGAGCTGGCCGGGCATGAAGGTCATACCCCCATCTTTCGCCAATGAAGCCATGAGAAAGGAATGCATATGACCCAACAGCAACCACCCGTCGGCAGTGTCATGGTCGTCGGCGCCGGTGTGGCCGGTATCCAGGCCTCCCTCGACATGGCCAACGCCGGCTACTACGTCTATCTCGTGGACAATTCCACAACCGTCGGCGGCCTGATGGCCCAGCTCGACAAGACCTTTCCGACGAACGACTGCGCGATGTGCGTCATCTCCCCGTTTCTGGTCGAAGTCGGGCGGCACCTCAACATCGAGATCATCTCGAACAGCGAGGTCGAAACCGTCGAAGGCAATGTCGGCGCCTTTCAGGTCACGCTTCGAAACGACCCGCGATACATCGACATCGACAAGTGCACGGCTTGCGGCCAGTGTCGCATGGTCTGCCCGGTGACGGCCATCAACGAATTCGACTGCGGCCTCGATCTAAGGAAAGCCACCTACATCCGCTATCCCCAGGCCGTCCCGCTCGCCTATGCCATCGACCGCTCCGTATGCATCGGATGCGGGCTCTGCGAGAAAGTCTGTCTGGCCGAGGCCATTCAATACGACGAAGAGCCCCGGAAGACCACCCTCGAGGTCGGGGCCGTGGTACTCGCCATGGGAAGTGCGACGGTCGATCCGAAACGGCTCGAAAGCCTGGCCTACGGCAAACACCCGAACATCGTCACCAGCCTCGAGTTCGAGCGGATTCTGAGTGCATCGGGACCATACAAGGGCCACTTGATGCGGCCCTACGACCGGAAAATTCCCGAAAAAATCGCCTGGATGCAATGTGTGGGCTCCCGGGACATCAACCGGGCCGAGCGGGGCTATTGCTCTTCGGTGTGCTGCATGTACGCAATCAAGCAGAGCATCATCGCCAAGGAACATGCCTCGAGTCCGCTCGACACAGCCATCTTTTACATGGACATGCGCACCTACGGGAAGGACTTCGACAAATATTTCATGCGGGCCAAAGACGAAAAGAACGTCCGCTTCATTCGCTCCCGCGTACACACCATCGAACCGATGGATAACGGTGATCTCAAAATCCGATATGTCCTCGAATCGGGCGATATCCAGGAAGAGACCTTCGATCTCGTCGTGCTCTCGGTCGGGCTCTCCCCTTCCGCGACTGCCGTGGACTTGGCCGAACGTCTCGGCCTCGATCTGAACGAATACCGGTTCATCAAGACCTCCGACACTTCCCCCGTTTCGACCAGCAGACCGGGCATTTACGTGTGCGGCTCGTTCCAGGCCCCAAAAGACATTCCCCAGTCCGTCATGGAGGCATCGGCTGCCGCCGCAGAGGCCACCCACGATCTCTCCGAAGCCCGATGGACGAAAACCAAGGTCAAAGACCTGCCGCCCGAAAAGGATTTCTCTTCGGAACCGCCCCGGATCGGGGTCTTCGTCTGCAATTGCGGGATCAACATCGGCGGCGTGGCCAACGTACCGGAAGTCCGGGAATACGCCAGAACCTTGCCCCATGTCGTTCACGTCGAGGACAACCTCTTCACCTGCTCCCAGGACACCCAGGAAAAGATCAAACAGGTTCTGATCGAAAAGGGCATCAACCGGGTTGTCGTGGCCTCCTGTTCCCCCCGAACCCATGAACCGCTCTTTCAGGAGACCATCCGGGAAGCGGGGTTGAACAAATACCTCTTCGAGATGGCCAACATCCGGGACCAGAACACCTGGGTGCACATGGCGACTCCGCAAAAAGCCACGGCCAAGGCCAAGGACCTTGTCCGCATGGCCGTCGCGAAGGCGGCCTACGTCGAGCCACTGCCGCAGGTCATCCTGAGCGTGACGCCATCGGTTCTGATCGTCGGCGGCGGGGTGGCTGGAATGGAAGCCGCCCTTGGCGTGGCAAACCAGGGCTATCAAGCCTACCTCATCGAGCGCAGCAATCAGTTGGGCGGTATGGCCCATCAGCTCAAGTCGACTTGGCAGGGTGAAAACGTGGAAGCCTATCTGAAGCGGCTCATCCAGAACGTCGAGGACAACGAACGCGTCCAAGTCTTCCTCGAAACCGAGGTCACCCATGTCACCGGAACCATCGGCAATTTCACGACGACCATCGTCACCCAAAGCGGCGATGCACCCGCCGTTCAGAAGATCCTCCAGCACGGTGCAGCCATTCTGGCAACGGGCGGCCACGAATACAAGCCAACCGAATATCTTTATGGAAAGCACCCGAATGTTCTCACCCACCTCGATTTCGACCAGGCGGCCAAGGATCGGGACCCCAGGCTTCTCGAAGCGAAAAGTGCGGTGTTCATCCAGTGCGTCGGTTCCCGAACGTCCGAACGTCCTTACTGCAGCCGGGTCTGCTGCGCCCATGCCCTGAAAAGCGCTCTCTGGCTCAAGGCCATCCAGCCAGAGATGCGCATCTTCATCCTCTATCGGGATATTCGATCCTACGGTTTTCGGGAATCGCTCTACCAGAAAGCCCGTGAAGCGGGCATCCAGTTCATCCGCTGGGATCCGGAAAAGCCACCGGTCGTTGAAACCCTCGATGCAGATGCCCAGATAGGCGGCTTCTCTCCGCTTGCCGTCACCGTGACGGATCACATTCTGGGCCGGCCGATCCAAATCCGGACGGATCTCGTGGTATTGGCTGCAGCCATCATCGCCAATGAAAACAAGAAACTCTTCGAGGCGTTCAAGGTTCCGACCAATGCCGATGGATTTCTGGTGGAGGCACATGCCAAGCTACGGCCCGTGGATTTTGCCTCCGAAGGCCTCTTTCTGGCCGGGCTCGCCCATTATCCCAAGACGATCGATGAAAGCATCGCCCAGGCCAAGGCAGCCGTTTCCCGAACCATGAACATCGTATCGAAACAAGGCATCCTGGTGGGAAGCGTTGTGGCAGCGGTTCAGGGCGAGCGCTGCGCGGTATGCCTGACCTGTGTACGTACCTGCCCATATGGTGTACCCCGGATCGACCCGGAAAAAGGTCATGCCGTGATCGAGGCTGTCGAATGCCATGGTTGCGGGGTGTGCGCCTCCGAATGTCCGGGTAAGGCCATTACCCTCAAGCATTTTACGGACGAACAGATCAACGCCAAGACCCATGCCCTCTTTTGCGCCGCTTAAACCAGGGAGAAGAGCCCAATGACCGAACCGTTCGAACCGACACTGATCGCATTCTGCTGTAAATACTGCGCCTATGCTGCGGCGGATTTGGCCGGCTCCATGCGCCTGAACTACCCGAGCAACGTCAAGATCACCCAGGTTCCCTGTACAGGTAGAGTGGACATCATCCATCTGCTGAAAGCCTTCGAGGACGGAGCCGACGGGGTCTACGTCGCCGGATGCATGGAAGGGGACTGTCACTTCGTATCGGGGAATCTCAAGGCAAAGAAGCGGGTGGCCTATGTCCAGAAGACCCTCGAAGAAATCGGCATCGAACCCGACCGGATCGACATGTTCAATCTGAGCTCGGCCATGGGCCCACGATTCGCCGAAATCGCCATCCAAATGACCGAACGCATCCGAAAACTCGGCCCCACCCCGCTCGCTTCGTCTTCGCAAACATGCCCAACCCAGGAAGGAATGCCATGATCGTCGCCGACCGTAAATCCATTCATGAAATTCTGGATATGGTGAAGGACTGCTCGAACATCCTCGTGGTGGGATGCAAGGGCTGTGTGACCGTCTGCAATGTCGGCGGTCTCAAGGAAGTTCAGATTTTGGCCGCCACCCTGAAAATCGCCCGCAAGAAGGAAGGCCGTCCTCTGCACGTAGATGAGACCCTGCTCGAGCGCCAGTGCGACCCGGAATACATCGCCATGATTCAGGACCGCGTCAACGACTATGACGCCGTCATCTCCATGGCCTGCGGCGTTGGGCCCCAGTTTCTGTCGGAAGCCTATCCAGACCAGCGATTCTATCCGGCAGTCAACACGACCTTCTTTGGAGGAGCCGTCGCCCACGGCATCTGGGAAGAGCGCTGTGCCGGCTGCGGCACATGCATCATCCATCATTTCGACGGACTGTGCCCGATCGCCCGCTGCTCCAAGAGTCTCATGAACGGTCCCTGCGGGGGATCGGATCACGGCAAGTGCGAAATCGCCAAGAATGTCGATTGCATCTGGGACAAGATCGTTCGTAAGAAAATGGAGCTGGGCCGCTTGAACGATCTGCTTCAGGTGTTCCCCGCCAAGAACTGGCAGACCGCCCGGGATGGAGGACTTCGAAGAAGCCGAAGGGAGGAATTGATCCAACATGGATGATCTCAAATCGGGAAGCAATCTGGAAAAAGTACTCAAGGCCGGTCACTTTGCCCTCACCGGAGAATGCGGTCCGCCCAAAGGTGCAAATGTCGAGCATCTCCGCGAGAAATTCCTTCATCTGAAAGGAGTGGTAGACGCCGTCAACGTGACGGACAATCAGACGGCGGTCGTTCGCCTGTCGAGCTGGGCTGCATCGGCCATCATGGTACAGGAAGGGGTCGAGCCAAATTTTCAGATGGTCTGCCGGGATCGCAACCGGCTGGCCATGCAGTCGGACATCCTGGGGGTTTACGCCATGGGTGTCCGCAACATGCTGTGCCTCTCCGGCGACCATCAGAAATTCGGCAACCATCCCCAAGCGAAGAACGTTTACGACATCGATTCGATGCAGCTCATCTCCCTTGCCAAAACGATGCGGGATGAAGGGAAATTCTTCAACGGCGAGCCCATCGACGTGCCGCCCAAACTCTTCATCGGAGCCGCATCCAATCCGTTCGCGGAACCTTATGAATTCCGCGTCTACCGCCTCGCCAAGAAAATCGCCGCAGGCGCCGATTTCATTCAGACCCAGTGCATCTACAACATGGAACGGTTCCGGGAGTTCATCCGGCAGGCCAACGACATGGGGCTGACGGAAAAATGCTATATCCTGGCCGGAGTCACACCGATGAAGAGTGTCGGTATGGCCAACTACATGGCCAAGCAGGTCCCGGGCATGGATGTGCCCGAATCGCTCATCAAACGGCTGAAGGGGGTGGAAAAGACCAAGGTGGCCGAAGAGGGGATCCGGTTCTGCCTGGAGCAGATCGAGGAATTCAAGACGATGAAGGGGGTGGCCGGGGTTCATCTGATGGCCATCGAATGGGAACATCGGGTTCCGGAGATCGCCGAACGGGCTGGGCTTTTGCCAAGGCCCGTGGTGAATTGATCAGCGGAAACGCAAACACGCAACCTACTGTATATTGGGAGTAGTCTTACCCGAACGAAAAGGAGGTTGTCCCATGAAGGTCGATCGAAGAGATTTTCTGAAGATCTCGGGCGCTATGGTTGCCGGAATGGCGGTCGGAACGTTGGGATTCGATTTAAAACCGGTTCAGAGCCATGCCCAAATGCTCAAAACCCGATATGCCAAAGAAACCACGACGATTTGTTGTTACTGCGGGGTCGGATGCGGAGCGCTGGTCCACACGAGCAAGAAAGGAGACGGTCGCATCATCAACATCGAAGGCGATCCGGATCATGTCATCAATCGGGGGGCACTTTGTTCGAAAGGGGCCGGTTTAAAAGGACTCGCCGAAAACACAAACCGGCTGTTGACCCCGATGTACAGGGCGCCGTTTTCCGACAAATGGGAAGAAGTCTCCTGGGATTGGGCCATTGACCGCATCGCTCAGCGCGTGAAGAAAACCCGGGACGCCACCTTTATCAAAACCAATGCCACCGGTCAGCTCGTCAACCGCACGGAGGCCATTGCATCTGTCGGAAGCGCCGCCTTCGACAACGAGGAATGCTGGATATACCAGGCCCTGATGCGAGCCCTCGGCCTCGTCTATATCGAACATCAGGCCCGCCTCTGCCACAGCAGTACGGTTCCGGCCCTGGCCGAAACCTATGGCCGGGGTGCCATGACCAATCACTTCATCGACATGAAGAACAGCGACTGTATTCTCGTCATGGGCAGCAACGCCGCAGAGACCCACCCCATTTCATTCAAATGGGTTACCGAAGCCCAGCGAAACGGGGCAACTCTTGTCAGCGTCGATCCGCGGTTCACCCGGACCTCATCCAAGGCGGATATCTACGCTCCGGTACGATCCGGATCCGATATCGCCTTTCTGGGTGGCATGATCCACTACATTCTTCAAAATAGCCTGTTTCAGACGGAATATGTACTGCACTACACCAACGCCGCTTTCATCCTCAATCCGGAATACAAATTTGAAAAAGGCCTGTTTGCAGGCTTCGACCCGAAAACCCGTTCATACGACAAGTCGAAATGGGCTTTCCAACTCGATGCAGACGGCAAGCCCAAACGGGATATGAGCCTGAAGGATCCGCTTTGTGTATTCAATCAGCTGAAGAAGCATTATTCTCGCTATGACCTGAAGACCGTCTCCTCGGTCACCGGTACGAGCGAAGCGGATTTGCTGGCCGTTTACAAAGCCTTTGCTGCCACCGGGAAACCGGATAAGGCCGGAACCATTCTCTACGCCATGGGGTGGACCCAGCACACCGTCGGCGTTCAGATCATTCGGACGATGGCCATCATTCAGCTGCTGCTGGGCAATGTCGGTATCGCAGGCGGTGGTGTCAATGCGCTCCGTGGTGAATCCAATGTTCAGGGCTCGACGGACCACGGTCTTCTGTTCCACATCTGGCCCGGGTATGTCGGCGTTCCCACGGCGAAATTTCAAAAACTGGAAGACGTTCTCAAACGCCGGCCCCAAAGCAAGGATCCCTTGAGCCTCAACTGGTGGCAGAACGAACCCAAGTACATCGTGAGCTATCTCAAGGCCATGTTCGGCGAGACAGCGACGGCCGAAAACGAGTTCGGGTATCCCTGGATGCCCAAGCTGGACGACGGAAAATCCTATTCCTGGCTCGATCTCTTCGATCAAATGTACCAGCGCACCATCAAGGGCTTGTTCGCCTGGGGAATGAACCCGGCCTGCAGCGGCGCAAACGCCAACAAGGTTCGCAAAGCCCTGTGCAATCTCGACTGGATGGTCAACGTCAACCTTTTCGACAACGAAACCGGCTCCTTCTGGAAGGGCCCCGGCATGAAACCGACAAACATCGGCACCGAAGTCTTCATGCTACCGGCCTGCGTTTCGGTGGAAAAGGAAGGCAGCATTACCAACAGCGGACGCTGGATGCAGTGGCGTTATGCAGGACCCAAACCGCTCGGCAACAGCCGTCCGGACGGCGACATCATTCTGGAGCTCGGTCTCAAACTGAAGGAAATTTACCAGAAGGACGGTGGCGTCTTTCTGGATCCAATTGTGAACCTCAAATGGGACTACAGGACCGGCCATCAATTCGATTCCCACAAGGTCGCCAAGATCATCAACGGCACCTTCACCCGAGACATCAAGATCGGTGATACGGAATACAAGGCCGGAAAACAGGTGCCTACCTTCGCCCTGCTTCAGGCCGACGGCAGCACGGCATGCGGTTGCTGGATATATTCCGGCAGTTATACGGATGCCGGAAACATGTCCGCCCGTCGCAAGACGGATGACGCCGCCAACCAGATCGGGCTCTACCCGGAATTTGCCTGGGCCTGGCCGGTCAACCGCCGGATTCTCTATAACCGTGCATCCGTCGATTTGAAGGGACAGCCCTCCTGTGCGAAACGATGGGTGATCAAGTGGGAAAACGGCAAATGGGTCGGAGATGTCCCGGACGGACCAGCACCCCCGCTGGCCGATGCCGACGGCAAACCCAATCCGAACGGAAAACATCCCTTCATCATGACCTTGCATGGCTTTGGCCAGCTTTTTGGCCCAGGGCTGAACGACGGCCCCTTCCCCGAGCACTACGAAGCCATGGAATGCCCCATTGAAAAGAATCCATTGAGCGACCAGCTGCACAGCCCCACGATGCCGATTTACTCGACAGATGCAGACCGGTTTGCTGCAACCTGCGATCCCAAATATCCCTACGTCTGCTCGACCTATCGGGTGTCCGAACACTGGCAGACGGGCCTCATGACACGACCGCAGCCCTGGCTGCTGGAACTTCAGCCCCAGGTTTTCGTCGAAATGAGCGAGGAGCTTGCAGCACTCAAACACATTCAGAACGGCGAGCGGGTCATCGTCAGCACCGCCAGAGGCTCCATGGAAGCCACAGCTATCGTCACCAAGCGGTTCAAGCCGATGAAAATCGCAGGCACCCTCGTCTACCCAATCGGACTTCCCTACAATTTTGGATGGCGCTGGCCGGCGTCTGGAACCGAGGAAAGCGCCAATGTGCTGACGCCATTCGCTGGAGATTCCAACACCCGAATTCCGGAAACCAAGACGTTCATGGCGAACGTTTCGAAGAAATGAAGGGAGGTGTCTGAATGGACAAAGCATTCTTGATCGATACGACCCTATGCACGGCTTGCAGGGGCTGCCAGGTGGCCTGCAAACAGTGGCACGATCTTCCGGCCGAAATCACGAAGAATCGCGGCACGTACGAAAACCCGGCCGATCTTTCCTTCAATACCTACAAACTCGTCCGCATGCGGGAAACGGTGGTGGACAACCGATTGTACTGGCTCTTTTTTCCGGAACAGTGCCGCCATTGTATATCACCCCCCTGTCAGGACACGGCAGGCGAGCCCGGAGCCATCTATACGGACCCGGCAACCGGCGCCGTACTCTATTCGGCAGAAACCCGGTTCCTGAAGGCCGATGACATCATCGCGTCCTGCCCGTACCACATTCCTCGAAAATCGGAAGACGGAACGCTCGCCAAATGCGACATGTGTAACGACCGGGTTCACAACGGGTTGCTGCCCGCCTGTGTGCAGAGCTGTCCTACCGGCGCTATGACCTTCGGCGATCGAGACAAGGTCCGCAAGCTGGCCGATCAGCGGATTGCCGAAGTACGCAAGAAATTCCCGAAAGCCGTTCTGGTGGATCCGGACGACGTTCGTGTCATTTACCTCACCCCCTTCGATCCGAAACTGAGCTTCGAGCATGCCGTCGCGGATTCAGGCCCGATCGACCTTACCCGCCATCTGGCCCTTCGGAAAATGACCCGTCCGTTCACCTCGGTCATCGAGGGAATTCTGAACAGTTGACATATCCAGGGGGTGCATCAATAGGAATTGATATTGCGCATCCCCTGCCATCCATCCATAGGAACTGAGGATGTTGCAGAAGTCCTGGGGCACGACACACAGTGCCTCGTTACAAGCCAATGACCAACCAAAGACGTTCGAAACCAACCGGGAGAAATGCATGACTGACTGGAAGCCGAAAATCGTCGCATTCTTGTGTAACTGGTGTACGTATGGTGCCGCAGACCTTGCGGGCGTAAGCCGATTGGAGTATCCCCCCTACATCCGGGTCATCCGTGTGCCTTGCAGCGGACGGGTCAGCCCGAAATTCATCTTGAGCGCCTTCATGCAGGGCGCGGATGGGGTATGGATATCGGGATGCCATCCCGGGGATTGTCACTACATCGAAGGGAATTTCTACGCCCGCCGCAAGTTCGCCTTGCTGAAAAACCTGCTGGAGCATACGGGCATCGAACCGGGAAGACTGCATTTTTCCTGGATTTCATCCGCCGAATCCACCAAATTTGCGGACACAGCCCGCTACGTCTGCCAGACGGTGGAAGCCCTCGGCCCGATGAGACGAATGGTCAAAACCGGAATCGCACCCTCCATCATGACGGCCTGCCATGGCGAGGGATGCGGAAACTGTTTGATGCAGTCGGAGATCGCTGGATCGGCCGGGCCAGCTTCAAGCCATTTCTTTTGAAAAACATTGCGTTGTATTACATCCAATCATCGTTTCTCTTTGGACCATCCGCCCGATTTCACAAGATGGGGCTGCTCAAGTTTGATGGCGTCGCAACAAGTCAGGAAGTCTCTGTCGAGTCGCGGGGTGACTGGGGAACCTTTTTCGCAGCAAGCTCAAAAGGCTTACCCAGCCTCCCCGCTGATGCCCGTCATTTACGAAAAGCACCGGAAAAAGCTCCTTTTGGCGAGACCATCATCTGTACGACTTCAAAAATGGGCCACAGGCGAGCCAATCTTCTTGACGCGGCATCCGGCCTTCTTTATAAGCCGTTCTGAAACAACAGGATAGCAATACACGGGATTTCCTGGACAATGATCAGGCGTTGAATCAGGAAATATTCCCGCGAAGCGGCTTTTTTGAATAACCGGTTTCAGCGGAAGGCGTTCCGCCGAGGCTGAATCGCAGCCTTCGGCTGTACGGATGACGGAAATGGGGAAGGTGATTCTGATCACATGGTTCGGGCTGGTGGGGATGATCGCCGCTGTAATCGCCTATGGATCCAGTCGGTGGCAATCCGCTACAAGAGAAATCCATGCAAAGCTTGAGGCGGCTCGTCTTCCGCTCGTTGCCAAGACATATAGATCCAGCGAATTGATCGGATTACCCGTACCGGTTCAAAGATACTTTCGAACCGTACTCAAGGACGGGCAACCCATCGTCTCGGCTGTCAGCGTCGAGCAGGCCGGCACGTTCAACATGAGTGAAACCGGCGAGCAGTGGAGACCGTTCACCTCGACCCAGCGCGTGATCACCCAACGACCGGGCTTCGACTGGGAAGCACGCATATCGATGATTCCTGGTCTGGCGGTACGCGTTCATGACGCCTACATCGCCGGTGAAGGGATTCTCCATGCGTCGTTGTTCGGACTCATATCGCTGGTCAATCTGCGCGGCACACCGGACGTTGCGCAGGGTGAACTGATGCGCTTTTTCGCTGAAGCCGCCTGGTACCCGACGGCGCTTTTACCGAGCCAGGGGGTCCTGTGGAAAGAAGTGGATGAAACCTCTGCCGAGGCGACGATGAAAGATGGCGGTTACACACTAAAGATGCTGTTTCGCTTCCATGAAAACGGGCTGATCGAATCGGTACGTTCGGAGGCGCGCGGACGCACTGTCGAAGGAGCTGTCATTCCAACCCCCTGGGAAGGCCGGTGGAGATCATACGAACAACATGCCGGGATGACCATCCCGATGGAAGGCGAGGTGGCATGGCTACTTCCCGAGGGACCCAAGCCTTATTGGCGCGGGCGCATCATGAGCGCGACCTATGAGTTCGCACAATGACAGAAACAAACGGGAAGGGATGGGATACCGGGGAATCGTAATCTCTAAAACGAGGCAATGACCAGGCAACTTGTTGGAGAGTTGCCACATATCCGCCATCGATCTCGCCGTCGTCCCGTTTTCTCTTCCATCGCCGGAGTTATCTGCCAGCGCCCACCAGCGTCTTGACGATGACAAAGATGCCCGTAGTCCCCTTGCCGCTCTTGGCCTCGATACCCTCCTCCCAGAAACGGTAGAGGGACTCGCGCTTGCCGCGGCCGGAGGCGTCCTCCTCTTTTTTGACGATGTCCCAGGCATCCTTACGTCCCAAAACCAATGCAGAAAGACAGCGGAGCAAATGGGATTTACCGGAGCCGAACTCCGCCTATATCCAATACCCCTGGCCAACCGGATTTTCTTTGCGATCCCGCTTCCAAGAGGCTGCCATATTGCGCAAGATGTCCGTGAGGAACGGCCGGACCGGATCGATCTGAAACTCCTCTATGGTTTGCAGCTCCGGCTTGCGGGCTTTGCGCCTGGCTTCGGAGTTCGAGTCGGCCCAGACATGTTTTTCCAGGGAATAGACGGAAATGATCTTGTCCGGGATCGTGCAGATCTCGGCGAGGTTTTGTCTGGTGGTGAAAAGGTCGTCGCTATTAGCCATGGCAATTCCTCTTTAAATTCATTTCTTTCCAGCATTCCCGGGCGGCTGTTATGGCTTCCCGCGCTTCTTCTTCGCCCGGCAATCCGTCAGCCAAGGAGCCAGGCAAAGCATCGGGATACCGGGTTGGAATGGAAAAGATGTCAAGTTGGGCTAACTCTTCGCGTAAATCCGGAAGATATTCCGTCGGCAGGAGGCCAAGCAAATCGACAATCGAATGGGTTCGCGGAAGACTCTTCCCCAGATTCGCGAGCAGTCCTTTGATGCATTTTTCAACGCACTGCTTGCTATGAAAACAAACCTGGTTATAGATGCCCTCCTTCAGGGCAAGCTCTGCCATCTGCAAATCCTGGCGTGCAAATTCCAGCCATCGATCACCTGGCGTGTTCATAAACGATTTTCCCCTTGCCGATAATTTCTTCCCTGAAAAATGGCCGATCCGCACAAAGCTGGTCAAATTCTTCCGGCGTGTAGACCATGATGTCCATGCCAACTTTGGGTTGAAGCAGCTTGCGAACCTTTTTAATTCTTTGAAAAAAAGGTAGTTGGGTCCGCTCCACGACCACCAGATCGATATCCGACCATTCGTGAACCAATCCCTGAGCTAACGTTCCAAATAAAATGACCTTTTCGGGCGAGCTGTGCTCGGTCAGAAGCCGAACGCAGCGATTGATCTCTTGATCCAGCAAGCGCTTCCGTTCTACCGAATACTTTCGTTGGCTAGACGGGTCAATTGTCCCTTCAACTTTGGTCATGTTATCTTTTCCCTTTCACCACTGCTTTTTGCCCTTTGCCCGTATCCCTCGCCAGCATGCGTGCATAAACCAGGTAATCTTCCTCGACGTTGAACATGGCCTCCTCGGGAAGGTTGTCGGGATTGAGCCCGCCCTTTTCGTACAAGAGCTGTGTTTATATCCAGCGATTTCGTTTAAAATAGACAATCAATCCGCCTGCGACCGCTATCATCATGCCCCAGACCATAAAATAGCCGTAGCGCCATTTCAGTTCCGGCAGGTTTTCGAAGTTCATGCCATATACACCCACGATAAACGTCAGCGGGATGAAAATCGTGGCGATAATGGTCAGCACCTTCATGATTTCGTTCATGCGAATGCTGATGCTGGACAAATAGGTGTCATGCATATTCCCGATGATGTCCCGAAACGTTTCCAGCATGTCAATGATCTGGATTGTGTGATCGTATATGTCACGCAAATACACCCGTGTTTCCGGTCGAATCAGCGTGGACTCGATCTTCTCCAGAGCTCCAATCTCCTCGCGCAAAGGCCAGACCGCTTTGCGCAAATTCAGGATTTGATCCTTGAGCTGGTGGATTTCATGAATGTCGTTCGGGTTTGGATCGGTCAGAATACGATCATCAATTTCCTCGATACGGTCTCCGATTCGCTCGACAACCACAAAATAATGATCCACCACTGCATCCACGAGGGCATAGGCCAGGTAGTCGGATTTCATGGTACGGATTCGCCCTTTCGTTGATTGGATGCGCCCCCGCACCGGGTCAAACACATCGCCTTCGTCCTCCAGAAAGGAGATGACGAAACCGTCACCCAGAATCAGGCTGACATGTTCAATCTTGAGTTGGCTTTCCGTATCATCAAATCCGATCATTTTGAGAACGACATACAGATAGGATGTAAACTCCTCAACTTTCGGCCGTTGGGTTGTGTTGACGATATCCTCCAATGTCAGCGGATGAAGGCCGAAACGTTGCCCAAGAGCCTCAATCAGCACCGTGTCGTGAATACCGTTCACGTTGATCCAGGTAACACCCGGCTCTTTGGCGACATCGCTGCACTGGTTCACGTCGGCATCGATCAACTCACGCACCGATGTTTCGTCGTAATGCAGCACATCGATACGGGCATTCTCGACCTTCTGCCTGCCAACGAAAGCCATCGTCCCGGGAGGCATGCCGCTCTTTTTAGCTAGCCGTTCTGGCTTTTTCCTGAGTTTCTTTCCATGCGTCTTGGACATGTCGGTTCTTTCCAACCCCGATTTCCCGTTACTGCCGGGTTCATGAATGATGGGAAGGATCAAGTGTTGAGAATACCCTTTCGAGCCGTGTTTTCTCGAAGCGTTCAATCTTCTCTTGTACGGCCTCCTGGATCGCTTGCCTCCGATTCGGAAAAACATGCTCTTTCACAAGACGGTCAACTCTCTGAAGGGTGTCATCATCAGTCGTAATAGCGACTTTGCAGTTTCCATCATTCACCTCCGGTATGATATTCGATCATACCGGAGGTGAATGTCAAGAAGGGCTTGTATAGGAGCGATCTTTAGGGATGCCTGAGCGGGAAGCCCGTTTTGGGTCCGATCTGAGACGGAGGACAGAGGGGATGGGTGTTCACGGTGCGCGATAGGGGCCGTTGCATTTCAGCCAGGGGCAACCGAATTCTTCGCTCAAAAAAGCGCTTCCATCCGGGCGTAGAAGTCTTCCACATCCGCCATCCGATCTCTGCCGAAGGTCTCGACGATCCGCCCGTCCTTGAGTACGCATACCCGGTCCGCAATCCGCCGTGTCTGACCCAGGCTGTGGGATACGGCAAGGATGGTGTATCGGTCCCGGTGATCGACCATCCATTGCTCGATGCGGGCAGCCGCCCGGAAATCGAGGGAAGCGGTCGGCTCATCCAGAAGTAGGACTTCCGGGTCGAGGGCTATGGTTCTCGCCAGACAAAGACGCTGTTGCTGCCCGCCCGAGAGCATCCGGGCCGGGCTATTTAAGCGGTCTTTCACCTCGTCCCAAAGCCCCACGTCGTGCAGTGCATGCTCCATGCGCCGCTCGATTTCTTGAGGTTTCAAACCGAGGGCGACCCGAAGCGGAAGACGGATGTTCTTTTCAATAGAAAACGGTAGGATGGCAGGGGTTTGAAACACCATGCCCACACGCCTGCGAATCTCCGGTAAAGGAAGATCGTCTTGATAGAGATCGACAATACGATCCCCAAGCTTCATACGCACGCTGCCCCGGGTCGTACAATCCGGAAAACTTTCGTTCAGCCGGTTGACGGCCCGCAGCAGCGTCGTCTTTCCGGAGCCGGACGGACCGACCACAACCATCACTTCTCCTTTTCGCAGCGAAAGATCGATGCCGCAGAGCACATCCCGACCTCCGATGCAAACCCTGAGCGCATCGATCCGAATGTCTGGCGGAGAATCTCCCTTCATCCGCTGTCCCATCGCCTGGCTGCCTGCCTTTCGATCCAGTATGAAAATCCGAACAATGCAGCCGTCACGATTAAAAGAACCAGCGCCGTTCCGAATCCTTGTGCCAGTTCGGCGGCATTCCGATGTTCGGCTGCCAGATAGTACACCTGAAACGGAAGAGCCTCGAATTTGTCCCATAGGTTCCGAGGCATGCCTGCCCGGGCCATGACACCGGTCATCAGAATCACGGCCGTGTCTTCGGCCGCTCTGCCGATGGCCAACACCACTCCTCCCAAAATACCCTTGGCGGAAAGAGGGATCAAGGTATGGCGGATGTGCTGCCATTTCGTCAGCCCGAGGCTTGCCCCGAGCAGCCGTGACTCTTCCGGTATCCCCTGAAGTGAGGCCCTTGTCGTTGCAATGAGATACGGCAGAACGATCAGGGCGATGCATGCTGCAGCAAGCATCAACCCCGTCTGGGCATTGGGAAGCATCGTCCTTCGAAGGAGCAGGATCAGGGTGAAGCCGAAGAGTCCCATCACGATGGATGGGGTTGCAGAAAGGAGGTCCACCAGGGAACCGATCCAACGACACTGCCGTATAGTGGCGTATTCCGAAAGATAGATACCGGCTGCAACCCCGATGGGTACGGCAATCAGCGAAGCGAGCACCACAAGCGACAATGTTCCGACGACAGCCGGCCAAATGCCTTCAAAAACGGGCTTTCGCCCGAACAGGGCATCCTGCCATGCCGTATCCCCGAAGAACAAGGCAGGCGATAGGGCATGAATCCCCTGCCAGAGCAAAAACCCGATCAGGAACATCACGCTTGCGGAAACGGTCAACCCGCTCAGCCAGGATGCCGTTCTCCAGAAGAGATCCATCGTTCGTGGTTTCATTTGAATACCGTTCCATGTTTGGCCCAGAACCTTAGGAACGCCTGAAAGCAGCTCATCAGCAGGAAAAGAAACAATCCGGCTGCAAAAACGGATTGATAGGCCATGCTGTGGCTGTCTGTCGCCAACACCAGAGCGATATGGGCGGTCAAGGTGCGAACCGAATCGAAGATGGAATGGGGAACCTGGGCCGCATTCCCGGCCACCATCAGGGAAACGAGGGTATCTCCGACGGCCCGGCCCATGCCAAGCAGCACCGTGACAACGAGTGCCCTGCGGCATGCCGGCAGCAGAACGGTTCGAATGGTTTGTTCCGGGGAGAACCCCAGTGCCTCAGCTGTCAGCCGATACCTCGCCTCTGCCTGATCGAGCTCGGCATGAAGCACCAACACCATCGTGGGCAGGATCAGAACACTCAGGGTCAGGCCGGCGGCCAGCAGGGAAAAGCCGGTTCCGGCTTCGAACACCCAGCGTAGCAGGGGCACGAGGACAAACACCGAGACGAACCCGTAAATGACCGTCGGAATTCCGGTCATGAAATGCAGGAGAAAGAGCAACATCCGATGTAGCACTCCGTTTCGGAGCACCCCGTGGAGGAGGGAGCAGATGCCGATGGTCAGGGGGAAGGCGACAATGAGGGCAATGATCGTGAGCAGACAGGAGGTGAAGAGCATCGGCAGGATACCGAAGTGCTGATGGATGGGATCCCAGCGCCACTCCAGAACGGCACCCAGCCGATGTTCGGTGAACAGCGGCAGGCAGAACCACGTCAGCATCGAAAAAATGGCTACGACGACGGCTGCACTGAGCCCTGCCGCAAGAAACAATACCCGCTCGATCCAGATCTCACGACGGGCAATATAGCGAATTGCCCGAGAGGCTGCAAAACGGCGACTCCTCAAGTTCAGACTCGACCCTTACAGGGGAAGGTATCCGTGTTTCTGAATGATTTGGAGACCCTCCGAACTCAAGATATAATCGATGAAGGCCTTGACGAGCGGTTTGGGCTCTCCCTTGGTATTCATATACAATTTTCGGGTCACCGGATAGGAACCGTTCATGGCGTTTTCCTGGGTCGGAGCAACACCGTCCAGTTTGATCCCCTTGATGCTGGCATCCACATGGCCGATGCCGGCATACCCGATGGCATCCTTGTCCTGAGCCACGGCCACTTTCATGGCCCCATTGGAAGCAACCACATTGGCTGACGATGCGACACTTCCTTTTTTGAGCGCCTTTTCCCAGAACACTTCCCTCGTACCGCTGGCCTCATCCCGGGTGAACAGGTGAATCGGCGCATCGTTTCCGCCGACATCCTTCCAACGGGTGATGGCACCCGAGAAAATATCCCGGACTTGCTGGGCCGTCAGGTTGGTTACGGGATTCGATGGATGCACCACCACGGCAACGCCATCCAGGGCAAACGGAAAGGATTTGAGGCCGTATTGAGCGATTTCCTGTTCGGTGAGCGGCCTCCCCGTATTGCCGATATCCACCAGTCCCTCCCCGACCTTCTGCACGCCGATTCCCGATCCGCCGCCTTCCACGAGGATTCGGATCTTTGGGTTGGCCGTCATGATGGCCTTGGCAGCATCGTTCATGACCGGGATGTGGGCCGTACCTCCCGCAATCTGGATCGTTCCCTCAAGACCCTTGAAGACATCCAACGCACCTGAAGCGGCCGAACCCGCCGAAAGCCCCAACACCAGCAAGACCAATCCCAAACCGCAATACATCTTAAACAAGGAGCGAATCATGACGTATTTCCTTTCTGGTGATACCTTCTTGTTGATGGTCCCGCAAAAAGTCGTCTTTCCCGTGCTGTTTGTAAATGTCGGACATAAGCGGGGTGGCCGGGGAAGCTTTTTGAGCTTGCTGCGAAAACCTGTTTCAAGCCGCCGGAGATCGTTGCATCGGACGGACGTACTGGATCGAAATATCGAATGAAAAGCAAGCCATTGCGATTCAACCAGCCTCTGTTTACTGTCTGGCCATCCGTCCGATCCTACGAGATCGGGCGGCTGAGTTGTTCTGCTGCTGAGCAAAATTCACCCGCCTTCCTGCGGGTCCATCCATAGGGCCCGACTTTTTTCGGGGCCATCCTTGTTGATGGAGTCGCAAAACATCACCCGCCCTCCTGCTGGAGGCACGGCTTGGAAGGAAAATCGGTGGTTAGCGACTTCTTGCGACGCCATCATAAAAGAGTGTTCGACCGCTGACAAATTCTGAATACTTATCGAACGGTCCGTACAATTCATGATGGTTATGACATTCGGGAAATGGGAAAAGAGGTCTTGCAGACGGCGGATGGCGAAGTGTTATGCAAGAACTTCGGCTGTACTGCTTTTGGGACGAGGATTTCGTTTGCAGGAACTGATCGGACGGATGTTATTGGTTCTGATCCTGTCAGCATCCAACCGGGAAACATGGATGTCGATCGGGATCTGTCTGAAATATCTTGGCGCGCCTGGAGGGACTTGAACCCCCGGCCTACGGATTCGAAGTCCGGCGCTCTATCCAACTGAGCTACAGGCGCTGAAGAGGCGGGAAAGAGGGTGGATGAAGGGACTTGAACCCTTGGCCACCGGGGCCACAACCCGGTGCTCTGCCAACTGAGCTACACCCACCATATGGGCTGGGTTTTTACCAAAAACCGTCCTGCATATCAAGCAAAATCCCTCAACGCCCCTGAACCTCCGGAGTCGTGTCTATGAGCAACGAAGGATGACGGTCAACATACAAACGGCCAGAAAACTCGAACACACCATCAAATCTATCGCCCGAAACACCAGTCGAGGCGTGACCTCTCCGAAGTCTTTGCCGATGTAGGGTTTTTGAACGAGAACGCCATGGTAATAATTGGGGCCGTTCAATCGAACCTGCAGTCCACCGGCAAATGCGGCTTCCGGATAACCCGAATTCGGACTCAAGTGGTTCTTCCCTTCTCGAAAGGCCGTGGCCAGTACATCCCTTCCCCTGCGATTCAACAGATGCGCCCCGCAGGCGATGAGCAATACCGCAAGTCGAGCCGGTATCCAGTTGGCTGCGTCGTCTATCCGTGCAGCGGCTTTTCCGAATTGAATGTACCGATCGTTACGGTATCCGACCATCGAGTCGAGCGTATTGACCATCTTATAGGCGAGAGCCAGCGGAATGCCACCAATGGCGTAATAGAACAGCGGCGCAAAGACGCCATCCACAAAATTTTCCGCCGTCGTTTCAAGTGCAGCCCGCAGGATGCCGCTTTCATTCAGGGATTCCGTGTCCCGGCCTACGATCATCGATACGGCTTTTCGGGCATCAAGTATCCCGCGATGCAGCAACGCCCTCACGACCCCTTCAGCCGATTCGGCAAGGCTTCCAGCCGAAATGCAATACCATAAAAGAATACACTCGACGCCCCTTGCCAACAAAGGATGCACCCAATGGCACATCCATAAGATCAGCGCCCCGATGGTCCAGGTCGATACAATGAGGGTGAGAGAAAACAGAACGCCGGAAAGCACCGGTGAGGCGACCGCCCTTCGAAACATCGGTTCGAAGGACTCGATGGCCTTTCCCATCCACCGAATCGGATGGGGAAGCGAAACGGGATCCTTCAGGAGAAGGTCCAACAGAAAGGAGAGAAGAAGGATGGTACCATCTGGTTGAAAGACCATGTTCAAATATCTCCGAGGAGAGGGTTCCGACCGCTGACTCCTGACTTCTGCCCCCTACGTCCCGCCCCCTCCAAGATGCCACCCGATCAGCTTTCCATACACGATCGTCTTGTTCCGAAGGGAACCCACGCATCCCGCAGTCAACAGACATCCGGCTCCGGAGAGCAGAAAGTTCACGATCAGTCGAAGCACCACGATAGCCGACAGGATTGGATAGGAGCGTGGATGCCATTTCCGAAGGTACCGATATCGGGATCGGTAGAACAGAATCCTGCCATCGGCCCGGTTGCTTACACTTTTCCCTTGTTCGTGAACGATGGTTGCCTGAGGCACCCAAACCACCTTCCATCCGTTTTCCCACATCCGCCGAGCCAGATCGGTTTCCTCGAAAAAAAAGAAGTACCCTTCGTCGAATCCACCGATGTGGTCGATGGCCGCCTTGCGAATCAAAAGGCAGGCCCCGATCGCCGATGCCACTTCGATCGGCCGATCGGGGATCCGACGCTTTCCGGGATACCGTTTTGGAAACAGCACATTGAGCAGGGTTTCATTGGTAATCAGGGTAAGCCAGGAAGGAAAGGGGGCGACCGATCGCTGGGGTGAGCCATCGGGATGGAGCAATCTGCCGCAGACCATGCCCACATCGGCATGGGTTTCGAGATGATCGAACAGGACTCGCGCAGCACCCGGCAAAAGTCGTGCATCGGAATTGATCAGCAGGGCGTAGCGTCCTTGCATCCGTTCGAAGGCCTGGTTGTTGGCTGCTGCAAATCCGAGGTTCCGCTCGTTGCAGATGAGGCGGACATCGGGAAAGCGCTCTCGGACAGCATCGACACTGCCGTCCGTCGAGGCGTTGTCCACCACCAGAATTTCGCAGTCCAGGTCGACAACGGTCTTGCGGACGGATTCGATGCAACGAAGCAACAGCTCCCGGGTGTTCCAGTTGACGATGATGACGGAAAGATCGGGACAGGTTGGGTTCATACAGGTTCGTCAGGGGCGAAAACGTGTGATGTCCATCGAGAAAAGCACCCGGTTCTGGGCAGCATCCTGGGAAGCGGACTGAATGGTTGCAGTCGTCTGAATGCCGGACCTTTCGAAACGACGCTTCATTTCATACACCGATTCAAAATCCGCCGCATTCCCCCCGATGGACAATTTCTCTCCATCGAGGCTCAATCGACTCAGAACCACATCGAGATTCCCCATCACATCTTGGATCAGGGCCGTCAGAACATCGGCCGTCGGCGTCGGGTTTCCCGCAAAAGCCATCAAGGGATCGTCCGCAAGCTCTCGATTCCGATTGCGCACCTGCTGAACCGGATCCACCATCGGCATGTCCGGAGGAAACACCTGATGGAATCGGGCTGCGATCGTTCGATCGATGCTCCTGAGCGTTCGGGTAGTCAATACAATGTCCATGCCGATACTCCCGAATGTCAGGAGGAGGCAAAGCCCGGCCAGAGTCGTAGACCACAGAATCCGGTTTCTGTGACTGCTCCACAAACCGCGAAGGCGCCTGGTTTCCGGATGGACATCGATTCCGTCCCCTGGAGCCATTTCATGCAGTCGAAACCAGAGCCACTCATCCACGGCCGTACCATCGGGGAGATCGCGGCAGAATACGGATGTCAGCGGCAGAACCGGCACACCGATATCGAGGGAGACGCCTTCTCCAGGGGTTTTCCAGGATGGGCCGTCGGCCTCGATCAGAACGACGGCGGCTTCCGGTTCGAAACGCCCCTCTGTCGCATTCTCGTTCTCCGATATCAGGGTCCGTCGGATTTCCCCTTCAAGCCCGAGCCAGTCATCTCCAACCGAATCGACCGTCGAACCGATCGCCAGCGGCAGGCAGCGGATGAACCGGACACATCCCTTCGACACGCCGACCAGCGAGACGTCCTCGGTACCTTCTACGAGAACGAGCAGCCATTCCCGCTTCGATGCATCCCGGTCGCATCCTGCGATCACCCGACCAAGCCCATCGGATGCCGGAGCGATGCGCCGGATTTGCAGCCGATGAGCTGCCGCAGCGGCTTCAATGGCATCGATGCAGATTTTTGGAATAGCGGCTGCAACCACGTAGGATCCATCGCCGTCGGCAGCAACCCCATCGAAAGCCAAGGCCATCTCGTCGATGGCGCCGACAAGGTGGGATGCAATCTCGAAGGGAAGAACGGATGCGATATCCTGGTGTTTTCGAAATGGAAGATGCATTCGGTGAAACTGAAACCAGGCCGTCGGCAACACGATGCTGCAGACGGTGCCGGCGATCTCCGTCTGCTCTGCAAGGCTTTGCAGAACGCGCTCGAAGGGCACCAAACGATCCACCCCCATCCTGTCAGCGTTCGGATCGATCGGCGCCTGGGCACGGCAGACCACCCGGTACCCCTTTCGCCCCCTGTTCAGGACTGCCCCGAAAACCGCATGTGTTCGCCAGTCGATGGCGAGGATCCGATCACCCATCCCCTTACCGATCCAATTCCCAGGAAATCACCCGACAGTGCCAGGTTCCGCTTTCCCCCTGTTTTTCCCGAAGCACCCGGGCCGTTATCCGCCGAGATAGCGGATCGATCCGTGCTGTCGCCGTGATGGAGAACCGATTGCTTGCATACGCGATCCGATCAGGCGACAAGGTCACGTCCGTCAGACCGGGAACCCGCTTATACCACAGGGGATCTGAAAGATCATGGATAAAAGTGCCCGATGAGCGCTCCATGCGATAGGCTGCCATCTGCTCGGCCTGCTTCTCTCGGATTTCGGGCAGCACCACCCCCAACACCTCGGGTCTGGCCGTATTGATATTGATTCTTCCAAAGCTGCCGAAAGACCACTTGGGATTGGATGCCGTAATAAACGGACGAATTCCCTCAACCCCGGATTTTCCATAGAAGAGTGTCGGCTTCATGCCCCGGATCCGCAACAGTTCCCCGATGTCATCCACACGTGCGTTTTTGCAGGGATATGGCTGTGAAAGATGCATGTACCAGTTAGACTCGGCACCGCCCGACCCGGTGATCCGCTCGTCGTCTTCGGAATCCATCCAGTCCTTGAGGGCATCGAGAAACGCCTCTGTATCGACTTCCACATCCAGTGACCGTGCCCGATCCCGAAGAAACCGACTCCACATGGCATAGGCCACCGGATGGAATCGCTCCCCATTCGTACCGCTAACCAGCGCATTCACATCGAGTTTGCCTTGCTCATCCTCGATGCAAAGTTCGAGCTCCCCGGACTCGAAGTCGAGCTGCCGAACGAGAAGACTCAGGCACGTTTCATCGGCCCAACATTCCTGCACCGAGTCGATTTCACTTTCGGCCTTGTCCCGAATCAGCATCGCCATGCCGAGTCGAATTCCGCTTTCAGCCATGGCATCCAGAACGGCCCGATTTTCGATGGCACGGGTTCTACCATACACCCGGATCGCATGACGGTTTACGGAAAACGTCAGGACCAGCAGAACGCTGATGATGGCGAGGGTGATGAGCAGAACGATGCCGCGTTCGGATGGTAGGATGTGCGACAAGGCAAAACGTCCGCAGGTTGGGGGTTAGGAAACGACAACCGATATAGGATGGCCCCGCAAAAAGTCAGGAAGTCCCTGTCGAGGCGCGGGGCCATCCTATATGGGGCTATGGGCTTTTGGGAGCTTCTTTGGAACCACGGGAGCGTCGAACCGGAAGTTTCACCAGCGTTTCGACGTTCACCCGATTGCCCGTCTCACCGACCTCCAGTCGCAGAAAAACGGCTTCCGGTGTTTCATGCCGATAGTCCGAAGCGTTGGAATTCCATCGTTGCACCCGCTCCCCCTTTCCATCGACTGCAGCCACATGAACGGATCGTACAGCCGAGCAGATGATGGGATGGGTCTCCGATTGCTCGGAGGAACGTTCGGCACGCTCTGAAAACGGCAACAACCGCTGGGCCCGCCGGATGCTCCAACCGCCGTTCCGGTCAGGTACAAGCTCATAGCGGATGTCTGCAATACCGGAGGTATCCTGCGGCGACACCGGGATGACGGATCGAGACGTCAGCCACAAAAACGGCCTTCCCTCTTCCGCATCGCTGGAGTCATTTACCGGTTGAATCCGGATCATCAGCGGATCCGCCGATCGTTCCTCCTTCCCCGGAACGAATTCCTCCCGTGTGTGAACGGCGAGCCCCTGCAAGTCGGCCCGCATCCGTTCGATGCAACCGGCCGCCATCTCCTGATATCGGACCCGCTTTCCATAAATGTCCGCGGCCGAGACGACGGATCGGTAGGTGCCGTATACAGCCAGGGTAATGACGGCCGTCATGGCCACAGCAACCAGCAGCTCGAGCAGGGTGAAGCCCGATCGATCCACAGGCTTTGGAGGAATACAGGATACGCGTTTCGAGAAAGGCACTTCCGGCCTGCCGGTAGCTATTGAAGCCCTTTCTGATTGAAAAACGGCCCGTATCGCTTGTCCGACCCCTGAATGTGTTTCACCAGCCAATCGCTCAGGAAATTCAGGATTTCGATAGAAAGCCCGACCCGGTTGTGCTCGTAATCCGACTTGAACTGCTTCACTTTGTCTACGAAGGCGGCATGTTCCGCCCGATGCTTCGAGGCTTCCGGATATTGATACCGATCGAAATAGGTCTCTTCCGTCGAAAAATGGGTCATGGCATACCGCACCATCTCCTCGAGAATTTTTCCGAGAATATCCTTGCCCTTGCCCTTTTTCATGGCATCGTTCAGATCATTGATCATCTGTACGAGGCGTTGGTGCTGCCGGTCAATGACCGCCACATTCACCTTGAGTGCATCACTCCATTCCAACAGTGCCATGGATCCGTCTCCTTTCTTGCGTTACAGCCACTGCCAACATCCCGTTTGGCAGCTCATCATGCGTTTAACAACTTCGGTTAACGCCAACTTGCATCCTGCACAACGAAAAAACCCCGAAACCAGGAACTGGATTCGGGGTATAGGACCATTGAAAAAAGCTGGGATCGGAAGTGGTAGCGGGGGCTGGATTTGAACCAGCGGCCTTCGGGTTATGAGCCCGACGAGCTACCAGGCTGCTCCACCCCGCATCAACGTATGCGCGATTTATAAATTTTTCCGACCGATCCGTCAAGTTCTTTTTCCATGGCGGATGATCGAAAGCAACTGTTGTCTCGCTGCAACCCATCCTTTCGACGGATCTCCATCGATCTTCCACCGGATGCGTTTGTGTCGCGAAGTGTGACCCGACAAGATGGAAATCGACCCGTCCGGTATACCCAGAACTTCTGCCAGCACCCGGATCACCATGCGATTGGCCGCATCGTCCACCGGCGGGGCCGTCACGGCGATTTTCAGGGCATCCCCGAACAATCCGAGGATCCGGTTCCGGGATGCCCTGGGCTGAACGTGCACCTTGAAGATCAACCCTTCCGGGGTTTCATGGATATCGAGATTCTCGACCGTCATCGGAGGCAAGGCCAACACATGTGCGTATGGCTTCCTTGAGAAAAGCGGGTGGCCGAATGACCTTGCCTTCCGGAGTCACACAGGCATGCAGGGTCCATCCCCGGGCGGCCAAGGTTCGATCCGCTTCGATTCGGATGGCGTAGTGGAATTTCATTCCCCCGCGTACCGTCGGGTCCACCGTCGTTTCGATGACCAGCACATCGTCGTAGCGCACAGGGTGCAGGTACTTGCAGTGGGCTTCCGAGACCGGAAGGTAAAGCCCCCGGGCTTCGATCTCCCTGTAGGGAAGACCGAGGGAGCGGAACAGTTCCGTTCTTCCGATCTCGAACCATCTCAAATAGTTGGCATGGTAAGCCATGCCCATGTTGTCCGTATCGCCGTAAATAACCCGGCAGGTGGTGTGGTTGACGATCGACATGACTTACAGAAACGATGTAATCATCTGAAACAGCGTTGCGTAATCCGTACATACGGGAAACTGCGCAAACGCATTCGCTACCGATGCCGGCGGCCGGAAGAGGATTCCGTGATCGGCTTCGATGAGCATGGCCGTATCGTTGAAAGAATCTCCCATGGCGATCACGTGGTAATTCAGGCTTTTCAAGGCTTGAACCGTGCGCTTCTTGGCATCCTTCTGCCGCAGGTTGTAGCCGATAATGGTTCCCGATGCGTCCGTCGTGAGATGGTGACAGAACAGCGTGGGCCATCCCAGCTTCTTCATGAAGGGCCTGGCAAACTCGATATAGGTATCCGAAACGATGATCACCTGGGTCGTTTCCCGGAGCCTATCCAGAAAATCCAGTGCGCCATCGAGCGGTTCCATGGTCGAGATGACGTCCTGAATGTCTCGTAAGGTCAAGCGGTTTTCCTTCAGAATCTTCAGCCGCTGCTGCATCAGCTGGTCGTAATCGGCAATGTCCCGTGTGGTCAGGCGCAGTTCGGCAATTCCAGTCTTTTCGGCGACTGCAATCCACACTTCCGGAATCAGAACACCTTCGAGATCGGTACAGACGATGTGCATGGGGTCACTATCCTTCCCTGGTCAATATCGACATCAATGTCCGTTGGGCTCCTCGATCCGGATCAGCACCGGATGGTCGCAGACGACGTCGAGCCGCTCGATTTCCATCAATGCAGCCCGAACGTCCCGTTCTCTCGCCAAATGGGTGAACATCACCAGCGGAACCGATGCATTCGATTTTCTTCCCTTCTGGTGTACCGACTCGAGACTGATGCCGTGGTTGCCGAGGATACCGGAAATCTTCGAAAGCACCCCCGGCTGATCGATGGCGGAAAACCGGATATAGTAGTGCGATACGAGCTCTTCGATCGGAAGAATCGGAATGGACCGGATGGCATCGGGTTGGAACGCCAGGGTCGGCATTCGGCCGACGGCTCCAGTCATCAGATTTCGGGCAATATCGGCGAGATCGGAAACAATGGCGCTCGCCGTCGGCATCATCCCGGCACCATAGCCATAGAGCAGGGTATCCCCCGTTGCATCTCCTGTGATGGTGACCGCATTCAGAGGACCGTTCACATTCGAAAGCATGTTGTTCTCTGGAATCATCGTGGGGTGGACCCTGGCCTCGATGGCATGGTCGATCCGCTTGCTGATGGCCAGTAGCTTGATCCGATAGCCGAACTGTTCGGCGAACTCGATGTCCATCGGGGTAATGCTGGAAATGCCCTCGACATAGATATCGCCGAGCCGGACATCCGTGCCATACGCCAGAGAGATGATGATGGCCAGCTTGTGAGCCGTGTCGATGCCTTCGATGTCGAGGGTTGGATCGGCTTCGGCAAATCCCTTGGCCTGGGCTTCCCGAAGAGCCTCTTCGAACGAGCATCGTTCATCGGTGATCTTGGAGAGAATCGTGTTGCAGGTGCCATTGAGAATGCCCCGAACGGACAGAATGGCGTTTCCGACCAGCGATTCCCGAAGGGTCTTGATGACGGGCATGCAGCCGCCCACACTGGCCTCAAACCCCAGATCGATCCCGTTTTCCCAGGCTTTGGCAAAGAGCTGGATTCCTTCACTTGCCAAAAGCGCCTTGTTGGCCGTCACGACCTGCTTGCGGTTCTGGATCGCCAATAAAATGAGGTCTTTTGCGATCGTCGTTCCCCCGATGGTCTCGACAATGATGTCGATCTGCGGGTCGAGAACCACCTGTCTCGCATCCTTCGTGAAGAGCGATCTGTCGATGGCAAATCCTCTGTCGCGATCGATATCGATATCGGCAATGGCTTTGAGGGCGAGATCCGCACCGACTCTTCTTCGGAGGAGATCCCGCCGCTCCAGAAGGATCCGGACCACGCCGGTTCCCACGGTACCGCATCCCAGCACACCGATATGAATGGTTTTCATCCGGAAGAGCTCCTCGCATCACATGATTTTGCGGATGCCGCGAACGGCCTGCTGAATCCGCATCGGATTTTCGATGAGAGCAAAGCGCACGTATTCATCCCCGTATTCCCCGAATCCCAGCCCCGGGGAAACGGCCACTTGGGCTTCATGGATCAGAAATTTGGCGAATTCCACGGATCCCATCTTACGATAGGCATCCGGGATCCTTCCCCAGACGAACATCGTGCCTTTGGGACTCTTGATCTCCCACCCGATACGGCTCAACCCCTGAATGAGTGCATCCCGTCGTTCCCGGTAGGTATCGCAAATCTGCTGCACACAATCCTGCGGCCCGTTCAAAGCGATGATGGAAGCGATCTGAATCGGCTGGAAAGCCCCGTAATCGAGATAGCTCTTGATTCGCTTGAGTGCGAAGATGGTTTCGGCATTCCCGACACAGAACCCCATCCGCCACCCGGCCATGCTGTAGCTTTTGGACATGGAGAAAAATTCCACACCGACATCCTTGGCCCCTTTTGCCTGCAGAAAACTGGGAGCCTTGTATCCGTCGAAGACGAGATCGGCATAGGCGAAATCGTGGATCACGAGGATATCGTTTTCCTTGGCGTAATCGACGATTTTTTGAAAGAAGTCGAGATCGACCACTTCCGTCGTCGGGTTATGCGGATAGGAAAGAATGAGCACTTTGGGACGCGGCCACGTCTGTTTGGTTGCGTTGATCAGGTTCTGGAAGAAATCTTCCTCCGGACCGACGGGGATGCCGCGTACGTCACCACCTGCAATGATGGCGGAATAGGGGTGGATGGGATAGGTCGGATTTGGTGTGAACACGACGTCTCCCGGTCGAATGGTGACCAGAACGAGGTGGGAGAGCCCTTCCTTGATACCGATGGTGACGATGGCCTCGGTTTCCGGATCGAGATCGACATCAAAACGGCGTTTGTACCAGTCGCAAATGGCCATCCGCAGGCGCGTGATGCCCATGGAAGCCGAATAGCGGTGGTTCTGGGGCTTCTGTGCCGCCTCGATCAGTTTATCGACGATGTGTTTGGGGGTCGGAAGATCGGGGTTTCCCATGCCGAGATCGACGATGTCTTTTCCGGCATGCCGGGCATCCATCTTGATCTTGTTGACCGTTGCAAAGACGTAGGGCGGTAATCGATCGAGTCGTGCGAATTTGTTCATGAGGCTTTCTCCTGACCGGCTTTCCGCTTCCTGCGGAAAGGTCGAATGCAAAGGTTTTCAAAAATTCGTTGGTTCATACAATAGATTGGAAGCCATGTCAAAAGCAAAGGACGATGAAGCTGCATGGATTCGATTGGCCTGAATCCGACATGCTGAAAAAAATCTTTTGACTTTTCACCCCAATGTCGATACTTGATTCGATTACTTATCCACCTGAATCCTGAATGGATCTTCCAGAGCGCTTTCATTTCCTTTCATGGGGTAGACCATGCAGAAACCGTTGACCTATGCAGATTCCGGCGTCGATATCGACAAAGCCAACGATCTGGTGAAAACCATCAAGCAAATCGCCTCTCAAACGCCAAGAGCAGGCGTCATGGGTGAGATCGGCGGTTTCGGAGGGCTTTTTTCCTTGAACACCACCAACATGGAAAAGCCCATCCTCGTGAGTTCCACCGACGGGGTCGGCACAAAGCTCAAGATTGCCTTCCTCATGCAGGTGCACCACACGGTTGGCATCGACCTGGTCGCCATGAGCGTGAACGATGTCGTGGTTCAAGGGGCAAAGCCCCTGTTCTTCCTGGATTATCTGGCAATGGGAAAACTCGATGAACAGATCGCCGTCCAGATTATTTCGGGCATCGGCGAAGGATGCAAACAGGCGGGATGCGCCCTCATCGGTGGAGAAACGGCTGAAATGCCCGGCATCTATGCCGAAAACGAATACGATCTGGCCGGATTTGCCGTCGGCATCGTCGACAACAACAAGATCATCGATGGTTCCGAAATCCGTGTCGGCCACAAACTGATCGGGCTGGCCTCCAGCGGGCTTCACAGCAACGGGTTTTCTCTGGTTCGCAAAATCTGCTTCGATGTCCTGAACCTGAGGGTCGATCAACATGTCGAAGCGCTTGGCAAGACGTTGGGCGAAGAGCTGCTCACCCCCACGCGCATCTATGTCGATACGGTTTTAAAACTGATCCGGGACCTGCCCATTCATGGAATCGCCCATATCACCGGCGGAGGGATCACGGAAAACATCGTACGAATTCTTCCCCAAGCCTGCGGAGTTTTGATCCGAAAGTCCTCGTGGAGAAGACACCCCATCTTCACCTTCCTTCAAGAAGCAGGCCAGGTGCCGGAAGAGGAAATGTTGCGCACCTTCAACAACGGCATCGGCATGATTCTCGTTGTACCGGAATCTCATGTAGACGATGTCATCGAACGCTGCACAGGCATGGGGGAGACGGCTGTGGTCATCGGGGAAGTGGTTGAACGACAAGCGGGCGGGAAACGGGTGCTGTGGGCCTGATGTCTTCCTTCATCGCTCGGTGGTGGGTGCGCCTGAAGTCCGCTATGGCCAGGTTTCTGGCATGGACGGGCCGTGTCGGGCCGGTTCCACCGGGTTGTCGCACCTGAATGCCGCGATCGACCCATGGGACCATGGGTTCGAACCCCTCCCAACATCCTCCATCATCCAGAAAACGCCCTTGATACAGCCATGATTCTCGGTAATGCTGCCTTGTCCTTGGCGCTGTGCGCCCTGTTGACCCCTGTGGTCAAACGGCTGGCCGGCAGATACGGATGGCTGGCCTATCCAACCCAGGATCGTTGGCATCGAAAACCGACCGCCTTGATGGGCGGTATTGCCATCTACACCGCCGTCTCGCTTCCGATGCTGATCAAGCTCGATGTATTCGACTTCGGCACCCTTTCTTTTTTCCCCGAGACTCCCGCGTTCGAGCCGCCCTTTGCCTTCGTCGCATGGCTCGGAATGAGCCTGCTGTTCGCTTTGGGACTGGTGGACGATGTTGTTCGGTTGAAACCCCAGACCAAGCTCCTGGGCCAAATCCTGGTAGCCTCCTTCGTCGCCTTCCTCGGATTCCGGCTCAAATGGTTCGTATCCCTCACCCTCGATACCATGGTCACCTTGTTCTGGGTGGTCGGTATCACCAATGCTTTCAACCTGCTCGACAACATGGACGGCCTGTGTGCCGGGATCGGGGCAATCGCTGCTGCCGTTCTGGCACTGCTCCTGGCTCCGATCCATCCGACGGCTTCGGCTGCAGCCTGGATGCTGTCCGGCGCGCTGGTAGGTTTTCTGATCTACAACTTCAACCCGGCCTCGATTTTCATGGGCGATTGTGGCAGCCTGACGATCGGCTTTCTGATCGCCCTTCTATCTCTTGTATATGCCGAGACCACCCCCCTGTCCACCCTGTCGCGGGTATCGATTCCGATCCTGGTCGCCCTGGTACCGATCGTCGATACGAGTCTGGTGACGCTCATCCGAATTCTGAGCGGCCGAAAGGCATCGATGGGCGGAAAAGACCATACGTCCCATCGACTCGTTCTGGTCGGTCTGAGCGAACGAAATGCGGTTCTCGTTCTATATGGCATCGCCGTCGGAGCCGGCCTGGCCGCCCTCTTCGTTCATCGAAGCGATACCATGAGCGCTCCTTCGGTCATCGTGCCCGTCGTTGTGGCCGTTCTTCTCATGGGGGTTTACCTCTCGCAGCTTCGGGTCTATCCTGAAAAGGAATTCTCCCTGCTACGCGGGAAAGCTTTCACGCCGATCCTGGTCGAATGGACCTACAAACGACAGATTCTGATGGTCATCCTGGATCTTGGGCTGGTGGCCTTCTCCTATTACCTATCCTACCGCCTCCGATTCAGCTCTACCGATTTTCTCTTCTATTTCCGAATTTTTCTCAAATCGCTTCCCATTGTCATCGCCTGTAAACTCCTCGTTTTCTACATCGTCGGGGTATATCGGGGCCTCTGGGGCAACATGAGCTCCAATGATGTCGCCGTCTATCTCAAGGCCAGCACACTCGCATCATTGCTTTCCATCGCTGCGGTGACGTTCGTGTATCGGTTTTCGGATTTTTCGAAGGGGGCCTTTCTCATCGATTGGCTCCTGACGACCGCCGCCCTTCTTGGAACCCGGGGGTTCTTTCGACTGGCGGGGGATGCCATGCTCCGCAACACCCTATCCGGAGAAAGCGTATTGATTTACGGCGCAGGCAGAGGGGGAGAGCTGCTCTTGCGGGAGATCCTACACAATCCGTCTCTGGGCCTTCGACCGATCGGTTTCATCGATGACGACCCTTTGAAGGTCGGCAAGAACCTGCAGGGCTATCCGGTTCTGGGAGGATATGCGGACCTGGCGACCCTACGGGAACAATATCCCATCGAAGGGTTGCTCGTTTCCTTCAAGGTTGAGGCGTTCGACAACCGCCTGAACGAACTTCGGCAGTTCTGTGCAAAAAACGGCTTGAAGATGAGGCGCTTTTCGATCCAAATCGAGGAAATGGGGTGAGAGAAGGTACTGCAGTATCTGGCCGAATGGTGGGATGCACCCTTACCGAAGGGATCCCGGGTGTCAACCAGTCCGGAGGAGACTGGTTGACTTCACCCAGCCAAGATGGAGGTAAGAGAGGTAACCACATACCCTGCCAAAGATATTAGCAATAGGTGTGCCATAGTTCCGCTGTCAGTTTCACCCACCGTGTATCTTGAATGGTAGCGGTAAACCGATCTTTCCTCTGCCTGCTTCATCCTGATTTCTGCCTTCCCTATCCTGTCTGCTACCGTTAATCATTTCGTTTGGGATTAACAAAACATCTTAACAGGTGTTTACACGCATCGCTCCGTCAAAGATGACGGTCCCGCAAAAAGTCGCTTTTCCCGTGCTTTTGGGAAATGCAGGGCATAAGCGGGGTGGCTGGGGAAGCCTTTTGAGACTCCATCAAAGATGATGGACTCGCAAAAAGTCCATCATATGGACGGCTTCGAAAAAAGGCTGCAGGCAAGGAGTGCAAATCCCGAGGAGTGAGGCGTACTTAAACGTACGCCGCAACGACGAGGGATGCAGCACGACACAGCATCCGGCCTTTTTGCGAAGCCGTCAAAGATCACTAGGAGCCCTTCCGACATCCACGGTCCACTGCCGACTGTTTTCCATGATCAGCCATCCCCCTTCATCCATTCTGCCGACGTCTCATGGCATTCAGGATGATTCCGATGACGATCATCCCCATTCCGATCAGTTGGGAAACCGAAAACACACTCCAATAGGTGTCTCCCCGGAAATCTCCCCGATAGATTTCCACCACCGAACGCATGGCCCCGTAGAAAACCAGGTAGTGCACAAAAGTTTGCCCTTCATAGGCGATGGATGCGCGCCGGAACCACAGGATCAGAAAAATCACCAGATTACCGAACGCCTCGTACAGCTGCGTAGGGTGGAGTGGGACGTTGAGGCGGGCAAGGCTGTTGGGATCGGAAAAGGTGACGGCCCACGGCAGTTCACAAATCTTTCCGTAACAGCATCCGGCACTGAAGCACCCGACACGACCGATGGCCTGTCCCAGAGCGACGGAGGGCGCCAGCACATCCGCCGTTTTCCAGAAGTCAAGCCCCGTATGCCGCAGATAGAATACGACGGTCAGAGCAGCCCCGATAAAGCCGCCGTAAAAGACCAGACCACCGTTCCATATCCGGAAGATTTCGATCGGATCTGCGATGAAGCGCGGGAGATCGGTCAGAATGAAGAGAAGTCGGGACCCGATGACTGCAGATATCAGGATGTAGAAAGATAGATCCAGAATCTGATTGGGATCGATGCCGACACGAACCGCCTCCTTCTTGGCGAGGGCAATACCGACGATGAAGGCGACAGCCAACAGCAACCCATAGGTGTACAGCGTCATCGGGCCGAACTGGAACAGAATCGGATGCATGGGTTCTCGACTATTCCGGAAGGCGGTTGGTCAGCACATGAAGCACCACGACCCCCATGCCGATGGAGATGGCGCTGTCCGCCACATTGAAGGCAGGCCAGTGCCATTGGGCGACATACAGGTCGATGAAGTCGATCACCTCGCCGAAACGAATGCGATCGATGATATTGCCGATCGCCCCCCCGACGACAAGCGCCAGGCCGGCGCGCAGCCATCGAAAGTGCTGTGGAAGTTGCACATAGAACACCGTCATGAGGACAACGGCAATCCCCGAGACCGCCAAAAAGAAAAAAGCACGTATCGACGGACTTTTTCCGGCGAACATACCAAAGGCTCCTCCGGGATTTCGGACATGAACGATGTCGAAGAACCCCGGAATCACCGGAATCGCAGACCCTATCGTTGGAAGGGTATTCAGAAGAATCGCCTTGGTCACTTGATCCACGAGGACGACGCCCATCACGATCCCGAACAGCAATTGGAGAGAGGATCGATCAATGGACAGCTTCAAGGCGTTCGACCGTCTTTCTGCAGCGCGGGCAAAGTTCCCCCAGGGGAACGTCTTCCCCGACCGCCGGATCGTACACCCAGCATCGGGCGCATTTGGAACCTTCGGCCTTGGTGACGCGGATGTCGAGTTCCGAGGCTCCAGCAACCAGCGACACCCGGGATACGATGAACATCGTCTGAAGCTCCCACCGGTATTTGTCGAGAAGGGCAAACATTTCTCCGGATGCACTCAGGTGAACCTCGGCATCGAGCGGATGACCGATGGTCTTACCGATTCGGGCCTCTTCCAGGGCTTTGAGAACGGCGGAACGGATGTCGAGCAGCCGATCCCATTCGGATTCGAGCTCGGGATCCTTCAGGCGTTCATCCACCTCGGGGAGCAGGGTCAAATGAACACTGGCCTCCTTGTTTGGCCATGCAGGCATGAATTCCCAAATTTCCTCCGCCGTAAAGGGCAGGATGGGAGCCATGAGCCGTACCATCGCATCCAAGGTGTCGAACATCACGGTTTGGGCGGCGCGACGCTCCGTCGAGTCGGCCAGGGAAGTGTACAACCGGTCTTTCAACACATCGAGGTAGAACGCCGACAGATCCACTGTACAGAACTGATACAGGGCGTGATGAACGATGTGGAAATCGTAGGCTTCATAGGCCTTGCGGGTCTTGGCGATGAGCTGCTGCAGCCGCAGCAGGGCATAGCGGTCGATGCCAGTCAGACGTTCCCACCCAACCCGATGCGTTGCCGGATTGAAATCAAAGAGATTGCCCAGGATAAACCGACAGGTATTCCGAATGCGGCGATAGGCGTCGCTCAACTGCCCCAGAATGCCGTCCGAAATCCGGATATCGTCGCGATAATCCGAAGCCGATACCCACAGGCGCAGCACTTCCGCACCATAGCGGTCGATGACCTGTTTCGGTGCGATGACGTTGCCGAGAGACTTGGACATCTTCTTGCCTTCGGCGTCCACCACGAATCCATGGGTGAGAACGGCCCGATAAGGCGCTTTCTTTCGGGTGCCGACAGCTGTCAACAGAGCGCTGTGGAACCAGCCGCGATGCTGGTCACTGCCTTCGAGATAGAGATCCGCGGGCCATTCAAGGTAGGGTCGGTCTTCCAGAACGGCGGCATGGGAAACACCGGAATCGAACCAGACATCGAGAATGTCGGTTTCCTTCCTGAACCGGGCACTCCCGCACTTCGGACAAGTGGTGCCTGCCGGTATGAGCTCTTGTACCGGCCGCTCGAACCAAACGTCTGCACCGTGTGCCTCGAAGAGCCTAAAAATGTGGTCGCTGATCTGCTGGGTCATCAGGGCCTCGTCGCAGTCCTCACAGATGAACATAGCGATCGGCACCCCCCAAGTGCGTTGGCGGGAAACACACCAGTCGGGCCGGTTCTGAATCATGCCGTAGATGCGCTCCCGTCCCCAGCTCGGAATCCACTGCACGGTATCGATGGCTTCAAGTGCCTGTTGCCGCAGGCCCGTCTTTTCCATGGAAATGAACCACTGTGGGGTTGCCCGAAAGATGACGGGCTTCTTGCAACGCCAGCAATGGGGATAGGAGTGAGAAATCGTTCCAGATGAAACGAGGGCCCCGGCTTCCTGCAACCGGGAGATGACGGCCTTGTTGGCCGAAAAAACGAACTGGCCCGTGAAGCCTTCGGCTTCAGTCGTGAACTTGCCTTCGTCGTCCACGGGAGACAGGGTGTCGAGCCCGTACTTCAGTCCCACTTCGTAGTCTTCCCGGCCGTGGCCGGGCGCTGTGTGAACGCAACCCGTTCCGGCATCGAGGGTTACATGGGTTCCCAAGACAATGAGGCTGTCTCTAGGATACAAGGGATGCTTGCAGCGAAGGTTTTCGAGTGCTGCCGCAGACACTTCGGCGAGCGTGCTCCATCCGCTGATGCCAAACGCCTTCATGCAGGCCTCGACGAGATCCGCGGCCAGGATGAACACTTCCTCGTCCGAAACCGCCACGCAGGCATAGCGGAAGTCGGGATGCAGGCTGATGGCAAGGTTTGCCGGAATGGTCCAGGGGGTCGTCGTCCAGATGATGACAGAGATCCTCCTGCCTCGAAGCGCCTCGATGCCGGGATCGTCGACGAGGGGAAACTTCACGTAAATCGAAGGCGAAGCTTCATCGGCATATTCGATTTCTGCCTCTGCCAGGGCCGTATGACACTGGCAACACCAGTGTATGGGTTTCTTGCTGCGGAAGAGATTGTCCTGAAGAGCGAATTTCAGGCATTCGGTAGCGATGATGGCCTCATATCGATAGTCCATGGTCAAATAGGGATTGTCCCATTCCCCCATGACACCCAAGCGTTTGAATTCTTCCCGCTGAATATCGATATAGGTTTCCGCATAGGAACGACATCTCTTGCGAATCTCCGCCTGACTGAGCCTGGCTTTTTCGTCTCCCAGTTCCTTTTCGACGTTGTGTTCGATGGGAAGCCCGTGACAATCCCATCCCGGAACATAAACGGCATCGAAGCCGGCCATCTGTCGGGAACGGACAACGATATCCTTCAGAATCTTGTTCAGAGCCGTTCCGATATGGATGCGTCCGTTGGCGTATGGCGGACCGTCGTGCAGGATGAATGGCGGCCGGCCTTTGGACACTTCCCGGACACGCTGGTACAGATTGACGGCTTCCCAGGCTTTCAACCGATCGGGTTCCCTTTTGGCGAGATCGGCCTTCATCGGGAAGCCGGTAACCGGCAGGTTCAACGTTTTCTTGTAATCCTTCTTGTCGTTCATGGAATATCCTCCGCGCCCTCTCGGAGCGCAAGCAGTATGGCGATGCCGCTGCTTGGAATTGCAGCGGGATGGCGGTTTCTGATGCGATACCTCGACCAATCCGCTGGACTATTAGTAAGATTCCGGATTGGTGTCAAGGAAAACCATGGAAGGCTGGCTCACGGCGGCTACACGCGAGCAACCGCCAGAATGGCGGAATACCGCTTCAGACGGCAGCCCTGAACTGGATCGGAAACGTGTCCCAATGGCACCGCATCCGGTCGAACCGCCGCAGTTTATAACGGACTTCATTGATCCGCTATACATCGACAAAGCATTTATGGAAACATCGTATATCCTGCTTGATCATCATTATCCTAAATGATCACCAATAGATGAATCAATAAGACCCCATGATGCATAACCACATGTTCCATATTGTCAGTATATTCAGAACGATTTGACATTTCAATCCGATTTATTATACAATTTTTCTATGTATAACCACATAACAACATTAGTCTATATGCTACCATCGATATTAACCATAATATAGGTAACTTAAAATGATTCTATATTTTATTGGGCATTCTATAATACATCATGGTCACGCTACGTAAAAATACTGTATGAAATTTTTATTTGACATAAGAAAATTCTTTCGATACAAAGTCCCCAAAAATGACATGGGACACTGCTCTCCAGCATTCCCAAATCAGGGCTGATCCATCCAGGCGATTCGCAGGAAGATCCATTACCGAAGGAAGCGCATCATGGGAAACATTCGCTCTCGTATTCTCCCCATCTCCATTCTCACCTTGATCCTGATCGTCTTCGTCACAGCCTGGTTCGCTATGGCGAAGGGCAATGCCCCGAATTCCCCGGATCGAATCCGAGCGGACATCATCCCTATCGATACGATGAAGACCTTCGGCAAACTACAGCGTCCCGTCGTCTTCTTTCCGCACGATGCCCACACCGAAGCGCTCAAACAACAACAGAAGGATTGTACGGCCTGCCACCTTCCCGAAAAGGACAGACTTTCATTGAAATTCAAGCGACTCAAGGACGACAGCGCCGAAACCCTCATGAACATCTACCATGATCAGTGCATTTCCTGCCACCGCAGCACAACCAGCGCCCGCATGAAATCCGGTCCCGTCACCTGCGGAGAATGCCACACGGAGACCCCGAAATACTTCTCCAATCGCAAACCCATGGGACTCGACAAATCCCTTCACGCCCGCCACACCAAGGCCCTCGAAAACAAATGTGAAACCTGCCATCACGAATACGACACCCAGGCAAAGAAACTCGTCTATATCAAAGAAAAGGAAGGCACCTGTCGGTATTGCCATTTGGAAACCACCCAGGAAAACCGAATCGCCAATCGGTTTGCATCCCACATCGCCTGCATCGACTGTCACCGAAAAACGGCTGCTACATCCAAGAAGGCGGGACCCATCCAATGCGCATCCTGCCACGATCCGGCTGCACAGGCCAAGATCGAAAAGCTGACCGATATTCCCCGCCTCAACCGCAAGCAACCCGATACCGTGCTCGTCAAGACGTCGAAGGAGGCTCTTTCCAAAGACGCCAAACTCGCCTTCGTTCCCTTCGATCACCTGGCCCATGAAACCTATTCGGATACCTGCCGAGTATGCCATCACAAACAGATGAGCGCCTGCAACGTTTGCCACACACCGGGTGGGGCCAAGGACGGCAAGTTCGTCACCCTCGAAAAAGCCATGCATTTGCGAAGCGACGAAACCTCCTGCATGGGATGCCACGATCGGAAAAAGGCCGAACTCGCCTGCGCCGGATGCCACGCACCCATGGCTCAGAAGAAACTTTCGGATGCCCTATGTGTCCAGTGTCATATGGCCGATCCTGCTACCATGAATCCGGTGCCGCAATCACCCGCCGAAGAAGTCCAAGCGGCCAAGGCGCTTTTGGTAGCCCGTAAACCTGTATCCACGGTTCTGGATGACACCCTGATGAACAAGATCCCGGAGAAGATCGCTATCAAGACCTTGTCCGACAAATACCAACCTGCTGATTTTCCGCATCGCAAGATCGTGAACACCCTACTGAAGAATACCGAAAAGAGCAAACTGGCGGCATATTTCCATCAGAACACCTTGACGCTATGTCAGGGATGTCACCACAACAGCCCCGCTTCGCTGACACCCCCGACGTGCCAGAGTTGCCATAGTGTCCAACAGCGGCCGGACACCATGAACCGACCGGCATTGATGGGAGCTTACCACATCCAGTGCATGGGCTGTCATCAGGCCATGGCCATGGAACATCCAATGGGTTGCACCGAGTGCCACAAGGAAAAACCCCGTTAAAAACCATCTCCGCCGTTGAATCGATAAACGGACCGGGCGGATCGATGCTGAGCATGGAGTTGAAAACCACTTCCGGGGAATCGTAGAGGTTATCACATGTCGTTATCACGTCGAAAATTTTTGGGATGGATGGGAGCAGCCGGAGCAGGGACCTTGATGAATCGCACCTCTGCACAGGGAGCCGCAAATACCCACTTTAGGGGATATCCCAACAGCTATGCCGTACTGCACGACATCACCCGATGCGTCGGCTGCAGATCCTGCGAAGCCGCCTGCAATACGGTCAACGAGTTGCCCGTGCCGGACAAGCCGTTCACCGATTTGTCTGTACTCGAGTCCAGACGCAGAACAACGGCCAAGACATACACCGTGGTCAACAAATTTCCGTCGGCGAAGCAGACGGAATCCATCGGAAAATATGTGTATGTCAAGAAGCAGTGCAACCACTGCCTCGAACCGGCCTGCGCCTCGGCTTGTTTCGTTCGGGCCTTCCAGAAGACACCTGAAGGAGCGGTCGTTTACGATCCAAGTGTTTGTGTCGGTTGCCGCTACTGCATGATCGCCTGTCCTTTCGAGATTCCGGCCTATGAATACGACAAGGCGCTCGAGCCCCGTGTCATGAAGTGCACGATGTGCCACCCGAGAATTCAGAAAGGCCTGCTACCGGGGTGCGTTCAGGCCTGCCCGAAGGAAGCCCTCACGTTTGGAAAGCGGAAAGACATTCTGGATATCGCCCGAGAACGCATCCGCCGCCACCCGGAGCGCTACATCGATCACATCTACGGAGAGACGGAAATGGGTGGAACCAGTTGGCTCTATCTTTCGGGTGTACCCTTCGCGTCCATCGGAATGCGGGAAGACTTGGGCATCACCCCCGCCCCCGAGCTCACATCCGGCGCCCTCGGTGCGGTGCCCATCGTCGTCGGTCTGTGGCCCGTTCTTCTGACCGGTATCTACGCCATTTCGAAGCGAAAGGAACGGGTATCCGAGGAAGAACGACGGGAAGCCGTCCAAGCGGCAATCGCCCAGGCCCGTCAACAAGCGGAAGCCGAAAAGGCGGCCGCACTTGAAAAGGCCCGAAAGGAAAAGGAAACGGCCGTCCAGCAGGCCGTCCAGAAAGCTTTGGAAGAAGCCAAGAAAAAGGCCGAACAGGAGGGGCACGCCTGATGTCTGAAACCACCACCGTTTCCAACAAACCGGTATTGACACCTTTCAATCTGATCGCAGGCATCATCATCGCGATGGGTCTGGTGCTGACGGTGCTGCGGTTCACCGGAGGGCTGGCAGCTGTCTCCAACCTGAACGACGACAACCCCTGGGGCATTTGGATCGGATTTGACCTGCTCTGTGGTGTCGCCCTGGCTGCCGGCGGATATGTGACATCCGCCGCTGTCTACATCTTCGGATTGAAGCGCTTTCATTCCGCCGTTCGTCCGGCCATCCTGACCGGGTTCCTGGGCTATGCCCTCGTCGTGTTCGCTCTCCACTACGATGTAGGCAGACCCTGGCGGCTGCCCTACCCCTTCGTCGTCCAGCAGGGGACAACATCTCTGCTCTTCGAAGTGGGCGCCTGTGTTGCGCTCTACCTGACGGTGCTCTTCATCGAATTTACGCCTGCAGCCCTGGAATGGCTCGGCCTGAAGCGGGCCCGAAACCTGGTCGTCCAATTGACGATGGTGCTGACCATCTTCGGTGTCGTTCTTTCGACCCTGCACCAAAGCTCGCTGGGCGCCCTTTACCTGATCGCACCGTCCAAGCTTCATCCACTCTGGTACAGCACCTACCTGCCCGTATATTTCTTTGTTTCGAGCATCATTGCCGGGCTGTCGATGGTCCTGTTCGAAAGCACCCTCTCCCACCATTATTTCGGGGACAAGCTGGATGAGACCCACCAACGGGAATCCTTGGGCGTTACCCTCGGCTTCGGAAAAGCGGCATCCCTCGTTCTGGCCGGCTATTTCATCATTAAAGTGATCGGTCTTTCGACGGCCAACACCTGGCATTACCTGAACACCGGATATGGGGCCTGGTTTCTGGTGGAAATGCTTGGATTCATCGCTTTACCCTGCTTTTTGTATGCCGTGGGCGTACGCGACAAAAACGTCAAGTTGATCCGTTACACGGCGGCATGGACTGTGTTGGGTATCATCGTCAATCGCTTCAATATTTCGCTGGTGGCCTTCAACTGGCATCTGCCCTCCAGCCAGCGGTATTTCCCGCACTGGATGGAAATCATGATTTCGGTGTTCATTGTCACGGTCGGGGTTCTTATCTTCCGGTTCATCGTCACCCGAATGCCGATCCTTTACGAACATCCGGAATACCACGGGCATTGAGAAGGGGCTCTTTTTATGGACCATACATTCTTTACGTTGCAGGATTTCATGACCTTCACCAAGGGGGTCACCTATATTCTGATGGTCGTTTCCCTGATCGGCATCACCGCTTTCTGGTTGTTTTTGAGCGAGCGGGATGAGGATGGCACAGTCGATTCCCCTTCACCGGAGCATCCGGGATCGACTCATTGAAATCGGGAAGAATATCGAAAGGAAAGAAAGCATGAACCGCGGTGGCATGTTCGGGATGACACCCCCGCCGCTGTCGCCGGGATCTGATAGACTTGCGTGCAAGAGAAGGAGTTTCCCATGTATGAACTGGTAACCGGCCCGCTGGCCTGGCTGTCTTTCGGTGTATTCTTCATCGGCTGCCTTGTCCGAATCGTTCTGTACATCCGGGGCCTGGATTGGAAGCTCGATCGCGTCACCTATACCGTCAATGTATCCTATGGAATCCGGGGTGCACTCCGCTCGATCGGGTTTTGGCTCTTTCCGTTCGCAACCCACAGTTGGCGACAGAATCCCTTTTTGACCATTCTCGTGTTCACGTTTCACATCGGCCTTCTGTTCACACCGATTTTTCTGATCGGTCACAATGTATTTCTCTTCGAACGGTGGGGCTTCAGCCTGCCGATGATTCCCGAAACCCTGGCGGACATCCTGACCCTGATGGTGATGGTGTCGGCTTTGTTTTTGCTGCTGCGCAGGCTCGCCCTTCCGGAAGTGCGTACCATCACCGATGGAATGGATTACCTGGTGCTGGCCATCGCCGTGATGCCCTTTTTCACCGGCTATATGGCTCACATTCAGGCTTCATCCTATTCGTTCTGGTTGATCTGTCATATTCTTTCCGGAGAAGTAATGCTGGTTGCCATTCCGTTCACCAAATTGTCGCACTTCGTCAATTTCTTCCTGTCCCGTGCACAGCTCGGCATGGATTTCGGGATCAAGCGCGGCGGCATGAAAAACAAGGGGATGGTGTGGTAATCCGGACCGACCTTGGATGGAAACCCTATTTCAGTGAGTGAATCCGATTATGCCTGAAGGAACTCTTTGCAACAAGAAGCCGGTCAACACCCGGGAAGAACTTGATGCCCTGCTCGCAGACAAGAGCGGCAAACTTTACTACGAGGAAATGAAGCACCTCGATGTCGACAAGGCGGCTCTGCGGGCAACCCTGGAAAAAACCTGCAAATCGAGAATACGCACTTGGCTCGAGATCTGCGCTCACTGTGGGATGTGCGCCGATTCCTGTTTCTTCTATCTGGCGAACGACAAGGATCCGAAGCAGGTGCCCTCATACAAGATCCAGTCCACCCTGGGAGAAATCGTCAAACGAAACGGCGACGTGAACACCGAATTCATGATCTACGCTATGGATACGGCCTGGGGAAAATGCACCTGCTGCAACCGATGCGGCCTCTACTGTCCTTTCGGAATCGACATGGGTGTCATGTTCGGCTATTTGCGCGGTCTGTGCTTTAGTCAGGGCTTCGTTCCCTGGGAAATGAAAATCGGCTCCGGGATGCACCGGATCTTTCGCGCCCAAATGGATGTTACACCGGAGGACTGGGTCGATACCTGCCAGTGGATGCAGGAAGAAAACGAAGAGGAATGGCCCGGACTCGAAATTCCGGTGGACAAGGAAAACGCCGATATCCTATATACAGTCAACGCCCGAGAGCCGAAACACTACCCCGAAGACATCGCAGAGGCAGCCATCCTCTTCCACATCGCAGGCGAAAACTGGACCGTGCCGAGCGTCGGCTGGGAGGAGACGTCCTTGGCCATGTTTGCTGGAGACTGGGAAGGTTGCAGGATGCAGGTCCAAGAAGTTTACGGAGCCATGGAACGGCTCAAACCCAAACGCATGGTCGTCACCGAATGCGGGCACGCCTATCGGGCGACCGTTATCGAAGGTCCCTATTGGGCAGGTATCCGAACCGGCAAGACGCCCATCCCTAGTTTTCATTATGTGGAATGGGTGGCCGAAGCCCTGCGCACCGGAAAGCTGAAGATCGATCCGGCCAAAAAAATCAAGGAGCCGGTTACCTATCAGGACTCCTGCAACTACATCCGAAACGCAGGACTCAAGGAATGCGCCCGGGAAATCATGAGTTACATCGCCGAAGATTTCCGGGAAATGTCCCCTTGCAAGGAGCACAATTTCTGCTGCGGCGGCGGCGGAGGCATGAACGGGGTCGGCCGTTATCGGGAGCAGCGAAACATCGGTCTCAAGGTTAAACGGGATCAGATTCTGGCAACCGGCGCCAAGCTGGTCATCGCACCCTGCCACAACTGCTGGGATGCGATCCGTGACATGGAAGAAGTCTATCACATCGGCATCCGGTGGTCCTTTCTGAAACCGCTGCTGCTCAAGATGGTCATCGTTCCGGATCATCTGAAGCCGGAGGAGTAACCCTGGCGGTGGCGAGACACCCATGAATTCCGTTCTGCTGACCGCTAAAGGCAAGCTCGTCTTCGAGGGGAAACCCGTCGATGCGAAACCGCTCATGGTACTGAACGCCGCACTCGTGCTGGAATCGACGTGCACGCTCAGAAGCCTGTTCCGGATGATCGAAATCTATCCGATCTATGAAGAGATCAATCCCTTCTGGTCGGAGCATCTGGCTCAGTACCGGGCTTGTTCCAAACTGAACCGTGTAGACTCCGGGCTGGATCACCTGCTCTTGACCAAGACCATCGAAATGATCGGCTTTCCGGGAGAGCCTCGACTTGAAATTTATCATTCCCTGCACGGCATCCAAGGCAAGGAGATGCTCGAAATCCGGTTTTTCACGATGGAGACGATCCTCGATCTGCCGATTCGACTGGGAAAACTCAAGCACGTCGTCTTCGGAGACAGCATCGACTTGTTCGAATTCGAAACGGTCTACACCCTCTTCGAGGTGATCGATGCGATCGCCTGGGAGCTGAGTTTTCACGGATCGCAGCGCGCCTGCGAACTACGGAGGTGACGATGTTCAACAAGATCCTGTTTGCAACGACCGGAACGCCGGTTTGCGACAACGCGGCGCACGTGGCTTTCGACATCGCCAAGAAATATGACGCCAAACTCCACGTTTTTCATGTTCTCGGCATGCCCTCCCGCGGATTCAGCACGACGGTCAAGGACATCCGGACTGGAGAAAGCGAGCACTACGATGCCGATTATGTGGCCTGGGTGAAAGAGGAACTGCGCAACACCTACGACAAATACATCCGGGACTATCTGAATTTCGAGATCGATGCCGTAGCCGGCGTGCCGAGCACAGAGATTCTGCGTTTTGCACGGCAAAAAGATGTCGATCTGATCGTCATGGGCGCCCATTCCCGCCAGGAACAGACCGGCGCGGCTCGTTACCGCGGGGCCGTCGGCACCAACATGCAGCATGTGGCCAGAAGTGCCCGTTGCCCCGTGCTGATCGTAAGCCGTCCCTGCACGACCTGTCTATGGTATTTCTCGAACATCGTCTTCGGCACGGATTTCAGCAAGCAGGCCTTTTCCGCCTTCCTCTTCGCCCGCAAGCTCGCCAAGGCCATCGGCAGCCGGTTGCATATCTTTCATGCCGTTGACATGAGCTCCGTTCACGCAGGGAAAATCATCTCCCAGGAGGAAATCGAATCCAAGATCGAAGAAGCTCGTCGGAAAATCGAAAAAACCTACCTTCCCTACCTCGACGATTACGACAACTATGACATCGACATCTGGGAAGGCATCCCCTATGTGGAAATCCTGAAATACTCCCGCGCCAAGAATGCGGATCTGATCGTCATGGCCCACCATGCCAAAGAAGTCGATCCGGACGAAGCCATCTTAGGCAGCACGGTCGAACAAGTGGTCCTGCGAGCCAGCTGCCCGGTGGCCAGTGTCAACCACCCGGACAAGGTATCCGGCTAAAGGAGAGGGCCTTCCACAGAGGAGAAGAGACCGACGTCCGAAATCAGAAGGGATGGGATCGCAAAAAGTCGCTTTTCCCGTGTTTTTGGGGAATGCCGGGCATCAGCGGGGTGGCTGGGGAAGCCTTTTGAGACTGCTGCGAAAACGTGTTTGAAGCCGCCGGATATCGTTGGATCGGACGGACGCGCATGAACGAATTGACATTGAAAAGCAAGCCATTGCGATTCCACC
>JBFMBE010000001.1:29881-78757 GCA_040755275.1 Thermodesulfobacteriota bacterium | reverse complement strand
ATCCCGGGCCAGGGCGTTCAACCCGTCGGCATCGATGACAAGCGGAACGGGACTTTCCGCGACGATGTCCTGAACCAGTCGAACGGTCGGCTCGCTTGAACCAATGCCCGGTCCGACGGCCAGAACGCTTTTTCCGGCTGTCAGTTCGAGAAGAGGTCCGAGGGCTTCGTCGGCAAGCATTCCGGAAGGGGTTTCCGGGAGGGCTTCGGTCATTGCTTCCATCAGAAAGCCGTGTAGAAGAGGTTGGATGGAAGACGGGCAAGCCAGGGTGAGAAGACCTGCTCCGGCACGCAATGCCCCTCTTCCGGCCAGACCGGCAGCTCCGGCCTTTCCCCTGGATCCGGCTACGATGAGGCAGTGCCCGGTCCTCCCCTTGTGGGTTTCCGGATGGCGGCTTCGGACGACATCGAAAAAATCCCGAGTGCCCAACCAGGCGTGCCGAGGCGCCACCCGGTCCGCAACAAGGGCAGGAATACCGATATCGACGACATGGAGATGTCCGGTGAACGCCGCACCCGGCTGCAGCAGATGGCCGACCTTGGGAAAGCCGAAAGTGGCGGTGGTATGGGCCTGCACACAACAGCCGAGGGGTTTTCCGGTATCCGCATCCAGACCGGAAGGTAAATCCACCGAGAAGACCGGTTTTTTCGAACGATTCAGGATGTCGATCGCCGATCGATAGAGTCCACGGACTTCCTGGTTGAGGCCTGTGCCGAGCAGAGCATCCACCAGCACATCGTGAGCGGCCATCCGGGCCTCCATCCGCAGCAGATCAGACTCCGAGGTGAGAAACAGCGTTGCGATGCCCATGGCCTCGATCAGCATCAGGTTCGCCAAGGCATCACCAGTGATCCGCTCCCGGCTGCTCAGCACATAGACCGTGACCGAACAGCCCCTGGATGAAAGCACCCGCGCGATGACAAAACCGTCCCCGCCGTTGTTGCCCCGACCCGCTGCAACACCGACATCGATGGGAAGCCGACTCGAAAACGTCTTCAGCAGGATATCCGCGGCCTGCCTTCCGGCATTTTCCATCAGGACAAGGCCGGGAATACCGAAATCTTCGATCGCCATTCGGTCCATCCGACGCATTTCATCCGCAGTCACGAGGTACCGCTTCATACCGAAGGCCCCGCTTTGGCCAGCATGGCAATCAGTTCATCGCTTTTGGCTTCCATGCGCCTGGCTTCCTCCTCGTCCCCTTCATGGTCATATCCGACCAGATGCAGGATGCCGTGGACCAGAAGCTGGGTGAAACGCGCGGAAAACGGAATGCGGGCATCCCGAGCTTCGACCTGAGCGGTGTCCACGGAAAGGACGACATCCCCCAGCAACAAGGGATTGACGTCCGAAAAATCGCCTTCCTGCATGGGAAAGGCAATCACGTTGGTCGGCCCCTCCCGATGGAGGTATTGGGCGTTCAACTGAGCCATCTCCTTGTCGTCGACGATCAGGATCGACAGTTCATGCTCAGGATATCCCAAGGCGTTTAATATGGCCTGCGCCTTCTGGCGGATCTCCCTTAGCAGGACCCGCTTCCGTTTTTGTCGGTTGCTGATCAATACGCCCATGGATTGCTTTGCCTCCGATGACAACCAGTTGATCCGGATACTCGATGCGGTGATGGTGGATGGCATTCAGGATCCGGGTGAACACTTTGGCGATGTTGTGCAAATCCCGAAGAGTCAGCTCGCAGTCGTCCAGCTGGCCGTCCGAAAAGACTTTGTTGATCAGGTTCTGCACCAACCCCTGAATGCGAGCCGGGGTCGGATTTTCGAGGGTTCGGGAAGCCGCCTCGACGACATCGGCCAGCATCACGAGACCTGCTTCCCGGGTCTGGGGCTTGGGTCCGGGATACCGAAAATCATCGGGATTGATATCCTGATCGGATCTCTGCTGTCTAGCCTTTTCATAGAAGAACCGCATGAGGCTGGTGCCGTGATGCTGTTGAATGGCATCGATGATGGCCTGTCCCAGCTTGTTTTCCTTCGCCATTTCGACACCGTCCTTCACATGGGCCGCAAGGATGCGCTTGGACATGGAAGGCGCCAGTTTGTCATGCCGGTTCTTGCCACCGGCCTGATTTTCGATGAAATAGAGAGGTTTTCGGATTTTTCCGATGTCGTGGTAATAACCGCAGACTTTTGCCAGGAGCGGATTGGCGCCGATTTCGGAGGCCGCAGCCTCCACCATCGAACCGACAATGACCGAATGGTGGTAAGTGCCCGGTGCCTCGAGCAAAAGACGTCGGAGAATCGGCCGATCGAGGTTGGCCAGCTCCAGCAGGGTGATGTCCGTGGTATAGCCGAAAGCCCATTCGAACAGCGGGGCAACCCCCGATGCGAGAACACCCGTCAGCACCCCTCCCAGAAAGGCGAAAGTCCAAGACCAGATCAGCTCGAACGACGATACCCGAATTTCATAAAAACAGATGGCCGTAGCCAGTCCGACGTTCAGCAATCCGATCGTGAACCCCGCCCGGATGAATACCCTTCGTTCCCGACAACGTTTCACACAATAGGCGGCCATCAAGCTGTTCATCAGAAAGAAGAACATGATCTCGAAGCGACCTTGAAACAGCAGGGCACTGGCGGAGGCCAGGACCACCGAAAGAATGGCAGCCGGATTCATGCCCATGAAGAGACAGGTCGTCATGGAACCAGAAGCCAGTGGAATGGCGAAGAGAAGGGAAATCGGTGTAATGCCGTAGGAAAGCGAGGAAGAAATGCTCTCGATAAAGGAAAAGGCCACCCGGACGAGAAGAAAGAAGGTGACCAGAATGGATGCGAGAAAGAGCAGGTGTTTGTCGGCGTTCTGTCGCAGAAAGGGACTCAGATGTCGCAACAAAATGTAGGCGGTTGAAAGCAGGAAAGCCATGATGAGGGCCGATCCGGCAACACCGAACAGGGCCGAGCGGGTCTGCTCCTGGTCTTTGAGTGCGTTCAGCTTCATCAGGTGTTCTGCGGTGACCCGCTCGCCTTCGCGCATCAGCATTTCGCCTGCCTTGATCTGATACAAAACGGGCTTGGCGGATTCGTAGGCCCTTCTGCGTCTTTCCTCGGTTTCCTTTCGGTTGTAGGCAATGTTGGGCTGAATCAGGCTCTGGGCGATTTCAACCACCAAGTTGCGGACAGCGGCGCTTTCCTGTGCCAGTACGGGAGAGCCGATAATTCGCACCATGCTTCGGGCCTGATCGAGACCGTAAATGGATTTGAGCCTCAACAAGATGGTTTCTGCACCGCTTTCCAAGTCCCGCAGAAGGATTCCTCTGTCCATTTCCCGCAACAGCAGATCCTTGTTGCCGATGACGCCGTTGTCGAGAATGTTCGTCAAAATCTGGACGACGGCGTCCTCGATGCGCTGATGAAACCCTTCTCTTTCGAGCAGAGCGTAACTCTCGGCATCGATCTTCATTCCTGCCGTCTGTTCGAACTGACTTTTCCGCTCACCGAAGCGGTCGGCTTCGACGATTCTTCGATGGGGACCGTTGTCCGTCGGGGCCAGGTTCGGGAGCACCGGCTGCTGTAGGGCTTTTTCGGCTTCCTGATGCCGTCTCTGGATGTCGAATGCCCGATGAACGGCTGTGGTCAGGCTGGTCAGAAGAGACGTATCGTGATCGAAGACCGATAGCACTTCCTCCATCGCCTTCAGGCGATTGGCTTCCGTTGCCTCGATATCTTCCACCAGAAAATCCTTCTTGGCTTTGATGTCTTTTTCGACAACGTCTCCGATTTTGTAATGGGCAACGGATGGGACGAGATTGGGATAGTGGATGGCAACGAAAATCAATGTGACGCCGACAAGGATCAGCCATTTGGAGGCATTCTCCGTCAGCTTCAGGTGTTTCCAGACATCCTGGAACACGGTCGGTTTCATTTCGTGCGTCCTTTTTCGTGTTCTTCGTATGCGTGGATGATCTCCTGCACGAGCTTGTGGCGGACGACATCCTGCTTGGAAAAAAAGACCATCTTGATGCCGCTGATTCCCTGCAGGATGTTTTTCGCTTCGATCAGACCAGAGAGCTTTTCGGACGGCAGATCGATCTGGGTGATGTCGCCGGTGATGACGGCCTTGGAGTTGAAGCCGATGCGGGTCAGGAACATCTTCATCTGTTCGGTGGTGGTGTTCTGGGCTTCGTCGAGGATGATAAAGGCATCGTTGAGGGTTCTGCCCCGCATGAAGGCGAGGGGGGCGACTTCGATGATGCCTTTCTGGGTGAGGTTGGTGGCCTTGTCGAACCGCATCATGTCGTGCAAGGCATCATAGAGCGGGCGCAAGTAGGGGTCTACTTTTTCGGCCAAGTCACCGGGCAAAAATCCGAGGGCTTCGCCTGCCTCGACAGCCGGACGGGTCAGAATGATCCGTCGGACATTTCCCCTGCCGAGCTCCGCTACAGCCATGGCCATGGCGAGATAGGTCTTGCCGGTGCCGGCAGGCCCAATCCCGAAGACGATGTCGTAATTGCGGATCGCGTCGATGTATTCCTTCTGGGCACGACTCTTGGGTGTGACCGAGCTCTTTTGGGCGGTGACAACGACCGTATCGAGAAAGATCTCTTTCAGGTCTGCGTGATCATCCGCACTCAGGACACGGATGGCGTGGGTGACATCCGTATCGTAAAGAGGATATCCGTTTTTCAGCAGATCATAGAGCTGGTTGAGAATGTTTTCGGCTAGGTCGGCCGCAAAATCATCGCCTTCGATGAAGACGGTGTTTCCGCGGGTATCGATGCGTACATCCACGGCTCTGGCAATCTTGTCGAGGTGGGTGTTGTTTTCTCCGAAAAGCTGACGGACCAGGTGAAGATCGGGGAAGGTCAGCCGATGGGCTGTGGGGGAGCTGGGTTTCATCGAGAAGGGGGTTACTCCTTTATTGATGGAAATTCGTCCATCGAAAACGCTTGCACTGCATGAATCGCCGACACCGAATTAGGATCGAAACCACGGATGAACATGGTGAATGGAGCAATCGATTGCAAGGGGAAAGGGGTTTTACCCTGGATATCTCTTTATACCATAAGAGACGAATGGGATGCAAACGGGAAGTACGAAAGGGCATGGGATTATAACGATGATGGAGTCTCAAAAAGTCAGGCACTCTGAATGGACCCGCAGGGCATCTGCGAAGTTTTCCTGCAAACCTGAGACGTTGAGGGAATTCTGCCGGAATATTTCAGTTGAAACCCCAGGGCGTAAACCCTATGATGATCAAAAAGGATGGCCCCGCAAAAAGTCGCCATCCACGGATTTTCTTTCAAAACCGGGCCTCCAGCAGGGGGGCGGGTGGTGTTTTGCGAAGCAGCGGAAACTGTTTGAAGCAGCCGGAGATCGTTGGATCGGGCGGAGATGCTTTATCGATATTCGTTTGAAAAACATCATGTTGCAACTCAGCAATCCTATATCCCAAGTTTGGCCATCCGCCCGATCTTACGAGCTCGGGCTGCTGAGTTTTTCCGCTGCTGAGCAAAATTCACCCGCCTTCCTGCGGGTCAAATGAGAGTGCCTGACTTTTTGCGGGGCCATCAAAACGAAATACTCGCTCTGCATTCGACAGAACGCGTTACGGGAGTGGAACGTCACCCATGAAATCGATTCACAAAGACCTTCGTTTCAAGATCCATACAATCGACCCTTGCGGCGCCAGAAGGGCCGAATTCACGACAACCCACGGTACGGTGGAAACGCCTGCCTTCATGCCCGTCGGTACGGCCGGTTTCGTACGCTCCACCACACCGAAGGATGTCATGCAAACCGGCGCGCAGGTGCTACTGGCCAACACCTACCATCTGATGATGAGCGAACGGCTGGCCACGGTTCAGCGGGCCGGCGGGCTCCATCACTTCATGGGCTGGAAACGGACGATCCTCACCGACTCGGGCGGATTTCAGGTGTTTTCGCTTCCGGACAAGAAAATCACCGAGGATGGGGTCAGCTTTTCCTTCCAGGAGGACGGAGAACGGCTGTTTCTCAGTCCCGAACGATCCATGGAGCTGCAGATGCAGCTGGGAGCCGACATCGTCATGGCCTTCGACGAATGCGTCGAGTATCCGGCATCCGAATCCTATGTGGCCGAATCCCTCGCAAGGACCACCCGATGGGCGGAGCGTTGCCGAAAAAGTCCGCTTCAGGAACATCAGTATCTTTTCGGCATCGTTCAGGGCGGCGTCTATCCGGAGCTGCGAACCGAGAGCGCCCGTCAGATCACGGGTATCGATTTCGACGGTTTCGCCATCGGGGGGGTCAGTGTGGGCGAGGGATTCGACCTGATGGCGGCCGTCGTTCGGCATACGGCCCCTCTGCTGCCGGAAAACAAGCCCCGCTATCTCATGGGTGTGGGGCTTCCGGAGGATATCCTCGAAGCGGTTTCAGCCGGGATGGACATGTTCGATTGTGTCATTCCCACCCGCTACGCCCGAAACGGGACCCTCTTCACCCGAACCGGCAAGATCCGGATCATGGACAAGAATTTCCGAAAAGACCGCTTCCCGGTCGACACCGGGTGTCGCTGCTACACCTGCCAGACCTATTCCCGGATGGTGCTGCGCTATCTCTTCTTCTCCCACGATCCCCTGGCAGAAACGCTGGCCACCATTCACAACTTGACGTTCTATCAGGATCTGATGCGGGACATCCGCATCGCCATCGAAAAACACCAGTTCGAAGCATTTCGAAAACGCTGGCTGGAAACCTACGTCCGAAAATCGGCGCCAGTGTCTCCCCGCCCATCGTCCGAGACCGATAAACCACGCAATTCACCCCCCAAGCCTCACAAGCCCGGTCCTGGGAAACCTAAGGATTCAGAAGCCGTGCAACGCGTACTGCAACGTTTTGTCCGTCGATAGCCGAAGAAACGATTCCCCCGGCATATCCGGCCCCCTCCCCGCAGGGAAAGAGACCTTCGACGTGAACGTGCATCATCGTATCCGGATGGCGGGGGATCCGTACGGGAGAACTTGTCCGCGTTTCGCATGCCAGAACGGTGGCATCTTCCGTGTGAAAGCCGTGCATGGTTTTGCCGAAAGCCAGAAAGGCCTCCCGGAGCCGAAAGGAGATGGGAGTCGGCAACAGGAGATCGACCCGACTGGGTGTCGTTCCGGGAAGATAACTCGCTTTCGGAAGGCCCTTCGAGGATCGACCCGCCGTAAAATCGGTGAGCCGCTGTGCAGGCGCCCACAACCGCCCGCCCGCAGCCTTCCAGGCCGTCCTTTCGATATCCCGCTGATAGTACAACCCACCCAAAGGCCCTCGATATCCCGCTTCGGCCACATCTTCGCTTCGGATTTCCACCACGATGCCTGCATTGGCGTATGGAGAGGACCGGGAAGAGAGGCTCATTCCGTTCAACACGAGCTCCCCTTCTTCGGTGGATGCCGGAACCACGAAGCCACCGGGACACATGCAGAAGGAAAAAACACCGCGGCCTGCCACCTGGGTTTTCAGAATATAGCTGGCTGCAGGCAGCCGGGGATGCCGCGGGGCATGGTGATAGCGGATCCGGTCGATCAGCGCCTGTGGATGTTCCACACGGACGCCCATGGCGAAGCCCTTGGATTCGAGGGCAACTCCCGTAGTCTCGAGCATTCGGTATATATCCCGGGCCGAATGGCCCGTGGCGAGGATGACGGCATCTGCATGGATGTCGATCGCGTCGTTGACGATCACTCCGCTCACCCGATCGTCCCGATGGATCAGGCCGGTAACGGTCGACTCGAAGCGCACCTCTCCGCCGTTGTCGAGAATCGTCTGACGAATGGCACGAACGATCCGGGGCAGACGGTTGGACCCGATGTGGGGATGGGTGTCGATGAGGATGTCTTCGCTGGCACCGTGGGCCACCAAAATCCGCAGAATTTCCCGAACATCTCCCCGCTTGCCGGAGCGCGTATAGAGCTTGCCGTCGGAATAGGCGCCCGCCCCTCCTTCCCCGAAGCAATAATTCGAATCCGGATGAACGATCCCTGATTTGAGCAGCCCGCTGATGTCGAATCTTCGCGATACGACGTCCTTCCCACGCTCGAGAACGATCGGCCGAACACCGCACTCGAGGAGTTTGAGCGCTGCGAAATATCCGGCAGGACCTGCACCGACCACAACGACGGTGCGTCGGAGGGGTTTGGCCGCAAGCCGCCAGGGTGACGGAACCTCGGGAAGCGGTTCATCGACACCGACACGGCAGGTCACCTGATACCAAGGCATTTTCGATCGTGCATCGATCGAACGCTGTTCGATACGGTACACCACCTGTCGGGTTTCATCGATCCCAAGCTCCATGCAGATGGCTCTGCGAACGGCGTCTTCGGAGCCGATTTCATCAGGCGACAGACGGATGCTAAGCGAATGGATCGTCATGGTGGCTCCGAACGACCGTCTGGAGATGGATCTGGAAGGATTTGATCGGGGAAGGCGGGGGCTTTCTGCCGGTTCCGAAAGCCCCCGTCCCGGTTAGAGCAATTTCTCCGCAATTTTCCTGGCAATCTCCTGAAATGCCTTACCGACCGGAGAATCGGGATGTTCTTTCAGAAAGGAAACGCCTGCATCGGTACAGGCCACCATGTCGGGATCGAGCGGAATTTTGCCGAGGAAGAGAATGTCGTTCTCGGCTGCGGTCTTCTGCCCGCCTCCCGTGCCGAAGATATCCACGACCTTGCCGCAGTGGGGGCAGGTAAATCCGCTCATGTTTTCGATGAGACCGAAAATCTCCATCTTGACCGTTCTGCAGAAGCTGATCGATTTGCGAACGTCGGCCAGGGACACTTCCTGCGGGGTGGTGACGATAACGGCCTTGGCATCCGAAATGGTCTGGGCCACGGTGAGCGGCTCGTCTCCGGTGCCGGGCGGAGAATCGATGATGAGAAAGTCCAGAGCCCCCCAATCCACATCACCGATGAATTGACGGATGGCCGTGTATTTGATCGGACCTCTCCAGATGATGGCATCGTCCTGATTCGGCATGAGGGACTCGATGGAAACAGCCGAGAGATTTTCGGAATATTTCTTGGGCATCAGCTTTCGATCGTCCGTGATATCGAGAAGGCCGCTCAACCCCAGCATACGGGGCACATCGGGGCCGTGCAGGTCCACATCCATGATGCCGACCTTGTAGCCCAATTGAGATAAGGCAATGGCCAGATTGACCGATGTACTCGTCTTTCCCACGCCTCCTTTGCCGCTCATCACGATGAGTTTGTTGCGGATCCGATCGAGGGACTGCTTCAGTGCTTCATCTTGCTGGGCCTGTTCCTGCTGTTTCTTTTGCGCAGAGGGGCATCCTCCGCCTGCCAGAATTTCCATTTCAACTACCTCCTCCAAGGTTGATCAGAATAGCGGAGCCGAAAACGCTTCGGTTCCGACGAAAGCCGATGCAAACGGTTTTCCCGAAGGCCGCCATCATGATGGCCTCGCAAAAACTCAGGAAGTCTCTATCGAGTCGCGGGGTGACTGGGGAACCTTTTTCGCTGCTGCGAAAAAACTCAGCCGCCCGATCTCGTAGGATCGGACGGATGGCCAAACAGTAAATACAGGCTCGTGGAATCGCAATGGCTTGCTTTTCAATGTCAATTCGTTCAAGCGCGTCCGTCCGATCCAGCGATATCCGGCGGCTTCAAACACGTTTTCGCAGCAAGCTCAAAAGGCTTCCCCTGCCGCCCCGCTTATGCCCGACATTTACAAAAAGCACGGGAAAGGCGACTTTTTGCAAAGCCGTCAACAATCATAATCATTTGATGTCGAATCGTAAAGAAGCCGTCTGTTCTTTTTCTGGACTCCGTCCAAGTCCCCGGCTTGCGATACGACGTCCCAGGCGCACAGACCTGAGCCTGCAACAAGGCCCCCTGTGATGCAGAGGCCGTTGGCTGGGTTCAATTTCCAGAAACTCCGGAAAACTACCAGTGAATCGGCCCATACATGACGATGGCATCCGGATGGGTCTTCTGACAAGTCGGCTGGTGAGTGGTTTCCCAAAAGAACACCTGTCGCCTTCGATTCAGCACAAGGACCGAAGAGGAGCGAGTACCGTAGCTAGGGCTTTGAATGAAAATGGGAGAGAGAATCCGCTCCCATTCCCGTCCGACCCCTGTATCGGGAAGCCGGTCGTCCGGAGCCGGTTCCGCGTCCGTCAGCACATCGAAAATCGCCTGAACGTCGATGCCGCGATTCGGCTGAACGACCGCCTGCACACCTTCCAGTGCCCGTTCGGTTTTCGGCCACGGCGTATCGAGACAGTGGTTGCTGAGCGCATGCCAGCCCGGCTGAATCGCTTGAATGGAACCGCAGCGATTTCCGAGATAGAACAACCCGGAAGCGTCGCCGACCACGAGGTTGAACCCATTGAACCGATGCATCCGCGACAGAAGTCCTTCGAGATAGGCTTTTGGGTGTCGATCGGAAACGAGGAAATCATGGACCAACATGCCCCGGGATGGGGCATTCGGCTGAAGGGACGCCGGATCCCGGTAATTCGTCAGTGCTCCGAATCGCCCCCGGCGGCTGATCCCCATCCAAGTTCCGCCTTCCTTCAAGTCCCGGCCGGCGACGATATCCGGCGCATCCTCCCACTGTTGAAGCGAAGCGGTTGGCCGATCGTAGAATTCATCCCGGTTGGCTGCGATGATCCATATCGCATCGGGATGAACATCACACCCCAGCAGCAGAAGACACATGTCGGCTCCTTCAGTTCAGTTGATTTTCTCTTGCGTTCATGATAACAGCTTCTCAATTGTTGGTAGCAGAATCGACGGAAATTGCCAAGACAGAATGGCGGAACCAGAAACCCCAACAGATATTGGAACACAACAGGGAGGAGACCTTCATGAGAGAAGTGGTGGTTGTCGGCGGATGTCGGACGGCGATCGGCGCATTTGGCGGCGGATTCGTGAATGTACCCGTGGTAACCCTCGGCGCGGCTGTCCTTCGGGATACCTTGAAGCGGTTGGGGTTGAAACCGGTTCCAGGTGAAAACGCCCTTGCCGTTGCACCGAAACGACTGGCGGATACGGGGCTTACGGATCTGGAAAAGAAAGCCTGCTGCTGGGATGAATCGGCAAAGCCCGTCGTTATCGATGAAGTGGTGATGGGCAATGTCCTTCAGGCGGCCCAGGGGCAGAATCCGGCCCGTCAGGCCATGATTCAGGCCGGAATTCCGAAAGAAACGCCGGCATTCACCATCAACAAGGTATGCGGATCGGGTTTGAAAGCCATCGCCCTTGCAGCGGCTTCCATCATGGCCGGACAGGCCGATGTCGTACTCGCCGGCGGCCAGGAAAACATGAGCATGGCCCCGCTTGCCTTGCCCAAGGCACGATGGGGACACCGGATGGAGTTGACCGGAAAAGGGGAAATCCTCGATCTAATGGTGTTCGATGGTCTCTATGAGATTTTTTATGGATACCACATGGGCATGACGGCCGAAAACATCGTTGCTGCCTATGGCATCAGCCGTCAGGAACAGGATGAGCTGGGAGTATTGAGCCACAACCGGGCGATGGCAGCCATTTCAGCCGGCATTTTTGCACAGGAAATCGTTCCGGTTGCCATCCCCGGGAAAAGAGGCGATACGGTGATCGACCGGGATGAGCGCCCCATGGAAACGAATCTGGAAAAAATGGCCAAACTCCGGCCGGCGTTCAAGAAGGATGGAACGGTTACAGCCGGAAACGCTTCGGGAATCAACGACGCGGCTGCAGCCGTGCTGCTGATGACCCGGGAAAAGGCGAATGAGCTGGGGCTTACTCCGATTGTCACCATTAAGAGCTTTGCCTCGGGCGGTGTCGATCCGGCCTATATGGGGCTTGGACCCGTTCCAGCCATTCAGAAGGCCCTGAAAGCCTGCGACATGAAGCTTTCGGACATCGACATGATCGAACTGAACGAAGCCTTTGCAGCCCAGGCCATCGGATGCATGAAAGAACTGGGAATTCCCTATGACAAACCGAACGAACTCGGAAGCGGGATTTCACTCGGTCATCCGATTGGATGTACCGGTGCCCGTCAAATGGTCACCGGCATGTACCAGATGCAGCGCAAGGGCTATCGGACCGGCCTCATCTCGATGTGCATCGGCGGGGGCATGGGAATGGCCATGGTGATCGAACGGGCGTGATATGTACAAGGGCGGCGATCGTACGAAACGGTGAATGCCGAAGCGGCAAAAAGGGACAGAAAGGAATCTTCCATGGATATCAGCAGAAAATTGGGAATTCTGGTGTTTTGCATGGTTCCCGCCATCATTGGAGGCGGTATTGTGTACGGGTATGCCCACAATTATGTAGCGGTTGCCGTTTGGGAAGTCCTGGTGCTTGGGGTCGCGGGGATGTTCGTTTCCCGATAGACGTCACCCGGTTGTACCGAAAGCAAGGACCGTTATGCGGCCGGTATGGATGACTGTTTGCGAGAATGATGAACTCGCAAACAGTTGTCTTTGTCGTGTTTTTCGCAAATGTCGGGCATAAGCGGGGTGGCTGGAAAGGCCATTGGTGACTGCTGCAACAACGTGTTTGAAGCCGCTTCGCAAATCATCCCCCGTCCTCCCGCCGAAGGTCCGGCATTGAAGGAACATCGTTGGTTAACGACTTGTTGCGAGCCCATCATCCATAGGCTACCACCTGCCCTCTTCCCTCGATGCCAAGCATCATGCCCAAGAAAGTCTCCAAAAATCCCATGCCACCCACGGACTCCCGGCACGATACGGTCCTATGGTTTTTTCTGTTTCTCTTCGCAATCGCCGGAGGACTTTTTCTGTGGTTGTTTTGGCCATTTCTGTCGGTTCTCGTTTTTTCGGGGATCATCGCAAGCGTCTTCCACCCGCTCTATCATCAGCTGACCCGATGGACGAAGCCGCATCCGGCAGCGGCCATCACCTGCGCCATCATCTTTCTGGCCGTATTCGTACCGAGCGTTTTCGGGGTAGGGGCACTTTCCCGGGAGGCCTATTCCCTGTATCAGATGGGGAAGAACGCCATCATCAGCGATCAGGTCCGATCCCTCATCGAACAGTCCACCATCCTCGATAGCATCAACCAGATCCTCGAACCGTTTCATCTCCATATCACCGGAGAACAGGTGAACCAGGCCGCCTCGGAACTCGGAAAGTCCATCGGCCTCTTTCTCTATCAGCAGGCGGGAACCATCGCCGGAAACATCATGCGGTTTCTGTTTTATTTCTTCTTTCTGCTGCTCATCGTTTTCTTCTTTTTCGTGGATGGCAACCGCCTGATTGAATACCTCGTCGCCCTTTCTCCCCTGCCGCAGGACCAGGACATCCGCCTGCTCAACCGGTTCAAGGACATGGCTGGAGCCATCCTGATCGGAAACGGCCTGGGCGGTTTCATTCAGGGAATCTTTGTCGGCATTCTCTTTGCCGTTTTCGATTTGAAATCCCCCATTCTCTGGGGCTTCATTTCGTTGATCGCATCCTTTGTCCCCATCGTGGGAACCGGAATCGTCTACATACCCACCATCGTCTACCTGGTTCTGATCGATCGAGTTGCAGCCGGGATCCTCTTTGGTGTATTCTTCCTACTGAGTTTCGGGGCTGTGGAATACTGGATGAAACCCACTCTCGTCGGCAAACGGGTCAACATGCACACCCTGCTCGTTTTCCTGTCCCTTTTGGGCGGCGTGAATCTCTTCGGTGTTCTCGGCATCGTATATGGTCCGCTGGTGCTGACGGGTTTCCTGACGTTGACCGACATTTACCTGGATCATTATCAAAAATGGGTGGAAGAGAAGACAAAATGAGGGATGGCGGTTGAAGACAGGAGCCAGAAGACCGAAGGCAGAGGCTGGCAGATGGATCATACCGTCCATCTTGCAACAAATCGTCTCTCGTTCGATTTGGATGAAAACATGCCGGTAATCCATTGCCTACTGTCGTCACGAACCATCCATTCCAATCATCCCGGATGGGGAAACCCTCCTTTTTGAAAGTATCGATATGACAGAAGAAGTGATCGAGGAACGATTTCCGGAAGTCCGGATCGACAGCGAACTGAAAAAATCCTATCTCGACTATGCGATGAGCGTCATTATCGGCCGGGCGCTTCCCGATGTACGAGACGGACTCAAACCCGTGCATCGCCGCGTGCTCTTCGCCATGCACGAGATGAAGAACGACTGGAACAGGCCCTACAAGAAATCGGCCCGTATCGTGGGTGACGTCATCGGTAAGTACCATCCCCATGGCGACAGCGCCGTCTACGATACCATCGTTCGGATGGCCCAGGACTTTTCCATGCGCTATCCCCTCGTGGACGGGCAGGGAAACTTCGGCTCCGTCGATGGAGACCCACCGGCTGCCATGCGGTATACCGAAATCCGTATGAAGCGTCTGGCTCACCACCTGTTGGACGACATCGAAAAAGAGACCGTCGATTTCGGCCCGAACTACGACGACTCCCTCACCGAACCGCTGGTATTGCCGTGCAAGTTTCCCAATCTACTGGTGAACGGTTCATCCGGAATCGCCGTCGGTATGGCCACGAACATCCCCCCACACAACCTCGGCGAGACGATCGACGCCATTCACGCCCTCATCGACAATCCCGCGATCGATATCGCGGAGTTGATGGAAATCCTGCCCGGGCCGGATTTCCCGACTGCAGGCATCATCTACGGCAGGGCCGCAATTCGGGAAGCCTATGAAACCGGCAAGGGCATCATCCGAATCCGAGCCAGGGTGATGATCGAGGAGGAAAAGAAATCGGGAACGGAAACGATCGTCGTCACCGAACTGCCCTATCAGGTGAACAAGGCCAAACTGATCGAGTCGATATCGGAACTCGTGAAGGAAAAACAGATCGAAGGCATCCGGTACGTCCGGGACGAATCCGATCGTGAAGGCATGCGGATCGCCATCGGTCTCAAGCGGGACCAGCCGGCCGAAATCATCATCAACCAGTTGTTCAAGCACACCCGGATGGAGTCGACCTTCGGGATCATTTTTCTTGCGGTAGTCAACAACCGGCCGGAGCTGCTCAATCTCAAGCAGATTCTGGAGCATTTCATCCGGCACCGCCGGGAAGTCATCCTCAGACGCACCCGCCATGACTTGCAGAAGGCGGAAGAACGCGCCCATATCCTGCTCGGTCTAAAGATCGCCCTGGAAAACCTGGATGATGTGGTCGCCCTGATTCGTGCCTCCGCCTCCCCCGCTGCCGCCAAATCCGGCCTGATCGAACGCTTCCAGCTCAGCGCGGCTCAGGCCCAGGCCATTCTCGACATGCGCTTGCAGCGACTGACCGCCCTTGAACAGAACAAGATCGTCGAAGAGTACGAACAACTTCAGAAGGACATTGCCTGGTACCGACGGATTCTGGCAAGCGACCGGATCGTGCTCGATCTCATCAAGGAAGAACTTCAGGCCCTGCGCACGGATTTCGGGGATGATCGCCGGACCGAAATCACGGACGAAGCAGGGGAAATCCCCCAGGAAGCCCTGATTGCCGAAGAAGATATCGTCGTCACCATTTCCAACAGTGGATACATCAAGCGAACGCCTCTGAGTGTGTACAATTCCCAGAAACGGGGGGGCAAGGGGAAAACCGCCATGACCACCCGGGAAGACGATTTCGTGGAACACCTTTTCGTGGCTTCCACCCACCACATCTTCCTGTTCTTCACCAATCTGGGCAGGATGTACCGCTGCAAGGGATATGAAATCCCCCAGGCGACCCGCACCAGCCGTGGCAAAGCCATCGTCAACCTGTTTCAGTTTCAGACGGGTGAAAAATTGACGGCCGTTTTCGCCATCCCGGATTTCAAACCGGGCTGTCATATTCTGCTGGCCACCCGTTCCGGATTGATCAAGAAAACGGACCTGATGGAATTCAGCAGGAGCCGCTCGAACGGAATCATCGCCGTTCACCTCCAACCGGACGACGAATTGATCGGCGCCCGACTGACGGATGGCACGATGAACGTATTTCTGGGAACTGCGGAAGGGAAATCCATCCGGTTTCACGAATCGGATGTCCGGCCCACGGGCCGCGTTTCGATGGGCGTAAAGGGTATGACATTCGCAGAAACCGATCGGCTGGTGAGCATGGAAGTGTTGAGCCACGGCCAGACCCTTCTGACGGTCACCGAAAACGGATTTGGAAAGCGCACATCGATCGACGAATACCCGGTCCAACACCGAGGCGGAAAAGGGGTGATCACCATCAAGACGACGGAACGCAACGGTTCTGTGGTCGCCATCCTGGTGGTGGCCGAAGACGATGAAATCATGCTGATGACCGACGGTGGAAAACTCATCCGAATGCCGATCCGGGGCATTTCGGTGATCAGCCGAAACACCCACGGGGTCAAGCTCATGGATCTCGATCCCAACGAAAAAGTGACCGGTGTCGTTCGAATCGCCGAGAAGGAGGAGGCACAGGAAGGATGAAGAAAGCCTTTTCAGTCGATCAGGTGGCCGGGCTGAACATCGGTGTGGTGGGTGCCGGTAGCTGGGGAACGGCCCTGGCCAATCTGCTTGCAAACAAAGGGTACCGAATTGATCTTTGGGTGTATGAACCCGAGGTACGGGAGGCCATCGAAAAGAGACGGGAAAATCCGGTGTTCCTGCCAGGAATCCGGTTGTCGGAGAATCTCTTTCCTTCCTGTGATCTGAAAACCGTTCTTCAGGGAAAGGACCTCGTTCTGGTGGTCGTCCCATCGCATGTCATGCGTGCGACCGCCAAGCGGATGACGGACGGCATCGCACCGGATACGATCGTCGTTTCGGCTTCCAAAGGCATCGAAAACGACACCCTGATGACCATGACACAAGTTCTGGCGGAAACACTCCGCCTGCCCGACGAAAGACTTGCCGTTCTGTCCGGGCCGAGTTTCGCGAGAGAAGTGGCTCTCAACGTTCCGACCCTTGTCACCGTCGCATCCAAACATATCCAGACGGCCACCATCGTTCAGCACGTGTTCGCGACCCCCTATTTTCGGGTGTACACGCATACCGACGTGATCGGCGTCGAACTGGGCGGATCGGTCAAGAACGTCATCGCCATTGCCGCAGGGGTTATCGATGGCATGGCCCTGGGGCTCGACACGCGGGCCGCCCTCATCACGCGAGGCCTTGCCGAAATCCGGCGGTTGGGGCTGAAAATGGGCGCAACCCCTCATACCTTCGCCGGGCTTGCAGGGGTCGGAGACCTCATCCTGACCTGCACAGGAGAGCTCAGCCGCAACCATACCGTCGGGAAGAAGCTGGGACAGGGGATGAAGCTTGCGGAAATCCTTGCGGAGATGAAAATGGTGGCCGAAGGCATCAAGACCAGCCGTTCGGTGGTGGCGTTGGCTCGGAAAATGGATGTTGAAATGCCCATATCGACGGAAGTATACAACATCCTGTACGAAAATGCCTCGCCCAAGGACGCCCTGTTCCGGTTGATGACGCGGGATCTCAAACCGGAATACGATGAAGCGTGATGAGGTCGCAAAAAGTCAGGAAGTCTCTGTCGAGTCGCGGGGTGACTGGGGAACCTTTTTCGCTGCTGCGAAAAAACTCAGCCGCCCGATCTCGTAGGATCGGACGGATGGCCAAACAAGGAATACAGGCTGGTGGAATCGCAATGGCTTGCTTTTCAATGTCAATTCATTCATGCGCGTCCGTCCGATCCAACGATATCCGGCGGCTTCAAACACGTTTTCGCAGCAGTCTCAAAAGGCTTCCCCAGCCACCCCGCTTATGCCCGGCATTCCCCAAAAGCACGTGAAAAGCGACTTTTTGCGAGCCCATCAAGCGTGAAGCGAATATCCAGCAAGGTTCGAGATGACGGAGAACAATCAATGGCACAGGCTTGTGAATTCCAGAATGTGGAGGCTGCACCGGGCGTCCCCATCGAAGGGAGCCCTCCCAAGCCCCTCGGCAAGCGCCACAAGGGAGAGGGGCACCGCAAGCGGCTTCGGGAAAAATTCCTGTCCTCCGGCCTTCAGGGTTTTCTGGATTATGAAATCGTCGAACTGCTGCTGACCCTCGGAACCCCCCGAAGAGACTGCAAAGACAGGGCCAAAGAAGCCATCAAACGGTTCAAGACCCTTCAAGGCGTTCTGGAGGCTGCAGATTCGGACTTGATGGCTATCTCCGGAATCGGGCCGAACAACATCTTCGGTATCCGACTGGTTCGGGCCGTTGCGGAGCGATACCTCGAAAAACGTCTCGTCCACCGGGTGTTGATCCACAATTCCCGTGAGCTCTTCGACTACCTGTACATGGTCATGCGGGACAAGGCGCGGGAACGTTTCATGGTGATCTATCTCGACGCCAAGAACCGTGTCATCGATACCGAGACCCTCTTCGAAGGATCGTTGACTTCGACATCCGTGTATCCGCGCGAAGTCGTCGCCTCGGCCCTTCGACACAAGGCTGCCGCCCTGATCTTCGCTCACAACCACCCTTCCGGAGATCCACAGCCTTCCGCAGACGACATTTCCATCACCCATCAGCTGGTTGCTGCGTGCAAACTGGTATCCATCACCGTTCATGAACATCTCGTCATCGGAAACAACCAGTACTTCAGTTTCGCAGACAACGGATACATCCAGGACGCCTATCGGGCCTGCGAGCGGATGGGGCGATAATCATCGGGGCTACACCGGAAACGGCAGGTGCAGCCCCCAAGAGGCATCTCATTGACGAAGAAATACCATTGGAACAAGGCCCGTCTCGTTCCGGTGTTTGCGGCTCCATCAGATATTCAATAAGCCAAACCGACATGAATGATCAACAAAACCCCAAAAGCTGTTTCGGAGACTTGAACGTCGTCTTTCCCAAAGGTGAAGACGGGCTGCCGCACAGCCCGGAAACCTGCCTCGCCTGTCCGGACAAGACCCGCTGCCTGCGCGTGGCTCTTCAAAGCAGAGATGGCATCGAATTGCAGACCCAGCGGGTGGATCAGGCCTATTCATCCGGTCTGATGGGTTTCTGGAGCCGGTGGAGCCGGAAGAAGATGCTGGATCGAAATCGGAAACGTCGTGATTGAACGAATGGTATTCTCGTTGTACCGACCGAAAACATGAAGGAGAAGGACATGAAAACGATCAAGGATATCGACGTCGCCCAAAAACGGGTGTTTCTTCGGGTGGATTTCAACGTCCCCCTCGATCCTCAAGGACAGGTCTCCGACGATGCCCGGATTCAGGCCGCCCTGCCGACCATAGCCTATGCCATCGAACACGGAGCGAAACTGATCGTTGCCTCCCATCTGGGTCGGCCGAAGGGAAAACCGGTTGCTGCCTTCAGTTTGAAGCCCGCTGCCGAGCGGCTTTCCGCCCTGCTGAATCGTCCCGTGACATTGCTGGATGACTGTATCGGAGATAGCGTGAAGTCGTCCATTGACCGCATGCAGCCTCGGGACGTGGTGATGCTTGAAAACCTGCGGTTCCACCCAGAAGAAGAAAAGAACGACGATGCCTTCGGAAAAGCCCTTGCCGAGCTGTGCGATATCTATGTCAACGATGCGTTTGCCGTTTCCCACCGGGCGAATGCCTCGGTCGAGGCCATGGTGCGACATGCACCGGTTGCCTGCGCAGGCTTCCTGCTCGAAAAGGAAATGACGTATTTTCGGATGGCCCTTCTCGATCCGAAGCGCCCCCTGGTCGCCATCGTCGGCGGGGCGAAGGTGTCGAGCAAGATCGGCCTTCTGAAAAACCTTCTCGACAAGGTGGACAAGCTCCTCATTGGAGGCGCCATGGCCAATACCTTTTTCCGGGCCATCGGATATGCCACTGGAAAATCGCTCGTCGAAGAAGACCGGATCGATACGGCAGCCGACGTGCTGAAGACGGCCAGAGAACGCGGAATTCCCGTTTATCTGCCTGTGGATGTGGTGACCGCCCCCCGCATGGAAGCCGATGCCCCGATCCGGCATGTTCCGGTTCAGGAAATCGGGGCCGAGGACATGGCGCTCGATGTCGGTCCGGCCACCTGCCTGCTCTTCGCCGAAGCCCTTCAGGATGCGGCCACCATCGTCTGGAACGGTCCTGTCGGGGCATTTGAAATTCCGGCATTCAGTCGGGGAACCCTTTCCCTGGTGGATCATGTAGCCACCAGCACCGCGATCAGCATCATCGGGGGCGGGGATACGGGGGCTGCAGTTCATCTTTCCGGCAAATCCGACCGAATGACCTACATTTCGACAGGGGGCGGCGCGTTTCTCGAACTTCTCGAAGGCAAAACACTGCCCGGTGTCGCAGCGCTCGAGTCGGTTTCGTGAAACCGGTATACTGGGTCGTTCTTTGTACGATCTCGGCCCTGGCAGCCGCGGTCGGTTGGTTTTTCTGGCCCCAGATCGCGGCATTTCCCTTGTGGAGGATCCTCACCGATCAGCAGAAACTCGAAACGCTGATCCGTTCCTTCGGGCCGTGGGCGCCTGCGATTTTTATCGGCCTCCAGGTCCTGCAGGTCGTCTTCGCACCCGTTCCCGGTGAAATTACGGGCTTTTTGGGCGGATACCTATTCGGTGCAGCTATTGGACTCGTGTATTCGACTATCGGCCTTTCCATCGGCTCGATTCTGAATTTTTACCTCGGCAGACTGCTGGGCCAAGGAATCGTTTTCCGAATCGTTCCTCAGCAACAGGTTGAAAAACTGGCCTATCTCGTCAAACCCAAGGCCGTGTTGGGGCTTTTTCTGCTGTTCGTTTTTCCAGGATTCCCCAAAGACTACCTGTGCCTGTTTCTGGGCCTGACCACGATGCGGTTTTCCCTGTTCTTCTGGATTGCGGCCGTAGGAAGGATTCCAGGCACCTTGATGCTGAGTCTTCAGGGTGCCTCGCTGATGCAGCGCAATTACAGCATGTTCCTGTGGTTGGCTATCTGTTGCGTTCTTCTGGCCGGGCTGAGCTATCGATATCGGGAGCCGCTGCTGCGATGGATCGAACGCTACAGCGAGAGGACAAATCAGCAGAAAAACGGATAATGCGGCTGTGGGATGACGATTGGATGGGGGCCCACCGTCGAGAAACGCCCCCTACCGACATCGCCAGGAGTGATACATGCTCTATTGGATGACACGGGAGCAGTTGAGTCTTTCCGACAAGATGCGTCGATCCTATTACGAGTTGCTTCGGGATCAACTCGATCAGTGGATGATCGAGGAGGCATTGATCCGCTCATACCGCAATTTTCTCGATGCCGGCGAGCCCTACCCCTTTGTCGAAAAGCGGGAACTCAAACCCAAGGCCCGGATCCCCGATATCGAATACCCCCTGCATCAAACCTTTCTCGTGATTTTCGTCGAAGACACCATACCCGATTCATTCAAGAAATACATCCGATTCTTTGAGGAAAACATTACCAAGAAAACCCATCTGCAGTCCCTGAAACTCCCTTCCCTCGCGAAACCCTTCGATCGTGCCCATAAATTCCTCGATTCCATCGTTTTTCCGAATTTTCTTTCGGAATTGCTCTCCATCGACTATGCCCTGTTGATTCAACGGGATCCGGGTCGCAAACACAAAAACCGCTATCAATTGTCCCATTTTCACGTACGCATCGACTATCCCATCACCAAATCGGCGGAAGAGCTTGCGCTGAGGCTGCGCTACATCAGCAAGGATCTATTCGAGCGGGGAGAGAAATATGCGGAGGATCTACAGAAAAAGTTCTTCGAATACTACGGAATGTCATCCATGGCTGGCGGCAGAAGAACGGCTGCCATCGTAGCAGCTCAATACCTGCGGAAACTCTCCTGCATTTCGACCATCTATGTCGCAAGCAGCTCATCCCGTTGTCTGATGCGAATCGGAGAACGGCATACGTCGAAAATGGTCCTCATGCACTTCGGAAGAGCGGAACTGGAGCGAATCGCCTCGGAAAATCACCTCGATGAATCGGTTTTCCAAAAACAGTATCTGGTCGATGAAACGGACGACGGAGGGGTTTGCATCGTATTTATTTCCTATTCCCCGTCGACAGCGGCCAGAGCTCCGGATGACGGAAAGCTCCGAAAGCTCCGCCCGGAGCTGAGTTGGCTGACGATTGCCTGTCAGCAGATTCTTCCCAAGCCCGGCATATGGCAATACCCGCCGCTTCCGATCAATATGGTATACTCCTGATGAGGTCGGCGAAAGCGGCCTCTACCCCGATGGTTTCGATTGCCGGGCCTGAGCATGGAATCGGGGTTGCCTTTTAGGCTTGCTGCGAAAAAGGTTCCCCAGCCACCCCGCTGATGCCCTGCCATGCTCAGGCCCGACAATCGACAAAATCAGGGTAAATGCGACTCTTTGCGACTCCATCACGCCTGACACCCTGTTCCAGCCGAACGGTCCAAAACAAAACCGCCGTCGAATGCAGGTGTTGACCACCTGCTACCGACGGCGGTTTCATTCTACCGAAGAGCCGCGATGATCAATCCCGATTGTTGCCGACACCGAAAATGCGAAGCAGCATCAGGAACATATTGATAAAGTCGAGATACAGGGTGAGGGCCCCCAGAATGGCGCCCTTCCGGATGACACCCGCATCGAGATCGGCCGGCTGGGTGAGTGCCATAACCTTGAGCTTCTGCGTGTCATAGGCGGTGAGCCCGACGAACACGATGACACCGATGTAGCTGATGATGGCGCTCATGGCCGAGCTCTGAATGAACAGATTGACCAGAGAAGCGATGATGATCCCGAAAAGGCCCATTACCATGAAGCTTCCGACACTCGTCAGATCCTTCTTGGTGACCATGCCGTACACACTGACCGAAACGAACGTCGCTGCGCAGATGAAAAACGTCGACGCGATCGATGCCCGAGTATAGGCCAGAAAAACGGAAGAAAGGGTCAACCCGTTCAGCACCGAATAGACCATGAATACACCAGTGGCCGTGGATGCCGTCATTCGGTTGATCCGTGCACTCAGTGAGAAGACGAGTATCAGCTCGGCGATGATCAGCCCGAAGAACAGCAAGGGATTTCCAAAAATAAGCCGGATCAGCGTTTCACTGTTGGCCGTGGAATATGCGGTAAAACCGGTGATGGCAAGCCCTGCCGCCATCCAGTTGTATGTGCTTCGAATGAATTGATTGACGGCCACAAACGAACGACTGGACTCGAACGCAATGGGTCGCATGGGGAACTCCTTTCCTTAGGTAAAAAATGAACGCCTGCCGTTGAACCTTCACAATTGACATTCGATTCGGTTGCTTTCATCGAATCTGTCCATACAATAACACAATTTGAACCATTTTCAAGATGAATCGGAATCGCTTCGAAGAATCCCGGCCGAGCTCTCCGAATCCGTCCCATCGAGATTGACCCGATGCACCTCCCCTGCTACAGTTCAGAGAATTCCGGCCGAGCTTCAGGTCGCCGCTCGCCTGAATTGGGCAGGATGGTGGAACAAAGGACCTTTCCCAGGGAACCACTACGATTCGAAACAGCGTATTAGGAGCACTCATGTTCAGGACGGGTATCGGTTTCGACATTCACCGGCTGCAGACAGGAAGGAAACTGGTGTTGGGAGGAATTTTGATTCCCTTCGAAAAAGGGCTGTTGGGACATTCCGACGCCGACGTGTTGACACATGCCATATGTGATGCCATCTTGGGGGCCGCAGGACTTGGAGATATCGGTATGCATTTTCCCGATACCGATCCGGCCTATTCCGACATCGACAGTATGATCCTGCTCCAGCGCACCGTCGGCATGATGCAGAAGCACGGCTATACCCTGATCAATATCGACGCGACCGTCCTTGCGGAAGCACCGAAGTTGAAACCATACCGAAATGACATGCAGGCCCGGATCGCACAGGTATCCGGCATTCCCGAGAAAGATGTCAATATCAAGGCCACAACCATGGAATCCATCGGAGACATCGGAAAAGGCGAAGCCATTGCCGCCATGGCGGTTGTCCTTCTCAACCGCATCGACGCCGCTCAACTTCCAGCCCAACCGCTTGAACCGGAGATCCGATGATGCCTTGCGCTTTATCCTCTCCACTGATCGATTCCAGGCAGGCATTCGAGCGTTTCTTACATAGACTGGAAAATATCGAGCTGTTGGCCATCGATGTGGAAGCCGACTCGCTCTACCATTACCGTCCGAAAATCTGCCTGATTCAAATGGCGACTCCGAATGATATCGTCCTCGTCGATCCATTGAGGCTTACCGACATCTCGGCACTGAAGCCCATTCTCGAAGATCCGAACGTGCTCAAGATCCTACACGGCGCGGATTACGATATCCGCAGCCTGAATCGGGACTTCGGGTTCAACGTCCATCCGATCTTCGATACGGAGCTTGCCAGCCGGTTTCTGGGCGTCCGTCATACAGGCCTTGACGCCGTTTTGGCATCCCGCTTCGGAATCGACGTAGACAAGCGTTTCCAGAAAAAGGACTGGTCCAAACGACCGCTTTCCGACGAAATGATCCACTATGCGGCTCAGGACGTTCGGTTTCTCATCCCCCTGTATCGGGTGCTTCTGGCGGAGCTGGAGGAAAAAGGAAGAATCGACTGGGTGAAGGAGGAATGCGAACGGTTGAGCGACGTTCGGTACAAGGCGGGAGTTGAATCGCAGCGCTTTTTACGGGTGAAGGGAGCCGGGAAATTGAAACCCAGATCCCTTTCGGTTCTCGAGGAACTTCTGGCGCTGCGGGATCGGGAAGCGGAAAGGTTGGATCGCCCCCCCTTCAAGGTTTTCGATCACCAGTCCCTTCTTACGATCGCAACGGCATTGCCTCGAACCATCGAAGAGCTGGAGGCGCTTCATGTACTCAGCCCGAAACAAATCGCCGGCTTCGGGGCCGCCATTGTCGATATCGTTCTGGAACAGTTACAAAAACCCGCCGAGGAGCTGTTGCACTTTCCGAAAAACGGATCCCCCGTCAACGATCCAAACTGCAACGCTCGGCTGGCACTTCTGAAAAAAATGCGCACCTGCACAGCGGAAGAACTGGATATGGATCCGGGTCAGGTGTGCAACAACGCCCTTCTTGGCAGGATTGCAGCCCAAACCAGCCTCAGCCTCGAAACGCTTGCCCGCCTAGAGGAAATGAAGGCCTGGCAGCTCGCCGTACTCGGCCCTCGTATTCTGGACGCGTTATCGCAGGCACCCGGTGTCAGGATCGAAAAATGAAATACACCGCGCCCATCAGGCAGAGACCGGCCCACAGGTAATCGAGTTTCAGCGGCTGGTTCATGTAAAAGACGGCGAAGGGTGCAAACACCGACAGGGTGATGACCTCCTGCAGGATCTTCAGCTGGGGAAGACTTAAGGCCGTATATCCGATTCGATTGGCCGGCACTTGGATCAGGTATTCGAACAGAGCGATGCCCCAGGACATGAACGCTGCAATGTACCATTTGTTCCCATTCATGTTTTTCAAATGGGCATACCACGCAAAGGTCATGAAGAGATTCGATGCCGCCAGCATGATGGCGGTTTGAAGAACGATCGGCATTGGAACAACCATACAATACGAGAGGACCGCGATGGCACGGCCGCCTGGAGGGTGGCGATCGTCGGGTCGTTTACGACGATGCACGCCTCGATCGGGCGCGGATTGTAATGACATCGCAGTTGAATATCAAGATAAAAGGAACACTATGCCATTTCGTGAACGACAGGCCATGCCCGGGAAAGCCGGAGGCGTGCTGCTGCTCTGCATGGTCGTCGCAATAACCGTTTGGGGAAGGGATCGAGGGATGGTCGAAACAAACGAAAAAGCCGTTGCGCCAACGGTTCGGGTACGGGTTTTCGACGATCGGGGACAATTGGTCGGACCGATCGAAATGCCGAAAATGATGAAAACCGACGCGGCCTGGAAACAACAATTGACACCGCAGCAATACGCCATAGCAAGGGGAAAGGGCACGGAGCGCCCTTTTTGCGGTGCACTCCTCGATAACCAGAAGAAAGGGGTCTATGCGTGCGTCTGCTGCGGCCTTCCCCTGTTCGCATCGAATGCCAAATTCGATTCCGGAACCGGATGGCCCAGCTTTTTTCAACCCATTGCAGCCGAAAACATTCTCGAACGCCCCGATTTCAGTCATGGCATGGTCCGTACCGAAGTGCTGTGTGCCCGCTGTGACGCCCACCTGGGGCATGTCTTTCCGGATGGACCGAAACCGACCGGCAGGCGTTATTGCCTGAACAGCGAATCGCTTTCATTCGTAGAGGACGGAAACCTGCAGCAATTGACCGACCCGGTTTTTCAAACAACCGTCACCGAAAAGGCTCCCCGGTTGGCGGAAGCCGTATTCGCAGGAGGGTGTTTCTGGTGTACCGAAGCCGTGTTCGAGCAGGTGAACGGCGTTGTTCGGGTGGAGTCCGGATATGCCGGAGGAGACCCCAAGCGTGCCAATTACGCAGAGGTCTGCAAAGGAGATACGGGGCATGCGGAAGCCATTCGGATCGTTTATGATCCGACCGTGGTGGGTTACCGCAAATTGCTCGAAATCTTTTTTGCCACACACGATCCGACCCTTCTGAATCGGCAGGGTCCAGATGTCGGAAGCCAGTATCGATCCGCCGTTTTCGTTTCGGATCAGGGCCAGCGCGAAGAAGCCGAACGCTATATTCAGGAGCTGACTGCAAAACACGTTTATGACAAGCCCATCGTCACGACCATCGAACCACTGAACGGCTTTTTCCCGGCAGAAGAATACCATCAGGACTTCGCCAGACGGAATCCGAACCATGGCTACATCCTGCAGCAAGCGATTCCCAAGGTGGAAAAAGCCCGAAAGCGTTTTCCAACCGACGTCATTCATTGATGGACTCGCAAAGAGTCGCTTTTCCCGTGCTTTTCGAAAATGTCGGGCATCAGCGGGGTGGCTGGGGAAGCCTTTTGAGATTGCTGCGAAAAAAGTTCCCCAGTCACCCCGCGACTCGACAGAGACTTCCTGACGTGTTGCCGCTCCATCTTTCTTCATTGCATTGTCGTCGATTTGACTTTTGGAGGGTGTTTTTGTATGAATCGTCATCGATCCTATGGATATTTTCGGTATCTCCTCTGGTGTTTCTGATCCCCCTGCCGATCGATGGATAGGGACAAAGAAAGATCGCGGTTTCGGGATCGAAGATCTACAGGCTGGTTCCCCCGGCGAAGGGCTGTCGGTATGCGCATCAACCCCTAGGAAGAAAAGGAACGAACATGAGCGGCGTCAACAAGGTCATCATCATCGGCAGATTGGGAAGGGATCCGGAACTTCGCTATACACCGGATGGAACGGCCATCGCCAATTTCACGGTGGCTACATCCGACGAATGGAAAGACAAGGCAACCGGAGAAAAGAAACAGCGCACCGAATGGCATCGAATTGTGGCCTATCGAAAATTGGGGGAGCTCTGCGGGGAATATCTCGCCAAGGGAAGACAGGTCTATATCGAAGGAAAACTGCAGACCCGGGAATGGGAAGACAAGGAGGGCGTCAAGCGATATACGACGGAAATCATCGCCAATGATGTTCAATTCCTGGGCTCCAAGGAATCGGGGGGCACATTCGAACCCAAAAAACCCATGGGCGGCGGAGACATCGAACCCATCCCGTTCCGTTCCGGCGGAGGTTACGAGTCCCCCGTTCCAAGGGCGGAATTCTCCGGCCCCCCGGATGACGATATCCCCTTCTGATTCAGAGCGTTTTCCGGAACAAGGAAGCAATGATGGATCCAACCCGACTCCAACACATCCTTGCCGCAGTTCAGGATGGTTCGCTCGATCTCGACGAAGCCATCGAGCGGCTTCGGCTGCTGCCCTATGAAAATCTGGGCTATGTTCGAATCGATCACCACCGCGCCCTGCGAAAAGGATTCGGGGAGGTCATCTACTGCCCGGCAAAGACGGATGAGCAGATTATCGGCATCGTCCAGGCAATGGCTGCCGCCGAAGCCGCCAACATCCTGGCGACCCGTATCCGCCCGGAAACCGTCCAAAAAATCGACGCTCTCGACATCCCCGTCCGGCACCACCCCATCGCACGCATCGCCGTCATCCGGCCCGTAGCGATTGAAGCCGTCGGCCACATCGCAGTCATTTCCGCAGGCACATCCGACATGCCCGTTGCAGAGGAAGCCGCAGTCACCGCCGAAACCCTCGGCAACCGGGTCACTCGGCTCTACGACGCCGGTGTCGCCGGAATTCACCGGCTGCTGTTGACCCAGACGGAATGGTCCAGTGCCAACGTGATCATCGTTGTAGCCGGCATGGAAGGCGCCCTGGCCAGTGTCGTCGGCGGAATGGCCGCCTGCCCTGTCATTGGTGTACCGACCAGTGTGGGGTACGGAGCCTCTTTCGGAGGACTTGCCGCCCTTCTGTCCATGCTCAACTCCTGCGCAGCCGGGGTATCGGTCGTCAACATCGACAACGGTTTCGGTGCGGCCTGTCAGGCAAGTCTCATCAACCATCTGGCTGCAGCCCATCCAAACCGAACCGGCCGGCCGGGGGTTTCTTCATCCCTTGCGGCATCATCCGATATGCCGGCCCCGGAAAGATCGCATTCATGACCATCCTCTACTTCGATTGCAGTTGCGGTGCCGCAGGTGACATGATCCTTGCGGCACTGATCGATGCCGGCGTTCCCCTGGAAGAAATCCGACAAACGGTCGACCGGTTGAACCTTCCCGGGGTCGAACTACAGGCTGTTGCAATCCGCTCCTGCGGCATAACGGCCACTCGGGCCGTAGTCACCGTTTCGAAGGAGCAACACACCCATCGTCATCTTCGCGACATCGTTTCCATCATCGAGAAGGCCCGTCTGGATCCCTACATTCACAAGACCAGCATCGCCGTTTTTCGAAGGCTCGCCGAGGCCGAATCGCGTGTTCACGGCATCCCGATCGAAGACGTTCATTTTCATGAAATCGGGGCCGTGGATACCATCGTCGACATTGTCGGATCGGTGGCCGCCATCGCACGAATCGCACCGAACCGAATCGTCTGCTCGGCCCTCAATACCGGCGGCGGATCGGTCCGCTGCGCCCACGGCTGGCTCCCCGTGCCCGCTCCGGCCACTGCCGAGCTCATCCGAGGGTTTCCCGTCTACGGAAGCGACATCTCCTTCGAATTGCTGACACCCACGGGTGCCGCCTTGCTCACCACACTCGCAGACGATTTCGGACCTCTTCCCCAGATGACCGTCGAACGCATCGGATCCGGGGCGGGCACCCACGACATCGGTCGGCCGAATCTGCTGCGCGTCTTCGTTGGGAAATCCTCCCGCGTCCATGCCGGAACCCATCCCGCTCTCGTCGGGCTCGATACCGATCGGGTGGCCGTCATCGACACCCAGATCGACGACATGACACCGGAATGTCTTGCTGCGGCCATGGAACACCTGCTTGCCGCCGGAGCCATCGACACCGTCGTCATCCCCATTCACATGAAGAAAGGAAGACCGGCATTCTGGCTTCAGGTTCTCGCCCATCCCACCGATCTGGAGCGAATCGCCGGGATGCTTCTCGAGCAAACCACGACCTTTGGCATCCGCTGGCGCATGGAAAACCGGATCAAACTGCCGCGGGAGATTCGCAGCATCGAGACCCGCTTCGGCGCCATCCGCATGAAAATCGGATGGATGAATGGAAAAACCGTACAGGCAGCGCCGGAATACGAAGACTGCCGTCTGGCCGCCCAGCGATACGGGGTTTCGGTTCGCAGCGTCATGGCGGAAGCCTGTGCCACTTTCCATTTGACTTCTGAACCCCATGATGTAGAAAGAGCGGATCATCCGACCTAAGACCCTTGTCGCATCGTCGATGCGAAATATCATACAACCATTCACCATCAAGACTTGGAGGAACGAAACACCATGCCCCAACATCGGATTCACAACTTCAACGCCGGTCCGGCAGCCCTGCCCCTTCCCGTTCTCGAAGAAATTCAGGCATCCTTTTTGAATTTTAACCAATCGGGAATGTCGATAGTCGAAGTCAGCCACCGCTCCAAATGGTTCGACGACGTCATCAACGATGCCGTCGTCCGCACCAAACGACTGCTCAACCTGGATGACCGATACCATGTCCTGTTCCTGCAAGGTGGGGCCAGCCTGCAGTTTGCCATGATTCCGATGAATCTTCTCGGAGAAAACGATTCCGCCGATTACGTCAACACCGGAACCTGGGCCACCAAGGCCATCGACGAAGCCCGAATCCTCGGGAAGAAACACCGGGTAGCCGCCTCCAGCAAGGACCGGGACTTTTCCTACATCCCCAAAGACATCGCATTCGATCCACAGGCCGTCTATGTCCACATCACCAGCAACAACACCATCAAAGGGACCCAGTGGGCCGCCTTTCCGGAGACGGGCGCTGTGCCGCTCATTGCAGACATGTCCTCCGATTTTCTGAGCAGACCCTTCGATGCCTCGAAATTCGGCCTCATCTACGCAGGCGCCCAGAAAAACATCGGCCCTGCAGGTGTCTGTATGGTCATCATCCGGGAAGACATGCTCAAACGAACCCCGGACAGCCTGCCGACCATGTTGAAATATACGACCCATGCAGCCAAGAACTCCATGTACAACACCCCGCCCTGCTTCGGCATCTACACGATTCAACTCGTGTTGAAATGGCTCGAGGAAACCATCGGCGGCTTGCAGCAAATGGAGGCCGTCAACCGGCAAAAAGCCGATTTGCTCTACGGCACCATCGATGCCAGTGGATTTTATCGAGGAACAGCCCAGGCCGATTCCCGATCTATGATGAACGTCACCTTCCGACTGCCTTCCGAGGAACTCGAAAAGAAGTTCATCGATGAAGCCCTGAAGAACGATCTGGGCGGACTCAAGGGGCATCGAAGCGTCGGTGGCTGCCGCGCTTCCATTTACAACGCCACCGGTTTGACATCCGTCCAGGCACTTGTCGATTTCATGAAAGATTTCGAACGAAGAAACGGATAGAAACCCTTTTCCTGGGGCGAGCTCGGCGGCAAGAGACTGGCGAGGAATCGCCCCGGCCCCATCCGGTAACCGCTGCATCGTTCATTCCATCAGCAAAGGAGGAGAGCATGGACAAGATTCTACGGATCGACGTCGGAACGGCTGGAGGACCTTCCTATCGGATCGAGCCCATCGGTGCCTACGCCGGGCTCGGCGGAAGAGCGCTCACATCGACCATCGTGGCGAAGGAAGTGCCACCCCTTTGCCACCCCCTCGGGGCAGACAACAAACTGGTCATCGCCCCCGGCCTCTTGAGCGGATCGACGGCAGCCATGTCCGGCCGCCTTTCCGTCGGCTGCAAGAGCCCGCTGACCGGTGGCATCAAGGAAGCCAATTCCGGCGGGCAAGCCGCACAGGTTCTCGGCAGACTCGGATATGCAGCCATCGTGCTCGAAGGCAAACCTCAGGACGACACCCTGTACAAGGTGTTCATCAACAAGGATGGGGTGAAGATCGCGGCGGACAACAGCCTCAAAGGACTGGGCAATTACGCCCTGATCGACAAGATCAAGGCAGAATACGGAGACAAGGTGGCCTGCATTTCGATCGGGCCGGCAGGTGAAATGAAACTGGCAGCCGCATCCGTGGCCATTACGGATATGGAAATGCGGCCGACCCGACATGCCGGAAGAGGCGGGGTCGGCGCCGTCATGGGCTCCAAGAACATCAAGGTCATCGTCATCGACGACGAAGGGCTTCCGATGCGCAGTGCAGCCAACCCCGAAGCCTTCAAGGAAGCGAACAAGAATTTCGTCCAGGGCCTCAAGAAACACCCGGTCACCGGTCAGGGCCTGCCTGCCTACGGGACGAATGTGCTGACCAATGTCATCAACGAAGCCGGCGGATATCCGACGAACAATTTCTCCACCGGACGTTTTGCGGGAGCCGGTAAGATCAGCGGGGAAACCCAAGCTCAGACCGAACAGGAACGCGGCGGCAATCCGACTCACGGTTGCCACAAGGGATGTGTTATCCGTTGTTCGGGCATCTATGTCGACAAGAACGGCAATTACCTCACCAAACAGCCGGAATATGAAACGGTGTGGGCACACGGAGGCAACTGCGGTATTGACGATTTGGATGCAATCGCCATGCTCGACCGGCTGGACGATGATTTCGGGCTCGACACCATCGAGATGGGCGCCACCATCGGAGTGGCCATGGAGGCCGGACTGGCCAAATTCGGCGATGCTCAGGCAGCCATCGAACTGGTCAAGGAAGTCGGAAAAGGAACCCATCTGGGACGCATCCTCGGCAACGGTGCGGCAGTCACCGGAAAGGTCTTCGGTGTCGAGCGGGTCCCCGTCGTCAAGGGGCAGGCCATGCCGGCCTACGACCCCAGGGCCGTTCAGGGAATCGGGGTGACCTACGCCACCTCCACCATGGGGGCGGACCACACGGCCGGATATGCCGTGACGGCCAACGTTCTCGGTGTGGGCGGAAGCGTCGACGCCCTAAAGCCGCAGGGGCAGGTGGAGCTTTCCCGAAACCTGCAGATTGCGACCACAGCCATCGATTCGACCGGCATGTGTCTGTTCATCGCCTTTGCCATCCTCGATCAGCCGGATACCTTCCAGGCCTTGGTCGACATGATCGGTGCCTTTGTCGGCAAGAAGATGACGGCAGACGATGTCGTGGCTCTGGGCAAGCAGATACTGAAAACCGAACGGGAGTTCAACCTGGCCGCAGGTCTCGGAAAGGCTGACGATCGACTGCCTGCCTTCATGAAGCAGGAGCCGCTGGCACCGCACAACGTGGTTTTCCAGGTGAGTGACGACGAGCTGGATCAGTTGTACAATTGGTAGCCTTCGCCAGGGGCGAGCTGCCGGCCGCCCCTACAAAAAACACGGCTATCCACGACGACGGTTCTTGGGCCACCCCATCGGACAATGCAGGGGCAAGACATGCCTTGCCCCTGCAGCAACGAATTTTCAAGATCACGGTTTCCTGCGGCTGCCCCCGAAATGAAAAATGGTCAAAAATCCATCGTCGACTGCCACTCACCTGCAGACGCCTATCGTCCGTCTCCTGACTCCTGACTTCCGTCTTCCGTCTTCTTTTCCCGGTTTCCTCTTCCGAACAAAGGAGCAACCCGTTGATCCCGCTTGAACTCGCATCGAACGATCCCGCCTTTCTAACCCCCATCTGGCAGACAGGCGTCACCATGAATGTCGATGTCTGCACCAGTGTTCGAAACGTCTGCCGTCAGATCGGTATTCCGGACGACTATCTCGACAAGCGGATCCAGACGCTCTTTCTCAATGGAAAGGCCATCGACGATCCCGACACGACGATCGTTCCAGACAAGGCGGTCCTGGCCCTTTCCGCAGCCATGCCCGGACTGGCGGGGGCGACTCTCCGCAAGGGCGGCTCCTATGCTTCTTTCCGCAAAACCATCACGGAAGCATCCGTTTCGACGCCACCCACGCCCCCACAGAAGGGCTCGATCACCCTCAAGCTGTTCAACTTCATTTCTCATGAACTTGCGCCGATCCTGCTCCGATACGGTATCCAGATCGATACGTCCGAGCTGCTGCATCTGCTGCAGAAGGCAGGAAATCCATTTCCGGAAATCCGCAGCCACCAGACGCCTTTCAAAAGCCTGACCGATCTCGAAACCGCTATCCGTGGACAAGAAAGCGTTCTGCTGCGACATCCCGACTGACCCAAAGGTACTGCTCCCATGGCACTTTCCGTCATCGATCTTTACCGGAATATCCTTCCCCGAACCAATTGCAGGGACTGCGGTTTCGCCAGCTGCATGGCATTCGCATCCATGGTGGTTTCCGAAAAGCTGCCGCTTTCCAAATGCCCCCACCTGACGTCCGAAACGATCGCCCGGTATCAGCCGGAGCTCGAAGAACAATATCGCGCCGGAAAATGGACCCGAAAAGATCCAGCACAGGATGCACTCATCTGGGCCAGGGAACGGGCTTCATCCATGAAAATCGCCGATCTGCCGGAACGAATCGGTGGAACCCTCGTGAGGGATCAAGACGGTGAAGCCCTCGAGCTGCCCTATTTCACCGGGACCATCCGCATATCTGAAACCGGTATCCAAACATCGGACGGCTCGGATCTGGATCGCTGGGAACAGGTTTTCCTCTACAACCATATGGCCCAGGGCGGCAGACGTCGGCCCATCGGCAGATGGAAGGCCTTCGATCAGATTCCGAATACCGTCTCGAAGGTCAAATCCATGAAAGCCCATGTCGAGGACGTGCTCCAGAACCGGTTTCAGGGAAGAGTGGATGTCCTGCGTCGAGCCTGTGAGCTCTGCGGGGGTCAGACGGCGACGCAAGGGGATCTGCCGGAAGGTGAAGGCGGCAGCGATGTTGCGATGGTGTTTCGGCCCTTGCCCCGCATTCCGATCCTCCTTCTGTTTTGGGATGCCGATCCTCTGGAAGGGTTCGAGGCCCGGGCGAAACTGCTTTTCGATGAAACCATCGTCGAGCATCTCGACATCGAGTCGATTGTGTTTCTAAGCGAACACCTGATCCGACGGATACAGGCACATACAGATGGAGTACACCCATGAGCATCCGACAACCGGATCATTCATCCCATCAGGGCCCGCTTCCGGGATGGAACGATCCCGAAGAACAACAAATCCCCTCCAACCTTCCCTGTGTCTTCGACGCCCACGTCCATTTTTTCCCGAATGAACTGTTCGATGCCGTATGGGACTGGTTCGATCGATATGGTTGGCCCATCCGCTACAGGATGTACTCCGACGATATCATCGACTTTCTCCTCAGCCGAGGCGTTCAGCATATCGTCGGGCTGCAGTATGCCCACAAACACGGAATCTCCCGATCTCTCAACCGATATATGGCAGACCTCTGCACCCGAACCACCGCCATGACGGGGCTGGCCACGGTCTTTCCCGGAGAGAAGGGCGCCAAACGCATTCTGAAGGAAGGATTCCGGTTGGGTCTGAAGGGGGTGAAACTGCACGCCCATGTGCAGTGCTTCGACATGGAAAGCCCGGCCATGATCGAGGTCTACGAGGTCTGCGCGGAAAACGACATGCCCTTGCTGATGCATGTCGGCCGGGAGCCGAAAAGCTCGGCCTATCCGTGTGATCCGCATTTCCTCTGCGAAGCGTCGAAGCTGCGTCAGGTACTGAAGGATTTTCCGACGCTTCGGATCTGTGTCCCCCATCTGGGTGCCGATGAATTCGATGCCTACCGGGACATGCTCGAGCGCTTCGACAATCTGTGGCTGGATACGACCATGATGCTGGGAGGGTATTTCCCGATGCCGAACATTCCCTCACCGTCGGAGCTGAGGTGGGATCGCATTCTATATGGAAGCGATTTTCCGAACATTCCCTACGCATGGGACAGAGAGCTCAAGGCAATTGCCGGCATGAACCTGGAGCCGATTGTCCGAGACAGCCTGTTGTATCGGAACGCCATGGAGTTTTTTTCGATCGGCTGCTGATGCGGCGAACCCAAAACGATCGTATCGCAACAAGTCGAGCATTTCTGTCGAGCCCCAGGGGGGCTTCGGAAAACACGGGAAAAGCGACTGATTGCACATCCATCAAAAAAGGACGCCCTGCTTCGGCAGGGCGTCCTTTTTTTGGGTTTGGGTGCGCCTTCAGAGAAGGCGGCGATCAGGACTGTTTGGCGGCCGCATTCACCAGTCGGGTCAAGCGGGAAATCTTTCGGGCTGCTGTCCGTCGATGGATGACACCTTTTTGAGCGGCTCGATCGATGATGGACTTTGCGGCATTCAGGTCGGCTTCGATCCGATCCAGGGCCGCTTCGGCCACGGTCAGACGGACCGTTTTGACGGCCGTTTTGACCCGTGATTTGTTGGAACGGTTGCGCAGCCTGCGCACTTCATTTTGCTTGGCACGCTTGATTTCGGATTTATGGTTTGCCAAAGGACTCTCCTTTCTGACGTTCTTCTTCATCTTCATGCCTGCCGTGAATCATCCGCGATTGGATCGGCAGGCGGCAACGGGTACATCGAACAACAGCATACCGGATTCAGACTCTCTCGAGCCCCGGGAAAAGTTCGGATATGATTAAAGGAAAACCTTCGGGAAGTCAAGATTTTTCCAATCCTTTCCTGAGTTCATTCACCTGGCAGGAGCGTTGTTCCGAGCCGACGTCAGGTTCAGCCACGGCTATCCCATCGCATCACGACGAAAAGCAGAACCACAACCGCCGCACCATCGCAGCCTGCCTCCAAAGCCCACCTAAAAAAAGACTTGTATTTTAGAATCAAATTGTGCATGGATCATTGTCCATCCTATGATGAAAGATGGTATTTCATTCGGCCATCATCCAAGCCCGATCATCCAAGAATCTTGCCTCATTTTCTGAAGAACGATTGAATTCAGATAACCATTTGATTCGATTCAATCATGTAATGAAATATTGCCTTTGATTCAGTCGTCTTGTCGCCTTTGTTTAACCCATAATCCACTTTAAACCAAAGCATTCGTTCGACATCCATCGTCCTGTTATTCAAGTTGAGGCTATTTTCTCCGTCATATGTTCAGCCAATGATTTGAAATCAAGGACAACCCATGACAGGCGATTCACTTCCTCCCTATTTCTGGGCCAAGCTGAGCAGATCTCCGGATTCCAGATCATCAGGCTCCTACCTGTCCCTTCCCGCCCACAGTCTGGATGTATCTGTAGTCTTTCGCCGGTTGGCCAACTTGCCCGCCTTTCGACGCCAACTGGAAACGTCGGCCTGCCACGTATTTTCAGACAACGATATGGATCGACTCGCCGTTGTCTCGATGCTCCATGACCTGGGAAAACCCAATCGGGGATTCCAGGCCAAACAAAACCCGAAAGCCCGTGATACAGCCGGACATGTGCTGGAAGCCGCGGTATTCCTCTTTGACGAAACCATCCAGCCGAGATGGCCTGCCCCCTGGATAGACCTGATTCAGGACATGGCAACCTGGTTCGATCCGCCAGAGGAAGCCCTCTGCCAGATACTCCTTGCAGCCGTGTCCCATCACGGAAAACCCGTTTCCGAAAACGATATCCGCAATGCTGGAAACCTACAGCGGTGGTGGCAACCCAGCAACGGAATCGATCCCATGGAGGGCATCGCACAGCTTGCAGAAACGGCACACCGTGAATATCCATCGGCCTTCTCGCCAGCGGAACGGCCGATCCGAGCCACCCCGGCCTTCCAGCAGCGGTTTGCCGGCATGTTGATGCTTGCGGACTGGATCGGCTCGGACACCCGTTTCTTTCCGTTGGGCATCGAATCGGATCGACGTGCACTGGCTGAGCAAGGAGCGTCTCGTGCCCTCAAAACGATCGGACTCATCCCCGAAGCACTCTTATCCCTTCCACCTTTCGAGAAATGCTTTACCCCCGGCTTTCCGCCAAACGCCCTACAAAAAGCCGTCGATGAATTGCCGATCGGTTTGGAAACACGGTTGGTTCTGGTGGAATCCGATACCGGTTCCGGAAAAACCGAGGCTGCTCTTCGATGGTTCTGGCGACTCTATGCCGAGAACAGGGTAGAAGGATTGTATTTTGCGCTTCCCACACGGGTTGCCGCACGGGAGCTTTACGGCCGCGTTCTGAAAACCGTCGACTCCGTGTTCCCGAACCCAGATTGTAGACCATCCCCCGTTTTGCTTGCCGTTCCGGGTTACGTCCAGGCGGATGGCGAGCCCACCGCCCTGCAAAACCCCGAAAACCTCCTCTGGGAAGACGATCGGCACGTTACGCTTTCCGAAAAGCTTTGGGCTGCTGAAAGGCCCAAACGGTTCCTTGCAGCACCCGTCGCCGTCGGCACCATCGATCAGGCCATGCTTTCGGTGTTGAAGGTCAACCATTCCCTTTTGCGATCGGTATGCTTGGACCGGCATCTTCTCGTGGTGGATGAAGTCCATGCATCCGATACCTATATGTCCGACATTCTCAACGTATTGCTAAAAGCCCATGTGACGCGGGGTGGCTTCGCCATGCTGCTTTCCGCAACCCTGGGCGAATCGGCTCGTGCAAGATATTTCGACAGGATGACCATGCCGTTGCATGAAGCCACGGAGCGCACTTATCCATCGATCACCATCCTCGGAAATGAGCTGCCCGTCGCTTCCGAAAGCACCGGGAAGACGGTCCGCATCCATTGGCTAAGGTCCCTGGACAATGAGCCCGTACTCTACCATCTGAACAATGCCTTGACGACGGGCGCACGGGTGCTGGTGGTGTGCAACACCGTCGATCGCGCACAGACTTTGTTGAGAACCGTGGAGTCCGCAGGTTTCGATTCAGCATGGTTGTTTCGTTTTTCGGAAAAGTTTGCATGCCCCCATCACGGTCGTTTCGCTCGTTCGGACCGGGCCGTCCTGGATCGGGCGGTCAGTCTGCGATTCGGGAAAGGATCGCCACAAGGGCCTGTTCTGCTGATTGGCACTCAGACTCTGGAACAAAGCCTTGACATCGATGCGGATTATCTCATCACCGATCTTGCACCGATCGATGTGTTGCTGCAGCGAATCGGAAGGCTCCACCGGCATAGCCGCACTCGGCCACCGGGTTTTGAAAACGCTACGATATCCATCCGCATACCGGAGAAACCATTGCCTGAATACCTGCGCCCGGATGGAAGCCTGAAAGGCCCCGCCGGAATCGGATCGGTTTACGACAACGGCTGCATGCTTCAACGAACCATCGATGTGCTTTCCGAGATGAGAGAACTGGTCATCCCCAAACAGAACCGTTATCTGGTAGAAGAATGCACCCATGATGAAGCGCTTGAAAAGCTGCCGAAAGAAATTTGGCAGCGGCACCGAGATTGGCTCTGGGGACCGCGCCTAGCGGATTTGCGACAGGCGGAAGCTGCTGTGCTGCCGGATGAACCTTTCGGCGTATTGCATTATCCCGATGACGGACGAAAGATTCTCACCCGGTTGGGCGAGGGCGATATTTCGGTTCAGTTTTCCACACCCATGCAAAGCCCTTTCGGAAAAACGATTCAGGAAATCCTATTGCCATACTGGTGGCTTCCCGCAGGTTTTTCAAAGACAGATCCGGTATCCCCGGCACCTCTTTCAGATGGGGCTGGCTTCACCTTCGAGGTGGCCGGCCGCTTTTTTCGTTACACCCGTTTTGGATTGGAGAGAAGGCATGACGAATCTGTTGACTGATCCCATTATCGGTATCGAAACTCCGGATGGCAGGCAAAAGGTGAATTTACCCCAGCTATTGGCATTGCTCTCCGACGGAAAGGTGGATGCCTACACCGGCCAGCGTCCGCACCAGGCGGACGTGTGGCATGTGTTCACGGTGCAACTTGCGGCGAGCGTTCTGGCCCGTCAACCCAATACCAAACCGAATGCACCGCCTTCCGATCCGCTGTTCTGGCAGGAAGGGCTGCTGCAACTGGCTGGAAACAATTCCAATGCCTGGCTGCTTGCCGGAGATGACGTCACCCAACCGGCGTTTTTTCAGCACCCACTCCATAGCCAATCCGATCTTGAAACATTCTTCAAACCCAAAGAGCCGAAGGCGACCACCCCCGATGAGCTCGATGTCTTGGTAACTGCTAAAGACCATGATCTGAAAATCGCACGAATACCAAGGGACCGCGTGGAAGCCTGGATGTATGCAGTGGTTGCCTACCAAACCACCAGTGGATTTTTGGGGGCAGGAAACTATGGAATTGTGCGAATGAACGGGGGCTTTGCCAACCGCCCCATCCTGAGCATGGTGCAATCACTTCATCCCTCCCGAAGGTTTCTGGAAGAGACCGCCATCGTTTTTAACATTCGAAATGAGCTTCTTCGCTCCGGTTTCGGTTTCAGACCGAACGGGCCGGTGTTAACATGGTTAACTCCCTGGAATCGAAAGGAACATCAATATCGCCTCGATGAACTCGACCCTTTATTCATCGAGGCCGCTCGAGCCATTCGGCTGGTCAAAAGAGAAGGAGGTTTGGTAACGCTTGGGGCAACCAGCAAAGCACGACAGGTCGGCCCCAAGAGTCTGGAAAACGGTGATGTGGGGGATGCCTGGCTCCCGATTCAAACTGGAAACAAAAAGGGACGTACGGCCCTTTCCCTTTCCGGTAACGGCTGGACACCGGAGCTTGTATGTAATTTGCTTTTCGAAAAGGGCTACGAATTGACGCCGTTGCAGAAGCCGCGACAAGCACCTTCCACGCTTTGGCTCGTGGCAAGCGCCCTGGTACGAGGCCAAGGCACCACGGAAGGATTCCATCGCTTCATCCTGCCCGTTCCACCCAAAGTTCAACTTCGGCTGTTGAACAAAGTGGAAAAAGACCGGCTATCCGAATTGGCGCAGCAACTTCACAAAGATGTGCGGGATATCGAAAGCACCTTGCGAACAGCCATGACCGTGCTGACCGAAGGCGGACAGGATATTCCCGATTTCAATCGCGAAGCCGTCAAAGCATGGGTGAACGGAAGAGTACAGGACTTTCGGACAAACTGGCAGGATCGGTTCTTTCCCATGCTCTGGCGTAGCATTGAGATCGGCGAAGCAGAAGCAAGAAAGGAGTGGGTGACGGATTTGACATATCGTTCAAAACAACAGTTAGATGAAGCCTGCCAGTTGTTGCCTTTGCCCCAGACCCGCCGATACCGGGCGAGAGTCCGTTCCGAAGGTGCGTTTTGGGGGTTATTGCATAAACGCGGATTGATCATGAAGGAGGTCCCATGAACGACCAAACACAACCACAGGAACAGGAGGGCCTGCCAGCTCGAATTGCAAGGCTTTCCCGTATGATCGGTGCGGAGCATTATCCGACAGGAGATCGTGCAGCCCTCAAACGATACAGTCCGGGCGGCCCAATCCCGCTCGCCTTTTATCGGTTGTGGCTCAAGCACATGGAAGAAGAACTTCCAAACAACATTGTCGATTGGGCGACCATCGCCTTCGGGCTTGCCATTATGGGAAAGGAGGCTCATCAGCCAGGCCGGCCTTTGGGTCAGGTGCTTGCCGAGGCCGGATATAGCGAGGCGCGCCTGGAGCAGATTCTGGCATCCGATGACGATGTACGCATCAAACTCTTTACCAGCATGGTGCGCTTCCTTGCTGCTAAAGGCGAAGGTTTCAACTGGGCGGATGCAGCCCGTTTCTTGCTGACGATTGACGAAGACAAGCGCGAAGCCATCCATCGGCGGATTGCCTCCGATTTTTATCGCACCCTGCTAAAATTAAAGGAGAAATGAGCCATGTTTTTACAAATCCACACACTTGTATCCTATCCCGCCAGCCTGCTGAACCGTGACGATGCAGGCCTTGCCAAAAGAATTCCTTTCGGGAACGCCACGCGGCTTCGCATCTCTTCGCAATGCTTGAAGCGGCATTGGCGGGATTCCCTCCAGGAAAACCTGCCGGACATTCCGGATGGGTTGCGCACCCGTCATTTCTTTACGCGCATCGTGTTTCCACGTGTAATGGCGGCCAATATTGCGGAAGATTCAGCCCGGAAGCTTACCGAAGCCTTGGCCAACACCGTGATTACCGGCGGAATGAAGGAACTCGACATGAGTCAGCCGGTACTCTTCGGCTCCCGAGAAGCGGATTATTTTGTCGCCTTAATCCAAGGCGCTGTCATCGCCCAGCCAGACAACCCCCTCGATGCTCTGAAAAAACGGCTTTCCGATAAATCGGAAAAAGAAAACCTGAAAGCCATGAGCAAATCAGCCGCAGGGCTGACCAGCGCCTTGTTCGGCCGTTTCGTCACCTCCGATCTGCTGGCCCGCGTGGATGCGCCAGTGCATGTTGCACATGCTATGACCGTACACGCCGCCAACACGGAAATGGATTATTTCACAGTAGTGGATGACCTTTCCAGCGACGATGAAACCGGCGCTGCCCATGCCAATCAGGCGGAATTGGGGGCTGGCGTTTTCTATGGTTATGTTGTCGTCGATGTACCACTGTTCATATCCAACCTGACCGGATGTGGCGAAAAGGAATGGAAAAACCAGGACAGTCAAACACCTCAACGGGTGCTAAACTCCCTGATTCGCATCATCGCGAGCAAAAGCCCGGGGGCCAAGCTGGGTTCGACAGCTCCTTATAGTCGAGCCGAAACCGTGCTGTTGGAAGTCGGCCGGGAACAACCACGGACGTTGGCCAACGCCTTCCTGGAAGCCATGCCCATGAAAGAGCATCTCGTCCGGCAAGCTACTGTACGCATGAGAGATTACCTCATGCGGATCGATGAGATGTATGGACAGACTTCAATTTTTCGAACACTAGCTACCATACATAAAGATGTCGATTTCAATATATCCAACTCCTCACTCGACACGGCGGCCAGCAGTGCCATCAAAGCAATCTGGAGTTAAACCATGGACTGTTTATTACTTCGCTTCGATGCACCGATCATGAGTTTCGGTGGTGTATGTGTCGATCAGATCAACCCGACAGATCTTTTCCCAGGTAACGCCATGATCACGGGCCTGATTGGCAACGCCCTGGGCTGGGATCACCGTGACACCGACAGTCTTGATAGACTTCAGGATCGCCTTCGGGTTGCTTCGCGGTGGGATGCCGAACCCCAGCGATTGATCGACTATCACACCGTATTCTTGGGACAAGATCACCTCGTAGGCACGGGTTGGACAACACACGGGCAAACCGAAGCCAGAGGTTCAGGCCAGGCGACAAGCGGAACGCACATTCGCTACCGCCATTACCTCGCCAATGGCGTTCTGATAGCAGCCGTAACGATTGTCGGCAACGAGTTCCCCACCCTGCAACATATCGAGAACGCCCTTAAGTATCCGGCAAGGCCTCTGTTCATAGGTCGGAAGACTTGTATCCCGTCCGGGCCGATTCTGATCGGCCTTCGTCATGCAGCACATCTGATCGATGCCCTGCGAGCCGAACCGCTAACGGACATTGGGCCTCGCCGCAGGCCGCAGATCGTCACCGCCCGATGGCCTGCAGACGACGGAATCGGACAACTGCCGGAAGCTGTCTACGACCGAAGAGATTGGAGTGCCAATATGCCCCGGGGCGTACACCACTATTTTTCTGGGCCTTTGGAGATGATGCCATGAACTTGTATCTTATCCGGATGAACCTTCAGCGAGAAGAGCTGATTCGTTTCGCCCGAAACCATGACCTGTTGACTGCACGAGACGACGATTTCGGCTATGTGCTTCATGCCTGGCTCAAAGCCATGTTTGCAGATGCCGCTCCAAAGCCCTTCTACCTTGATCCAAGGCATGTCGTTCTCTATGGATATTCCCGAACCAACGATGAAACACTCGCCGAAAACGCCCGTGCATTTGCTGACCCGCTTGCGCATCGGGTGCTTGTGGAGGGTAGCCTGGTCGGAAAACCCATGCCCGGGCAATGGCGGATTGGTAAACGCCTTGAACTTCATGTACGCGCCTGCCCCATCACACGCAAGGGAGACACCGAAAAGGATGCTTTCCTGGGCGCGTTGGATCGATGGATGGAGAAAGGAGAAAACCCGGATGAAAAGCCGGTTCGGGCCCAGATTTACCGGGAATGGTTTGAGAAACAGATCGACCCGGGTATTCTTCTTTTCGAACATGTTTCGGTTGAAGGTATGAGGGCCAGAGGTGCATGGCTAAGGCGATCGAGAGCCAAGAACCCATCTGGGCTTCGCATCATCGAACGGCCGGAAGCCCATTTCCGGGCTGTCGTCACCATCCGAAATGCGGAAGGGTTTACAAAAATGCTCATGCGGGGAATTGGACGACATCGATCTTTTGGTTTTGGCATGATCCGCCTGATGCCTGCCACATGAGTCCTCCAGGCTTGTTACCAGGTAGGCTTGGACTTGCGGCTTCGCGCATCCCCTATGCCGATCGACACGGTCTGCTCTGGCTGGAATATGGAAGACTTTCCGTTGAAGATGGGACCCTGCGTTTTGTTGCTGCAAAAAGCGAAACCCTGGATCCAGGGGACTATGCAATTCCCTATCAAGGGGTATCGATGCTCCTGCTGGGGCCGGGAACCAGCCTCACCCATGATGTGTTGCGACTTGCGGCTCGCCACGGCGTTTTGATTGCCGCTGTCGGCGAAGGAGGTGTTAAATACTACACCGCGCCACCCATGGGAAGGGAGCGATCCCATGTGGCAAGGGCACATGCCCTGCTATGGGCCAGTCCGGGCAAGCGGCTCGATGTCGCCCGTAGGCTGTATGCCTGGCGTTTCGGCCGAATTCTGCCTTACAAGGATATTGAAACCTTGCGCGGTATTGAAGGCGCACGTATCAAGGAATCCTACAAACTGACAGCTCAGAAATACGGGATTTCCTGGGAAGGAAGGCATTACGATCGAGACAACCCGAATGCAGCAGATCTTCCCAATCAGGCCATCAATCATGCGGCAACGTTTGTCGAAGCCGCTGCGGACATTGCCACTGCCGCAGTGGGCGCCCTTCCGCCTTTGGGGTTTATCCACGAAGATTCCAGTAACGCGTTCGTACTCGATATCGCCGATCTTTACCGAGTGGATGTCACTTTGACGCTGGCCTTTGGAGCGGTGCAGGAATTTCAGAAGGGTAAAGTGAGTTCGTTGGAACGTGAAGTGCGAAAACGGGCAGCGAAGCTGTTCCGGCAGGAAAAACTCATCCCCAAAATGATTGACCGGATAAAGGAGCTTCTCGGTGTCGATGACCGTGGTGATAACCCGTAATGTATCCGATCGGATACGTGGTTTTCTCGCATCGACCATGCTGGAGGTGGCGCCTGGCACCTACAGCGCCCCTAAAATTTCACCAGGTGTCCGACAAAGAATATGGGCTGTATTGGAGGATTGGTTTTCAAACGAAAAGGAGGCATCCATCGTCATGATTTGGAAAGAACGAGACATCCCGGGAGGACAGGCAGTAAGGGTGCTGGGCAGCCCACCCATCGAATTTGTCGAGGTGGATGGATTGATACTTGCCCGACGGCCTACAAGTTCAAGTGTGAAAGAACATACCAATATCAAGTCGGAATAACCAAATTTGGTTGTAATGCCTTTGGGTTATCCCGAAGGGGCTCCCCCGCGCACGCGGGGATCGACCCTATTTGCGCCGATGCATGATACGCGGTGGCCCGGCTCCCCCGCGCACGCGGGGATCGACCCCCTCCTTTCTTTTTTGTGTTAGTGTTGGATAGGGCTCCCCCGCGCACGCGGGGATCGACCTTGGATGTCCGCCTTCTCTATGCCTGCGGCTGTGGCTCCCCCGCGCACGCGGGGATCGACCTTGTTTTATTGATGTATATGGGTAATATTTATAGGCTCCCCCGCGCACGCGGGGATCGACCCTGCGATATGTCCGAGATGTCGTAAGAAACATAGGCTCCCCCGCGCACGCGGGGATCGACCACATATCCCCCGTATCGTTCGGCCATTTGATACGGCTCCCCCGCGCACGCGGGGATCGACCCGCAAACCTGTATGCTGCTTCAGAGAGCGAAGGGGCTCCCCCGCGCACGCGGGGATCGACCCTTGATCGCGGTCTTGATTGGGACTAAAAAACTGGCTCCCCCGCGCACGCGGGGATCGACCCGTTCGGCTCGCCAGGCTGGTGTTCAATGTCTGGGCTCCCCCGCGCACGCGGGGATCGACCCTTCGATCCTTCTATGATCGTAAAGCTTTTGCAGGCTCCCCCGCGCACGCGGGGATCGACCTGATCGACCATTTTTCCGGATTGGTATCAGGTGGGCTCCCCCGCGCACGCGGGGATCGACCCGGACCATCCAAGAGTTCGTCTTGTCTGAAGAAGGCTCCCCCGCGCACGCGGGGATCGACCCTAAAAGACTAAAAGAAAGGATCGAGCCATGAAGGCTCCCCCGCGCACGCGGGGATCGACCGTTCAAATCACTGGTGAAGGGGGTGTGGAATGAGGCTCCCCCGCGCACGCGGGGATCGACCCCATATGTTCCCATCCAGAGCGAATTAAAAGGAGGCTCCCCCGCGCACGCGGGGATCGACCCCAGTCCCTTCAACCTGCGTTTCGTTGTACAAAGGCTCCCCCGCGCACGCGGGGATCGACCCGCCATTTCATCGCAGTCCCAGCTATTGAGCTTGGCTCCCCCGCGCACGCGGGGATCGACCTTCGCTGAAAAAGAAGCCCAGACGAAGCGAGAGGGCTCCCCCGCGCACGCGGGGATCGACCTCCGGGAAAAGGCCGGGATCACCTATGGCCAGGGGCTCCCCCGCGCACGCGGGGATCGACCTCTTATATAGTGTTTGTGCTTCCATCTGGACTAGGCTCCCCCGCGCACGCGGGGATCGACCCGTTTGATCATGTGAGATCGAGCGCCACGAGATGGCTCCCCCGCGCACGCGGGGATCGACCCTGCAGGGGACAGGTTTTCGTTGTGATCAAGTAGGCTCCCCCGCGCACGCGGGGATCGACCCTTTTTGGACAAGCAATCATGGAGCTCTGGGAAGGCTCCCCCGCGCACGCGGGGATCGACCTGGAGCGGGCATCCGATTGGCTACCGTACTCTCGGCTCCCCCGCGCACGCGGGGATCGACCCCGGAAAGCGGAGGACCCGACTCCCAACCGATCGGCTCCCCCGCGCACGCGGGGATCGACCCCTCAGCTATCGTGATGCGGTGATCAGTGTGGCGGCTCCCCCGCGCACGCGGGGATCGACCCTGTTGGATTATACTAGTAGAACGGTTCCAGATGGCTCCCCCGCGCACGCGGGGATCGACCGCAAGCTGAAGCTGCGTTGGAAGCGAAGAATAAGGCTCCCCCGCGCACGCGGGGATCGACCCTAACCGTTGTATAAGTGGATGAGGTTAAATTCGGCTCCCCCGCGCACGCGGGGATCGACCTCAGCGCCAAGCCACGCCAGAGGCCGGCACGGAGGCTCCCCCGCGCACGCGGGGATCGACCCGATGCTCTCGCTCAGCCATATCACAGATGGGTGGCTCCCCCGCGCACGCGGGGATCGACCTGCCTTGCGCTGCCATTGAAGACGTTGGATTCAGGCTCCCCCGCGCACGCGGGGATCGACCTGCCGCCTCCGGCCATCCTCCGGCTCTCCTGCCGGCTCCCCCGCGCACGCGGGGATCGACCCGATGCATATTGCAGTGGCCGGTACAATCTGCCGGCTCCCCCGCGCACGCGGGGATCGACCCACAGCCATCTGACCGGATTCGCTGGCTAGGGTGGCTCCCCCGCGCACGCGGGGATCGACCCTCTTGGATTTTCTCCATCATTCCTTGATGAACGGCTCCCCCGCGCACGCGGGGATCGACCTCATTCCGGGATGTTTTTTATCCTTATCCTTGCGGCTCCCCCGCGCACGCGGGGATCGACCTGATCACCCGTTTGTCCTACCATTGTCCCTATAGGCTCCCCCGCGCACGCGGGGATCGACCTTCTCCTTCCAAGTTCTTCCATCCGATTCGTCGGGCTCCCCCGCGCACGCGGGGATCGACCCTACTGGATATTTCGGTCCTGGAGCGCTCAGCAGGCTCCCCCGCGCACGCGGGGATCGACCTCGCCAAGAGCGCTGATGCCAAAGAGCGGCTAGGGCTCCCCCGCGCACGCGGGGATCGACCTATAAGACCTGATTGTTCGATACGATCTCCGATGGCTCCCCCGCGCACGCGGGGATCGACCCGCACCCGGGCCGGCAAGGGACGCGTTGTCCCAGGCTCCCCCGCGCACGCGGGGATCGACCATCGGGTCTCGCGCCCCGAAAGTTCCATCCACGGGCTCCCCCGCGCACGCGGGGATCGACCTTATAGTCATAGTTATGGTGCATCTGCTTTTATGGCTCCCCCGCGCACGCGGGGATCGACCTGGGATATTTGACCAATTCCACCATGCCTTGTCGGCTCCCCCGCGCACGCGGGGATCGACCTTCCACCATGCCTTGTCATGGTGGATATTGGCGGGCTCCCCCGCGCACGCGGGGATCGACCCTGCACTTGGGGACAGGTTTTCGTTGTGATCAAGGCTCCCCCGCGCACGCGGGGATCGACCCCTTTCTTCCTCAGTTCGTTAGCTTTCAGATTGGGCTCCCCCGCGCACGCGGGGATCGACCTCAGCGAAGACCAGTCAGCATCTGGATGAAACGGGCTCCCCCGCGCACGCGGGGATCGACCCCGATCCGTCATCACTGGATGGGGGCAGACGCTGGCTCCCCCGCGCACGCGGGGATCGACCCCTTGGGAATAACCGCCACTCCTATTTAACCAAGGCTCCCCCGCGCACGCGGGGATCGACCCCCTCTATGATGCGGTGCAAATGACCAAGGAAGGGCTCCCCCGCGCACGCGGGGATCGACCTATACTGAGTGGAGCGATCTGAAAATGCGTACAGGCTCCCCCGCGCACGCGGGGATCGACCTTGGAAAAGCGGAGTATATGAGTCCGAAGAAGAGGCTCCCCCGCGCACGCGGGGATCGACCTATGCCTATGTCCTGCTTCGGCATATGCCCAAGGGCTCCCCCGCGCACGCGGGGATCGACCTGACTAGGTTTGCGTAGGTATTGCAGAACGGTAGGCTCCCCCGCGCACGCGGGGATCGACCCTAACCGAAAACACGACTACAGTCGGACAGATTGGCTCCCCCGCGCACGCGGGGATCGACCTTGGTTTTGGGTCGATGCTGATAACCGTCTGTAGGCTCCCCCGCGCACGCGGGGATCGACCTCAGCGAAGACCAGTCAGCATCTGGATGAAACGGGCTCCCCCGCGCACGCGGGGATCGACCCCTGATTATAAAGGTGGCGGTCAAGGGCCGAGTGGCTCCCCCGCGCACGCGGGGATCGACCCCGATCAGAATGCTGATCGTAGTCCAGATGGAAGGCTCCCCCGCGCACGCGGGGATCGACCTTCATCGCTGGGACGAACCCCGGTGGAGTTGGTGGCTCCCCCGCGCACGCGGGGATCGACCTTTCCCAAAAGAGTGGATAGAACCTATTGATTTGGCTCCCCCGCGCACGCGGGGATCGACCTCAGCGAAGACCAGTCAGCATCTGGATGAAACGGGCTCCCCCGCGCACGCGGGGATCGACCCCGATCCGTCATCACTGGATGGGGGCAGACGCTGGCTC
>JBFMBE010000001.1:28410-29781 GCA_040755275.1 Thermodesulfobacteriota bacterium | reverse complement strand
GGCTCCCCCGCGCACGCGGGGATCGACCTGGTAGATCCTCACCGGATGGGACGATATGGCGGGCTCCCCCGCGCACGCGGGGATCGACCTTATCCCTCCCACCCTCTTCCCAAGAGGCGGGGGGCTCCCCCGCGCACGCGGGGATCGACCATATCGGGGTCTCGCGACTGCTCTCCAGCAGCCGGCTCCCCCGCGCACGCGGGGATCGACCACAAATAGACAAGGAAAAGAACAGGAAGTGGAAGGCTCCCCCGCGCACGCGGGGATCGACCTTTTTTATGTATCCCGAAATACAATCTTTAAGGGGCTCCCCCGCGCACGCGGGGATCGACCTTTGTCCAGCCTTTCCCATCGTCACCGGCATGCGGCTCCCCCGCGCACGCGGGGATCGACCTTTTGAAGAAAGAAGACGTGCCGTCTCCATAGAGGCTCCCCCGCGCACGCGGGGATCGACCTGGATAGTATTGCGAAAACACGTCCCATTCAAAGGCTCCCCCGCGCACGCGGGGATCGACCCGACCCCGCGGGGCAGCCAAACGCCCCCCCCTGGCTCCCCCGCGCACGCGGGGATCGACCCGACCCCGCGGGGCAGCCAAACGCCCCCCCCCTGGCTCCCCCGCGCACGCGGGGATCGACCCCGCTTTGCCGCGGTTGATTTTTGATTAGTTAGGGCTCCCCCGCGCACGCGGGGATCGACCTCGAGTCTTGCTTCTCGATCGATGCTTGTTTGCGGCTCCCCCGCGCACGCGGGGATCGACCCATCTTTCCTATTCCTATTCCTATCCAACATCTGGCTCCCCCGCGCACGCGGGGATCGACCGTGCCCTGGCGATCCAGGACACATGACTTTCGTGGCTCCCCCGCGCACGCGGGGATCGACCTTTTTTATGTATCCCGAAATACAATCTTTAAGGGGCTCCCCCGCGCACGCGGGGATCGACCTATGGTGATGCTGATCATGCTAAGTATGCGTGAGGCTCCCCCGCGCACGCGGGGATCGACCATACGGAGATCTGCTTCTGTGACAATGACGACGGGCTCCCCCGCGCACGCGGGGATCGACCCGGTGACCCCTTACCCACCTCTCGACGTCATCGGGCTCCCCCGCGCACGCGGGGATCGACCTTTGTCCAGCCCCTTCCCTTGTCACCGGCATGCGGCTCCCCCGCGCACGCGGGGATCGACCTTTTTTATGTATCCCGAAATACAATCTTTAAGGGGCTCCCCCGCGCACGCGGGGATCGACCTCGATCAGCTCTTCGGAGACATGCGGGTGGTTCGGCTCCCCCGCGCACGCGGGGATCGACCCACCGGCAAGGGCAGCTGCTTTCTGTTCTACCGGGCTCCCCCGCGCACGCGGGGATCGACCTT
>JBFMBE010000001.1:16959-28310 GCA_040755275.1 Thermodesulfobacteriota bacterium | reverse complement strand
GGGCTCCCCCGCGCACGCGGGGATCGACCTTGCCAGCGGTCAAGGCTGCTTTGCCCTGCGACGGCTCCCCCGCGCACGCGGGGATCGACCTTTGGCTATGTAGGTAAAGATTTGTTTGTGTACGGCTCCCCCGCGCACGCGGGGATCGACCCCCCCGAAGTCCCTTTGGGACATTGAGGTCCTGGGCTCCCCCGCGCACGCGGGGATCGACCCATCCGCTTTCAGGCTAAAAAATTTTCAACCGCCGGCTCCCCCGCGCACGCGGGGATCGACCCTATGTCGCCAGACACGTGACTACCCAATATCCGGCTCCCCCGCGCACGCGGGGATCGACCTTTTGTTGCACCCCACCTCTTGGAGAAGAGGGTGGCTCCCCCGCGCACGCGGGGATCGACCTTTCCCTAAAATCCCAAACCAACAAACATTAACGGCTCCCCCGCGCACGCGGGGATCGACCCCGCGCCATCCCATGATATCATGACGCCATCATGGCTCCCCCGCGCACGCGGGGATCGACCTAAGCGCTCATCGGTATCGCTTTTGCGACAACCGGCTCCCCCGCGCACGCGGGGATCGACCTCATCCCACATTGTACCGAGAGTACGAGATAGGGGCTCCCCCGCGCACGCGGGGATCGACCCACAATCCCATTTTTTCATCGAGCGATGGAATGGGCTCCCCCGCGCACGCGGGGATCGACCTTTGGCTATGTAGGTAAAGATTTGTTTGTGTACGGCTCCCCCGCGCACGCGGGGATCGACCGAAAATACTTGCACCCCCCCCGGGGAGGGGCTGGCTCCCCCGCGCACGCGGGGATCGACCCCCGGTCAGGCAACAAGTGCCTGCCAGGCGTGGGGCTCCCCCGCGCACGCGGGGATCGACCTACGTCGTTTCGAAATACTTCGTCGCGAAACATGGCTCCCCCGCGCACGCGGGGATCGACCCCATGATGCCTCCTGGGCTACTGTTTCCCGGCAGGCTCCCCCGCGCACGCGGGGATCGACCCGGTGTTTCTGAAAACATCCGCGCTGCGCTAGCGGCTCCCCCGCGCACGCGGGGATCGACCCGAGGCGGGAATCTTGTCCAAGGACAAGACCGAGGCTCCCCCGCGCACGCGGGGATCGACCCCTGGTCCCCAATGGCTTTTTCCCTGACCCGGCGGCTCCCCCGCGCACGCGGGGATCGACCTGCAGAAGGCAATTTTTGTCAGGATTTGGCCAAGGCTCCCCCGCGTACGCGGGGATCGACCCTATGGAAGAATCCATATCTGAACAAAGCCTCAGGAAGGCAATCGCAGGAGAAGAAAAAAGAGTTTTCTATCGCAAATTGAGCAAGAAAACGAATGGATCAATTGGGCAAGAGCTGGTAGATTTTCCCACTGAAAAAATTGGTACATCTTCTCGGCGGAAATAACAGGTATCGAGGTATTCGTCGAAAACCTGAGCTATGCCCAAAATTTCGATGGATTTGATAATTCGAAGATCCTTGACGAGTGTTTTTGCATTGGTACCGTTTCAAAGGACTGAGAAAATTCTGCTAGACAGAGAATACTGAAATGAGCAAGACCTTTAAACCCATCTTCGTGATCACCAACCGGATCACCGCCGGGCTGACCCGCATCGAGCGGGCTCGGGGGTTCCTGGAAGCCGCGACTTTGTCCGAGGCCTGGGTGAGGGAGATGGGACGCCGTGCGTTGATTCTTGAAGCCCATCACACCACGCATATCGAGGGTACGCGCCTGACCTTGGATCAGGCCGTGCAACTCCTGGAAGGCAAGCCGGTCCCCGAGGCCGATCCCGATGATGTGCGGGAACTGCTGAACTACAAGAAAGCCTTTGAGTTCGTTTCGGAGTATCTCGAGGAAGGCGGTCCGATCACGGAGGGGCTGGTTCGGGAAATCCACAAACGGCTCGTCGAGGGCGTGCGGGGCGAAGCCGCTGCTCCCGGCGAGTACCGGAGAATCCAGAACTACGTGGTCAATTCCGTGACCGGCGAGACGGTCTACACACCGCCCCCGGCGTACGATGTGCCGATCATGATGGCGGAGCTGGTGGACTGGCTGAACCAGGAGAAGGAAATTCACCCGGTTCTGGTGAGCGGCATCTCTCAGTTCCAGTTCGTGCATATCCACCCGTTCCTGGATGGCAACGGTCGGACATCCCGGCTGCTCTCGACCTTGTGCCTCTACCGAGCCGGGTACGACTTCAAGCGGCTGTTTACGATCAGCGAATTCTACGACCGAGACCGGCCGGCATTCTATCGGGCTATCCAGAGCGTCCTCGAGCACGGGATGGATATGACCGGCTGGCTGGAATATTTCGTCGAAGGGCTGACTACCCAGCTTACCGAAGTCAGAGAGCGTGGCGAGCAGGCCATCCGACGGGACCTGCTGGTCAAAGAGCACCGGCTTTCGGACCGCCAGGCCAAAGCCCTCGCCCACATCTTGGAGCGCGGCAGTCTGACCATCCAGGATTTCGAGGGCTTATGCCCCGATGTCAGCCGCCGGTCTCTGCAGCGAGACCTGAAAGTGATGGTGGACCGAGGATTGATCGTCAGCGAGGGTGAAACGCACCAACTGCTCTACCGATTGGCGGAAGGGGACTAATCTTTGCGACAGGTTTGCGACAATGTTTACGCCACATTTGCGCCATGCTTTGTGACACACACGGCCTGACTGGGTGCCTGGGAAAGTCGATTCAACGCCGCTTCCACCTCCCAGGGAACGGCCTGCTCTTTTATAACCAGTTGATAATGTTGGTTTTCTGTCAACTGCAGAAGAAAGAGAACGGTTATGAAGAGGGTTGCACTCAGGGAGTCAAATTTCATCCGCTGAACTTCAGCGGTTCTTGTTGAACACAAGACCCCGTGGGGTGATCCCCCCGGGGTCTTGTCGTTTCATATTACTTCCGACGAAAATAGGGGCCATTTTTCCGGTATTGAGGGGACCAGTTAGGGCTTGGGGTTGATTTTGGACAAGGGTATGCGTCGTTGCCGCAAAAATGCGCCAAATAGGGTGGTGCCGGCAACAGAGGTCCTTAAATGACTATCGGTTGCCAAAAGGATGCCGAGGTTTCTTCAGGGATCAGATGTCTAGCTGTTTCCTCACACCTGAAGGCCATCGTCCCGTTTGAACTGGTTGAACTGCTGGACAGTTTTGCGAATATCGTTCTGCTGTTCGATACGTATTTCCAGATACGTTTTGATCGGATCGCCCCAGGTTTTGCCACAATGAACGCATTTGAACGTACCCATGGTTTCTTCCTCCTTATGGAAGAAACCATATCAGAACAAAGTCTTCAGGAATGCAATCTCACTTGAAACACCGGAGGAAGAAAAAAGAATTTTCTATCGCAAATTGAGGAAGAAAACGAATGAATCAAATTGGCGAGAACGGGTGGATTTTCTCACCGGAAAAATTGGTACATTGTTTCGGCGGAATTGACATGGATTATCCAAGATGTTGCTAAAACTCGCTATCCACGATTTTTCGGTCAATGCCGGACCTCAAGCAGGGGGGGCAGACCAATAGAGAATTGCAGATTTTTGGCGACTTGATTCAATACGACTTCTCTTGCCCAAAGGCCCCGGAAATCCAATCCAGAGCCATTTAACCTCCGGATACATCGAGAAAACTATGGTCACCTCCCCTCGAACGCAAGCCTTGTTCGAGGCCCTCCCGAACACGCATCTATTGCAATCGACCGAAGGTGATCTTGAACGGCTCCTGATAGTACCGGGCACCCTCGCCATGGAGGCGAAAGCGAAGGACCCGATCCGGAAAAGACGATCCCTTTTCATTCATGACAGCCAATACATGCTCTTCCGTCAACGGCAGGCAATCGATCAGTGTGGGATTTTTCAAGACATCCGGAGGAACCCGCCAACCCACAACGATTCCGGACGCCATCACGACCTCCATCATCAGGGGGGGCAATCGATATGCAGCGTTGACAAGCCTTCCAGCAAGCGTTTTATTCAGGCTGCATTGAATCGTCACCCCCCGATGTTCCAAAGGCAAGGAAATCCATTCCCCGAATCTCCCGACCGTTTTCTCGATGAATTGAATGTCCTGAAACCGAGGGGTAGCACGCCTGACCAAATACAATTGGTCTTCACATCGTTTGGCATTGTACCATTTGTAGAAGATCAACCAGGTATGGGGAACATCCACCAAGGGATGGCGGTCATCGATGCGCATCCAGTCAAAAAGCACGAACTCCGGTATCGTTTCCCCTGCTTCGAGCTTCATGGCCGTCTGCCGATCCAGAAAAGCGGTATAGGCTTGATAGGATTGGGGAACGAACATGGGCACGTAGTTCAAGCTATCCGAAAAAACCCTGGACAAGGCCCAGGGAAAAATCGTCACCGGTCGATTCCCGATCTCGGATCGAAGCTCGGATGGAATTGGTTGAATCCCGTTCACCGGAGATGAACGGAGAAGAGATACGACTTCGGGCAACCGGAAGACAATCGTGCGATCTTCAAAGAGGTCCTCCAAGTAAATCACTCCGTTGTCATGAACGACATGAAACCAGAACATCACCCCGATCATCGTAAGACCAAACCCGGCTGTCCATCGTCTGAGATTCTCCGTCGAAACGAACAGGGCAGTCGCTCCGAACAGCGCCGGGATCTTCTCGAAAAACATGATCCAGTGCGGATAATCCTGCCGGATGAATCCATGCTTGTATGAAAACCAGAGCTGAATGGAACCGATGAGAAAGAGAAATCCCATCTGAACCTGTTTTCGAAAGAACAACCAGCCCGTCATGAGGATCCACAGGACAAGAGCACCCGTACCGACCCGGAAAGCGACCGGTTCTTCGCCTAGGGAAAGCAACGCGGCGTATTCACCGGAAAGGTCGAGACCGCTTTTGACATATGTCCACAAATCCGCCCAGGAAGGATTGTATATCCAGTAGGACAGAGCGAAGAGGATGGGAACGCAGGCAAGCAGGAGGATTCCCTGGGAAAGGGAGATTTCCTTGCCAACGACATAGGTCAGCAGAATCACCATGCAAATGATCAGGGTAGATATGCCGATATCCAGTTTCACGAAAACCATCAACACGGCATAGAGAAGCAGCAACCAGAAGGAGACATAGCGGGCGGTTCTGGGAAATATCAAGGATTGAGCGGAATACAGAAAAACAAAGGTGTAATAGATGTTGTTGCTGATGGTCAAAGCCAGAAGAACAAAGGCAAGCAGTGAAAATTTCTGTTGGGGGAAGCGGGTCAAGTAATACCAAAGCCCTCCGATGACAAGACCCCACAGCAGGAGTGCGAAGCCAATGGCCCAGATGAGATTGTGATGGTAATTCAAATGCAGAATCAAAAATCCCAATGGACCATAGGTGAAAACGACGTCCTTTCCGAAAAGAAAAGACGTATGCACCAGATAGTTTTGCAGAAAGATATAAGATGAATCGATATCGTCGGCGATTCGATTTCGAAACTCGACGACTGGAATCAACAGGAAAGAAAAGGCAGCCCACCAGGCAATGTTCGAAAAAATGGGATGATGGATGGTAGTGACGAGGCGGCGAAGAGATTGTATCATCTCAACGGGTATGGATGACTTTTGAAGGGTTGGAAGTTACACAGTTTTCGGCAAGAAGACGGCCTGTGACCAACCGCCATATTATAGCACCTGCTCTTCGGAACGGTCCCCTGTCATCGAACCGATACGTCCCACCATGTACTGTACGACCGAATCGACGCCCATGTCGGACGAGTCAACGATCCATGCATCGTGCGGAATCCGAAGCGGAGCAACGGCACGATTCTGATCGGCATCATCCCGTTCCCGGATCTGTCGTTCGATCTCCGCCACATCCATGCCTTCCGGAAGGCTCTCGGATGCAACAAGCTCCAGATAACGGCGTTTGGCACGAACCTTGGGGGACGCATCGAGATAGAACTTGGCCGCGGCATCCGGAAACACCACGGTTCCCATGTCGCGGCCTTCACAGACCACACCGCCCGACACCGCGACATCCCGTTGCATGGACAGCAGCGCTTCCCGAACCACAGGCAGGGCGGACAATCGGGACGCTGCCAGGGCGATTTCCGGAGACCGCAACCGATGGGTAATGCGTTCCCCGTCGGCAAACACATCGGCAGTGCCGGCGTCCGTCATACGGTATTCGATTTTCTTCTCCTCCAGTACCCGACGGATGCAATCGAGATCGGTTTCTGCACAACCGGCATCCGTGATCAGGACGGCTGCGGCCCGATACAGGGCACCGGTATCGAGGTACCGATATCCGAGACGCTCGGCAAGCTTCCGGCTGACGGTGGTTTTTCCGGCACCTGCCGGCCCGTCGATCGTGACGACGATCGGAACCCCGTTGACCAGAAACGGAGCATTCATACAACCTCTGGAATCACCCGTCTCAGGGCGGCAATGAACCGTTCGTTTTCCGCCAGCGTTCCGGCATTCACCCGGATATGGGTCGGATACCCATAGGCCCGCATCGAACGCACGATCACCCCCTCCCGGAGCATGGCCTGGAAGACGGCCTCGGCAGAGCGGCCGACATCGATCAGGAAGAAGTTGGCCTGGGTCGGATGGCAGACAAGTCCCATCGCCTCGATTTCGGCCTGCATCCAGTCGATGCCTTCATGTACGCACCGGATGCTGTCGTTGAGAAACGCGACATCGTCGAGGGCAGCCGCGGCAGCGACCTGAGCCAGGGTGTTGACATTGAACGGCTGACGGACCCGGTGCAGAATATCGGCGACCCATGCCGGCATGACACCGTAACCGACCCGAAGCCCGGCAAGCCCGTACGCCTTCGAAAAGGTCCGAAGCGTCACGACGGCCCGATCCGTGGTGCGCCGCAGCTCGAGACTCCTGGCGCAATGCGGGTCTCGAACGAATTCCATATAGGCTTCGTCGACCACCAGAAGAACGTCTGAAGGCAACCCATCCAGCAATCGCCGAAATTCGGCATCCGAAACCACGGCCCCGGTCGGATTGTTGGGATTACACAGAAAGATCAGCCTGCATCGTTTCCCGACGGCATCCAGAATCGCATCGACCCGAATCCCCAGACCCTCCACCGGTACCTTGACAACCCGTGCCCCGCTCGTCCGGATGCCGATTTCATACATCAGAAACGTCGGATCGGCGATGATGGCTTCGTCCCCTGGCTGAAGAAAGGCTCGGGTCAACATGGCGATGATGTCGTCCGAACCGTTGCCGACGACGATTTCCTGCTCAGAAACGCCGAGTGTTTCAGCCAGCCTCACCACCAGGTCGTGACAGGCCCCGTCCGGATACCGGTGCAGGTTGCCGAGCGCCTTTCGCACGGCTTCCACTGCCTTCGGCGAAGGTCCCAGGGGGTTTTCGTTGGATGCCAGCTTGACGGCATCCGTCACCCCATACTCCCGGGCGAGCTCTTCCAAAGGCTTGCCCGGCTTGTAGGGGGTAATGGAAAGAATGGCTTCGGAAACAGGGGGGTTCATGAAATCCTTGCGGCCTTCACACCTTCATCGAAGGCCTTCATGTTGATCGGAATCAGCTTCGGCTTGGCTTCGAATTCTTCCTGAATACACCGACGGAGAATCTCCAGATCGACGATGCCGCTTCGAGCGGCAAAGGCAGCCAGGGCCACGATGTTGGCCGAGCGGATGCTGCCGGCCTCCTGGGCGATTTCGTTGACCGATACGGCGATCTCGTCGACATCCGATCGGTTGGAGCCGATGGAAATCAGCGATTTGTTGATGAGAATCACCCCGCCGGGCTTGACGACCGGAGCGAATTTCTCGAGGGATGGCCGGTTCATGGCCACCAGATGTTTGGGGTTTCGAATGATGGGGGAACCGATCGGCCGATCGGCGATGACCACCGTACAATAAGCCGTTCCACCCCGCATTTCGGGCCCGTACGAGGGGACCCACCCGACTTCGTAGCCCTGCTCCATTCCGGCATGAGCCAGCAGTTTTGCGCTCAGCAAGATGCCTTGTCCACCGAAACCGGCGAACATCACTTCGTGTTGCATCATTCCTCCAGAGCCTGTCCGTTTCCGGGTGGCTGAACCCGGATTTCAGGCTGTATGGCAGTTCGTTTTCCCGAGAAGATTGGGTTCGGACGATGGAACGAACCGCCCCGATTCCCTGTTGTCCCTTCCCTCTTCCCAATCAATCCGGAACTTTCTTGTCGCCCAGCTCGTAATACGGCAGCATCGTCGTCTCCGCCCACTTGACCGCCTCCAGGGGCGTCAATCCCCAGTTGGTCGGGCAGGTACTCACGACTTCCACGAAGCTGTAACACTTTCCTGCCAGCTGATATTCGAATGCCTGTCGGATGGCCTTCTTGGCCTTGACGATGTATTTGGGCTTGATGACCGTCTGCCGGGTGATATAGGCAGGGGTCTGCAGAGATGCAATCAGTTCCGCCACCTTGATGGGCATGCCGACTTCCGCCACGTTACGCCCCATGGGGGATGTCGTGGTCCTCTGGTTGGGCATGGTGGTCGGCGCCATCTGGCCGCCCGTCATCCCATAGACGGCGTTGTTCACGAAAATCGTCGTGAATTTCTCGCCCCGGTTGGCTGCATGGATGATTTCCCCCATGCCGATACTGGCCAAGTCTCCGTCTCCCTGGTAGGTGAAGACCATGAGGTCGGGACGAACCCGCTTGATACCGGTGGCCATGGCAGGCGCACGACCGTGGGCGGCTTCCTGAAAATCGAAGGTGAAGTAATTGTATGCCAGAACGGCGCAACCGACCGGAGCGATTCCGACCATCTTCCCCCGGATGCCCATCTCATCGATCACTTCTGCAATCAACCGATGAATGACGCCGTGGGTACACCCCGGGCAGTAATGGGTGGGCGTATCGGAGAGGGCTTGCGGTTTTTGAAATGTTTTTCCCATGGGATTCACTCCTTCCCGTATTGCTTCAGAAATGAGCGGACGACATCCATGACCTCTTCCGGGGTCGGGACTTCTCCGCCGCATTTCCCATACCATTCCACAGGCTTCTTTCCCTGAACGCTCCGTTCGACGTCTTCGAGCATCTGTCCCATGCTCATTTCGATGGAGAGAACCACCCGGCATTCCGGCCGGTCACACGCCTGCCGGATGGCCATTTCCGGGAAGGGGAACAGGGTTTGAGGACGAATGAGACCGACCTCGATGCCTTTTTCCTTGAGGTTTTCGATGGCCGTCTTGCATACTCGGCTCATGGTTCCGTAGCTGACGATCAGCGCCTGATAGGGAACTTCGGTGTTGTATGATTCGAAGCGGATTTCTTCCCGCTTCATCTGCTCGTATTTGGCCTTGAGTTTGAGATTCTGGCTGTTCAAGACATTCGGATCGAGGTAGAGCGACTTGACGAGGTTGCGTTTGTCGCTCTTGCGGGTATCCATCCCGTTTGTGGCCCATGCGTCCTTGTTGGACGGCTCGGAACGCAGATGGTCCGGAAACATGACGGGCTCCATCATCTGACCGATCAGCCCATCTCCGAGAATCATCACGGGGTTGCGGTATTTTTCGGCCAGAGGAAAGGCCTGCATGACCATTTCGGCGGCTTCTTGAACACTGGCGGGCGCCATGACGAGCATGCGGTAATCCCCGTGACCGCCGCCTTTGGTGGACTGAAGATAGTCACCCTGAGACGGAAGAATCCCGCCGAGGCCCGGCCCGCCCCGCATGATATTGACGAACACGGCCGGACATTCGGCTCCTGCAATGTAGCTGATGGCCTCGCTCATCAGGCTGATGCCGGGGCTGCTCGATGTCGTGAACACCCGCGCCCCGCAGGCAGCGGCACCGAAGATCATGTATCCGACAGCCACCTCGCTTTCCCCCTGTAGGAACACACCGCCGACCTCGGGCATCCGCTTCGAGAGGTATTCCGCGACCTCTGACTGCGGTGTGATCGGATAGGCGAAATAATTGAGGCATCCGGCCCGAATGGCTGCTTCTCCAATGGCCTCGTTTCCCTTCATCAATACTTTTTTCACGTCCAATCCTCCTTCTACTGCTCCATTCCCGCATTCATCGAGGGGAGCCCTGCCAACGAATACAGGAGCACCGAACCGGAAAGGTCGATGCATCAGACGGTTTCTTCAGCCAGCTCCACAATGGAAATGGCCACATCCGGGCACATGATGCAACAGGTTGAACAGTGTACACAATCCTGTGGCCTGGCCTGATAGGCCGGGAAATATCCCTTGGCATTCAACTCGGATGCTATCTCCAGAACGTGTTTGGGGCAAACGGCCACACACAGACCGCATCCCTTGCATCGATCCACATCGATCGTATAGCGGTAACTCATGTCTTTCTCCTTGTAGACTCCATTTATCCCTTTTCCGAAAACAGCGGTCTTAGCCCCACCCCAAGGCGGCCCGTTGGCTTCCAGGGCGGAACGAGTTGTCGATGGATCGACAGAATCGGTACATCGACCCGCCTCAATGCTTCGTCTGCCCTGAGCGCTTCCGGAACCGTGATGAAGGCGATCGGAAGACCGGATTCTTTCGATAGATCCAGCAGGAATGCATAGCCTTCCAGTACGGTCTCCACATCCGTTTCATCAATGAGGTTGGCGTTCCCGATCCATCCGGTGAGCCTCAGTCTGGAGGCGGCCTCGATGCCTGCCCGGATATGACGAACCTTTGCAATCGTACTGGTCTGGGGCCGATTCGGGTTGACCACCTGCAGCACGGTTACCGGCTGGCCGGCAAATGCATCGGCGAGGGCGGACAAAACCCGGGCACCGACATCGTCTCCCCCGACATCGAGAATGTTCAGATCCGTTCCACCCTTGATCATGCCGCCGACATTTCTGGAAAGAATCGGAAGATCGGCATGAAAATATTTCAGGTCCGGCAGGATGACATCGATACCGAGTGCTTCGAGTGCGCCCCTAGCCTCCCGGGAACGAAAATAGGGATTGACGAGATCGAGATCCGCCAGGCGAACGGTGTATCCGCACGAGCGCTTGAAGGCTGCCAGGTTGATGGAAACCTCACTCTTGCCGCTTCCGTAATTGCCGCAAATGACGACAAGACCATCCAGGGCGATCGTATCGGCGGGCCGATCGCTCAATGGATCCATGTTGTGATGGAACTCATGCATGAAGCGGCTTTCATTCGAGGTGACTTTTCGTCCGGCTGGGCAAAAGATGAATTGGTCTTTTTAAGAACATCCAGAATGGAAGTCAAGCGGATAATCCGAAGCAGATGAAAATGTCAGCGCCCCCTCATTCATGATGGCCTCGCAAAAAGTCCGGAAGTCTCTGTCGAGTCGCGGGGGGGGGGGGGGGGGGGGGGGTGGGGGGTGGGGGGGGGGCTGGGGGCAAGGCCCCACCCCCGCCCCCCCCAAAAAGAAAACAAACA
>JBFMBE010000001.1:0-16949 GCA_040755275.1 Thermodesulfobacteriota bacterium | reverse complement strand
GGGGTGACTGGGGAACCTTTTTCGCTGCTGCGAAAAAGGTTCCCCAGTCACCCCGCTGATGCCCGGCATTTACAAAGGGCACCAAAACAGCGACTTTTTGCGAGGCCATCATTCATCAACCACCACTCAAACCAGCACCGAAGTCAGATAGTGCTTCACCCCTTCGAGGGACAGATGAAAGAGCCGGTTTCCCGCGAGGATGAGGTGGACGTCATCGGGGTCGCCGCACAGCCGTGCAAAGGTGAGCCCGACCCGGGTAAGGATGTCGTTTTGCAGGGAAGAAGCGCTTCGTGTATCGGAATTGAGGTCCGAAAATTCGGACAGATAGGCATCCATCCGCTGTTTCAGGACATGCATATAATCGAAATGCTCGGGAAGCGCGGCGGAGACGACCGCAGACAGGTTCCTCGAAAAATCGAACATCTTGTTCCAGTAGGCTTCGGTCAACGGCTGCTTTTCCGGCCGGTCGGCCATGAAATAGGATATCGCCCATCCGACACCGAGAATCTGCAAGATGCGGCTCTCGTATTCGAGAACCGTGTGCTCTGCCTTCATGGGAACATCCCGCACCGCAAAGGCCGCCACTTCCCTGGACAGAGACAGATTGACGAGGCTTTCGGCCATTTCTTGAATGGTATGGATGGGTTCCGGATTGACGCTCATCGTTTCTCCTGAAACATCTGCTTCACTCACAGGCCCGCAGTGGCCCGATAGTGTCGATAGGCCATCTCGATTCCCTGTCTCAGTGCGACTTTCGGACGCCACCCCAGCCGATTCATCCGGCTCACATCGAGCCATTTACGGGGCATGCCGTCCGGCTTGCCGCTGTCCCACACGACATCCCCCTCGAAGCCGACCACATCGCGAACCATTTCGGCCAGCTCTCGGATGGATACGTCCATTCCCGCACCGATGTTCACATGGGTGACGCCCTGTGAGGTAATCTCCTTCTCCCACTCGTCATCCGATATACCCAGGACAAATCGGCAGGCATCGGCCAGGTCGTCGACGTAGAGAAATTCCCGCCTCGCCGAGCCGGTACCCCACAGAAGGATGTTCAGCCCTCCTTTGGCCTGAAGCCCCCTTCGAACATCGTCGGGTATGGGACCGAACCTTGCCTCATCCCGTTCGATGGCCTTCCAGTCGCCTTCCAAGGCAAGTCTGCCCAGATGAAATTTCCGGATCATGGCAGGCAGGACATGGGAATGCATCAAGTCGTAATTGTCGTTAGGACCGTAGAGATTGGTCGGCATGACGCAGCGGTAGCGGCATCCATATTGGAGATTGTAACTTTCGCACAAGACGATGCCCGAGATTTTCGCAACCGCATAGGCCTTGTTGGTCGGCTCTAAATATCCGGCCAGAAGGGCCTCTTCCCGAATCGGCTGTTCGGCGTTCCGAGGATAGATGCAGGAGCTTCCGAGAAACAGCAGCCGCTCGATGCCGGCCCGCCAGGCCTCATGGATGACATTGGCTTCGATCATCAGATTCTGGTAGATGAAATCCGCCGGATACGTGCTGTTCGCCAGAATCCCGCCGACTTTGGCGGCAGCAAGCACCACGATGTCGGGCCGCTCCGTCTCGAAAAACCTCCGTACGGCTGCGGCATCCGTCAGGTCCACTTCCGCACGGGATCGAACCAGAATGTTTCGATGACCGTATTCGGCAAGCTTGCGGACGATGGCCGATCCGACCATCCCCCGGTGGCCGGCGACGAATATGTTCAGATCGGGATCCAGAACGGCATGGGACATCCGATGGTGCCTCCGTTCATTCGAAGTGGTTGTAGACCGGAAAGCCTTCCTTTCCGATCATCTTGTCTTTTCGGGCTTCCCGAATGTCTTCTGCGATCATCATCTCCACGAGCCGTCCGATATCCGTCCGGGGCACCCAGCCGAGAAGCCGTTTGGCCTTCGACGGATCACCCAACAGAAAGTCGACTTCCGTCGGTCGAAAATACCGGGGATCGACACTGACGACCGTCGCCCCGGGTTTCAGGGAAGCCGAAGGCGGATCAGCCGACAGGCGTTCTTGGAGAACAACCGGGTCGATGCCGTCGATGACGCCCGTTTCATCGACCCCCTGCCCTTTCCAGGCGATCCGGATACCGACTGCTGCAAAAGCCCTTTCCACAAATTCCCGAACCGAATGCGTCTTTCCGGTTGCGATGACGAAATCCTCGGGTCGATCCTGCTGCAGCATCCGCCACATGGCATCGACATAATCGCCGGCAAACCCCCAGTCCCGCTTCGAATGCAGATTGCCCAGGTACAGCCGATCCTGAAGTCCGACCAGGATGCGGGCAACCGCACGGGTGATTTTTCGGGTGACGAAGGTTTCGCCCCGGATGGGCGATTCGTGGTTGAACAGAATCCCGTTGCAGGCGAACATCCCGTAAGCCTCCCGGTAGTTGACCGTGATCCAGTAGGCATACACCTTGGCGGCGCCATACGGGCTCCTCGGATAGAAGGGAGTGGTCTCCTTCTGAGGAATTTCCTGGACCTTACCGAACATCTCGCTGGTGGACGCTTGGTAGAAACGGACATGACGTTCCATTCCGAGAATCCGGATCGCTTCGAGAAGCCTCAATGTGCCCAATGCATCGGAATTCGCCGTATATTCCGGCGTTTCGAAGGAGACCTGGACATGGCTCTGTGCGGCCAGGTTGTAAATTTCATCCGGTTGAACTTCCTGGATGATTCGGATGAGGTTGGTTGCGTCCGTCAAATCCCCGTAATGCATCGAAAAACGTAGATCGGGATCGTGGGGGTCCTGATAGAGATGATCGACACGGCGGGTGTTGAACGAAGAGCTTCGCCGTTTGATACCGTAAACCCGATAGCCTTTTTTCAGCAGCAAGTCGGCAAGATAAGCCCCGTCCTGACCGGTGATGCCGGTGATCAGTGCTTTTTTGGCCGGTTGATTTGCATCCGTCATGGAGGTTCATCCTTTCCCGTTGGGGTGACCATCGATCAATGCCGAAGGTATCGACGGGCGATACCCTTGTCAATCCTAAATTGATGATGAACATAAACGATGGCCCCGCAAAAAGTCAGGGAGTCTCTGTCGAGTCGCAGGGTGACTGGGGAACCTTTTTCGCTGCTGCGAAAAAACTCAGCCGCCCGATCTCGTAGGATCGGACGGATGGCCAGACAGCAAATAGAGGCTGGTTGAATCGCAACGGCTTGCTTTTCAATCGATATTTCGATCCAGTACGTCCGTCCGATCCAACGATATCCGGCGGCTTCAAACACGTTTTCGCAGCAAGCTCAAAAGGCTTCCCCAGCCACCCCGCTGATGCCCGGCATTCCCGAAAAGCACGGGAAAAGCGACTTTCCTTTCAATGACGGGCCTCCAGCAGGAAGGCGGGTCAATCCAGAGGGCCTGACTTTTTGCGAGGCTATCATAGATCGATTCGCAACATGCCGCCATCCTCGCAAGGATAGGTCCATCTGACGACAGGAACCAGATATCTGTTTTCTTGCATTCTCAGAACAGATGTTGCAAATATACGCATCAGCAGAAACGCTTTTGAAATTGCAACCCATACACCGATAACCCGCATCGGATCCGCCATGGCCGAAACGCAGAAAAGCTCCTTCTCCCTTTCCAAATATCTACTCATTCAACCCGTCATGATGCGCGTCGTGGTGGGCCTCATTCCCTGTCTAGCCGGAGCAGTCACCTTTTTCGGCCTCAGGGCCCTTGTTGTCACCGCCGTCGTGATGATCGCCGGAATCCTGACGGAAGCCGCCTTCACCATTCCGAACAACAAGCCGGTCACATCTGCGGTCCTGGTCACCGGTCTCATTTTTTCCCTAAGCCTGCCGGCCACCGTCCCGCTCTGGATTGCAGCGGTGGGAATCGTTTTCGCCGTCGTTTTCGGCAAGATGGCTTTCGGCGGATTCGGATTCAACGTATACAACCCGGCGATGGTCGGCCGCTGTTTCGTCTACATTTCCTTTCCGCTGGCACTCACGGCGGGCTGGGTGAACCCGTTCGAGGCGATCGGAACGGGATTCTTCTCCTGGCTCCCACCGGTGGATGCCTTCACGGCAGCCACTCCGCTCAAGCTCATCCGATCCGGAGAATCGGTGTCGCCTGCACCCCTGTTTTGGGGAAACATCGGCGGCTCCATGGGGGAAACCAGCGCGCTGCTCATCGCCTTCGGAGGAGCCTTCATTCTTTATAAAAAGGCGGCTCAATGGCGATTGGTCGTCTCCTGTCTCATCGGGGCGCTGGGTGCAAGTCTGCTTCTCTTTCTGCTGAAGGTTCCGGGTGCCCCCGATCCCTTGACGGCCGTCCTCGCCGGTTCCATCCTCTTCGGCGCCTGTTTCGTGGTCACTGAATCCATCAGCGCACCCAAAACCCGGCCCGGGCAGTGGATCTACGGGATCGCCATCGGTTCACTCACCATCGTTCTTCGCCTCTTTTCCAATTTCCCCGAGGGCGTCATGTTTTCCGTGCTGTTCATGAATACCTTCGTTCCGCTGCTGGATCGCGGAGTTCAAGCCTATCAGAAACGGCAACAACCGAAGGCGGGTGTATCATGAAAGAGCACATTCGATCCGTTCTTTTCATGTTCGGTATTTGCCTGGTGTTTACGGCTGCCGTCAGTGCGGTCAATCGAATGAACGAAGAGCGGATCCGACAGAATGAACAGCGGCGGATCCAGGGTTTGGTGTTGAACGTCCTTCAGATCGGCGGCGGTGTCGCAGGCAGCGACACAGACATCTCCGATTTGTTTCAAAAACATATTCGAACAGCGACCATCGGCAATCGTCCGCTCTATATCGGACGCGACCCGCAAAGCGAAACCGTCGTCGGATATGCCTTCCCCATCTCCGGGCCCGGCTTCTGGGGCCCCATCGAGGCCATGATCGCCGTAGACCCGCAGGTCAGTCGTATCATCGGGATCGCTTTTTACCGACATAACGAAACGCCGGGACTTGGCGGACGCATTACGGAAGACTGGTTCCAGAGGCAGTTTGTGAACAGAACCCTGGAAACACCACCTTCGGGAAAACGCTATTTCGTGTTCAGGACACAGGGGACGGCCAAAGGGAACCGGGAACTCGATGCCATCACCGGGGCCACCGAAACCACGCGTCGTTTGGAAGCCTTTCTCGATGAGGAGCTGAAGAAAACGCTTGCGGTTCTCTCGGAGCAGAGACCGAAATGACCGCCTGAAAGGATTGATTCCGTGGCCACTCCATCCATCCGATCCATCGTCCGTAAGGGCATTTGGGAAGAAAATCCGGTCATCCGTCAAATTCTCGGCATCTGCTCTGCGCTGGCCGTGACCAATCTGATGACCAACACCCTCATCATGGGGCTGGGTCTCATTTTCGCCACCGCCATGTCGAGCGCCACCGTGTCGGCCCTCCGAAAGGTGACTCCGGACCGTATTCGCATGATGGTTCAGGTACTCATCATCGCATCCTATGTCATGATCGTGGACATTGTTCTCAAGGCATATCTACCGACCATCAGCGAGGCCCTCGGCCCTTATGTCGGACTGATCATCACCAATTGCATCATCATGGGTCGATGCGAAGGCTTTGCCCGAACCAATCCCGTATGGCCTGCCTTCGTCGATGGCATCGCCTCCGGCACGGGATACGCCATCGTGCTGTTGATGATCGCTACGGTGCGGGAGCTGCTCGGCTTCGGAAGCCTATTCGGATATGAGGTTCTTCCGGCGGACTGGACGCGTTGGACGATCATGGTGATGGCACCTGCAGGGTTCTTCATGATCGCTTCTTTCATTTGGATCACCCGATCTCTGGAAAACCGGGCGAAACCACGGAAAGCCTAACCATGATGGGCTCGCAAAAAGTCCATCATATGGACGGCTTCGAAAAAAGGCCGCAGGCAAGGAGTGCAAATCCCGAGGAGTGAGGCGTACTTAAACGTACGCCGCAACGACGAGGGATGCAGCACGACACAGCATCCGGCCTTTTTGCGACTCCATCAACCATGATGGACCCGCAACAACGGGAAGAACCCACGGAGATCGGATGAAACGGCCTTGCACCTTCTGACTGTTGACTTCTGAACCACGAACCCCAACCCCTGTTTCCGACGACAAGGAATCCGGCATGGAAAGCACGCTCAGCGCACCGGTCATTTTCTTTGCATCCATTTTCACCAACAACATTCTGCTGGCCTATTTTCTCGGCATGTGCTCCTTTCTGGCCATTTCCAGGGAACTGCCTTCGGCAGTCGGTCTGGGCATCGCCGTCACCTTCGTCATGACCTGCACGACCGCACTCAACTACATCGTATACCATTACCTGCTCGTTCCGCTCGGCCTCGTTCATTTTCGATTCATTGTCTTCATCATCGTCATTGCGGCCTTCGTTCAACTCGTCGAAATGATCATCGAGCGCTACTCCCCACAGCTCTATGTCGTTTTGGGGGTATTTCTGCCGTTGATCACCGTGAACTGCGCCATTCTCGGGGTATGCCTGTTCATGGTCATCCGTAGATACAATTTCCTTCAATCCGTCGCCTATGGACTGGGGGGCGGCATCGGATGGTTGCTGGCCATTACGGCACTGGCCGGCATCCGGGAAAAACTCCGAAAGGCCCCCATTCCGAAAGCACTCGAAGGACCAGGCATCAGCCTCATTATCGCCGGCCTGATGGCGCTTTCCTTCATGGCCTTCAGCGGCATGATTCAGATCGGGTAGGAAAATCAGATGACACAGATTCTTGTCGGACTGCTTTCCATCAGTGGGTTGTGTGCCTTTCTGGCGCTTCTGTTGGAAATCGCCCATGCCTATTTTGCCAACTACGGGGAATGCCGTATCGATATCAACGACGGCACCAAGCAAGTGACGGTGAAGGGAGGTGGAAAACTTCTCGGCACCTTGATGGATCAAGGCATTTTCATTCCGTCCGCCTGTGGCGGACGCGGAAGCTGCGGCCTGTGCAAGGTGAAGGTTCTGGAAGGTGGCGGACCGATCCTTCCGACGGAAACGCCATACATGAACGCCCAGGAGCTGGCATCTGGAATTCGGCTATCCTGCCAGGTGCGTGTTCGAAACGATCTGAAGATCGCGATTCCGGAGGCCTTTTTCCTCATCAAGGCATTCAAGACCCGGGTCATCGGCCTGAAATCCCTTACCCACAACATCCGGGAAGTGCATCTGAAGCTGGTCGACCCGCCGGAAATCGTTTTCAAACCCGGACAATTCATTCAGTTTGAAGTACCCGAATACGAGGGATGCCCGGAGCCCGTTTACCGCGCCTATTCGATCGCTTCGGCAGCCAGCCGGAACACCGAGCTCAAGCTGACCATTACCTATGTGGAGCGGGGACTTGCCACCACCTACATCCACAAGCTCCTTCAAGAAGGAAACGAAGTCCGCATCAACGGCCCTTACGGTGATTTCTACCTGCGGCATTCCGATCGGGACATGATCCTCATCGCAACCGGATCCGGACTTGCCCCCCTGATATCCATCCTTTATCAGATGGCGGAAGAAGGCATCGATCGGAAGGCGACCCTCTATTTTGGGGTTCGAAGCCGTCGTGACCTGTTTTACGAAGAAGAGATCCGGCGCGTTTCCACGTCGCTGCCTCGGTTTACCTATGTGCCGGTCCTATCGGCGCCGCTGCCGGAAGACCGGTGGGAAGGAGAAACCGGGATGGTGACCGACCCGATCCAGCGGGATCTTCGGGATGGATCTCAAACGGAGGCGTATCTGTGCGGCAATCCCCTGATGATCGATGCGGCTGTAAAGCTTCTGAAAGCCAAGGGAGTCGCCGAGGATCGCATCTTCTTCGACAAATTCTCCTGACGGAATCGTCACAGCCGGAGCTGAACCTTCAATCTGGATGGAATCGCAAAAAGATCTCGACTCGATTGTAGACTTATCGTATAGTTCCCAAGTGATCTGGCAGTGGGATGGCAAAGCCCCGATGGATGAAAGGATCAGCAGCAACCTATTCAGGAACGAAAGTCATCCGATTTTCTTCCGGGCTCTGATTTCCGACTCCTGTTGTAGAAATGATCATTGAAAAATCCTTTTCCACCCTGTACCGGGTTGCTTACCCCTTTTCCCTGATTTCAGAAATGATCCGCGACACCGAACGGACATTGCAGCTGCGCGAAGAAATGGTTGTCCGGCAGATCGAAGCCCGGGGCATTACGGACCGTCGCGTGCTTCAGGCCATGCGAACCGTGCCGAGGCATGCCTTTGTCGGAGAAACCCTTCAGGATGAGGCCTATGCCGATTATCCACTGCCCATCGGGGAAGGGCAAACCATTTCTCAGCCGTTCATTGTCGCCGAAATGACCCAGGCGCTGACGTTGCAGCCCGACGACAAGGTGCTCGAAATCGGAACCGGATCGGGATACCAGGCGGCGGTCCTGGCGGAAATCGTTCAAACCGTCTATACGATGGAACGAATCGAGTCGCTTTATCTAAAGGCGGTTCGGTTGCTGAAGGATCTGGGATACACCAACATCGTCGCCAGGTTGGCGGATGGAACGCTTGGGTGGGAGGAGGAAAGTCCCTTCGATGCGATTCTCGTGACAGCAGGCGCCCCCCATGTCCCGCGACATCTGGTACAGCAGCTGAAGGTTGGGGGCAGCCTGGTCATCCCGGTTGGGGATCGACTGACTCAAGAATTGCTGAAAATCGTCAAAACCGACCATGGCATTCGTCAGACGAAATTGGGAGGATGCCGGTTCGTGAAGCTGGTAGGTGAACATGGATGGAATCGTTAAACGGCCGAACGCCGTTCGCAGACTCTATGACTGGGTACTGCACTGGGCGGAAACACCATATGCCGAATGGGCATTGTTTTTCATCGCATTTGCGGAATCCTCGTTTTTTCCAATCCCGCCGGACGTTCTGCTCAGTGCGATGGCTGTGGCCGTTCCGAAAAAATCCTTTCGGTATGCGGCCATTTGCTCGTTCGGATCGGTGTTGGGCGGTGTGATGGGATATTGGATCGGATGGCAGTTTATGACGTCCATCGGCGAGCCGATCATCCGGCTGTACGGACTCATGGAAAAAGTGGACTACATCCAGCATCTCTATCAGCAATACGATGCATGGGCCGTCGGAATCGCAGGCTTCACCCCCATCCCTTACAAAATCTTCACCATTGCGGCAGGGGCCTTTCATATCGATTTTTCGGTTTTCTTGATCGCTTCGGCAGTGTCACGATCCGCCCGGTTTTTCCTGGTCGCTTCCCTTTTCTATTTCTGCGGTGCAGGGATTCAATCCTTCATCGACAAATATTTCGATATCCTTGCGGTTGCGTTTACAGCCTGTCTGATCGGCGGTTTTGTCCTCATGAAGGCTGTCGTGTGAGGTTCATCGACGGCCTGGCCAACCTTTTTGCAAGAAGAGGTTGTCATGACCGATCCCGCTTTTCGTTTCCGGTTGTTCTTCTTCACCCGAAGCAGTCGATCGCTTGGCTTGACCCTCACCGAGCTAATCGTCGTGATTGCCATCATGGGTGTTGTGATCCTTTCCATGGCACCGAACCTCACGGCCTTCGTCTCCAGAGTACGAACCAAAGGCGCCGCCCAGGAAATGTATTTCACCCTCCAGCAGGTCCGCATGAATGCCATCCGGGCAGGCGGGCGATGGGCAGTCAACTTTTCCACGACGGCCTGCCAGGTCATCGATTGTACGGACAACGACTGCACAACCACAAACAACAACCGAACCGTCAAGACCATCGACTGGACAAGATACCAAGGAACAATCGTTTCCCAAAATTTCCCCGGCAACCGTATCGTATTCAATGCCGAAGGCACATCGAACGCCGGCTCCATCACCGTTCGGAACCCGAAAGACACGTTTACCATTGTTGTCGCGAGCAGCGGCAGAATTCGGATTCAGTGATCCCATCCTCATGGCGGACATGCACATGACGCCCCCTGCATGGAATGAAGCTCCGATACCTCGAATCGAAACCAAATGGGCACCAATTCTGATGTTGATCGTCCCGCCCCTGTGCTGGGCGGGCAATGTGGTGCTCGCCCGAAGCGTCATCCATTCGATCCCTCCCATCGGGCTCGCCTTCTGGCGATGGACCGTTGCTTTCGGTCTCATGATCCCCTTCGCCTTCCGTCATATCGTGAAGGATCTTCCCCTTATCCAGCGGAACCGGCGGATGCTTCTGGTGCTTTCGGCCTTCGGCATCGCAGCCTTCAACACCCTGCTGTATCTGGCCGTTCACACGACATCCGCCATCAACTGCGCCCTCATCCAGACGACGATGCCGGCATTCATCCTGATCATCACATTTGTCGGTTTTCGGGAAAAGACGGGTTGGCTTCAGACAGTCGGCGTCATTCTGTGCATGTTCGGAGCCGCGGTGGTGGTGCTGCGTGGGGATCTAAAGGTGCTTCTGGGGATGTCGTTTTCTCGGGGAGATCTGCTGATGCTCGTCGCAGTCGTCTGTTACGGCGTTTACACGGTATTGCTCCCCAAACGTCCCCCCATTCATCCCATGACGTTTCTAACCGTTACCTTCGGGATCGGGGCATCGATGCTTCTGCCGATCTACCTTTGGGAGCATTGGACGATACAGCCGATGGTCTGGTCTCTGCCGACACTGAACGCAGTGCTTTACGTCTCCGTCTTTCCCTCCATCGTCGCCTATTTCTGTTGGAATCGCGGCACGGAGCTTATCGGTGCCAACCGCTCCGGATTGTTCATCAACCTCGTCCCGATCTTCGCAGCCGTCCTGTCGATGCTCTGGCTGAATGAGCCGCCCATGCCCTATCATCTGATCGGAATGGGGCTGGTGTTCAGTGGGATGATGATGGTGAACCTTCGGCCAAACGGAAACCGGAAATAGGGAACAGGTACGATCCCGTCAACGTCCGTTGAATCACAGAGGCCGGAGCAACACCTTCAGCATCCCGGGTTTGGCCGCCGCCTCAAATGCGGCCAGGCCGTCCTCCAGCCGGTAGATGTCGGCGATCAAGGGGATCGGATCGACGGCCTTCGAGCCAAGCAGACGCAGGGCGGGCGCAAACGGCCCGCACCGGGAACCGACGATGGTCACCTCGTTCACGACGAGTCGGGACATATCCAACGTCAGCGCTCCGGTATAGGTGGATTTGACGACAAGCGTTCCCTGCGGCCGGACGGCCTCGACTGCCAGATCGAATCCCCGGGAAGACCCCGTCGCCTCGATGACGACATCCCACCTGCACCGGCCGATCTCACCCTCCTCGATTTCCTGGATGCCGAAAGCACTCAAGATCCGACGCTGCTCCGGGTACCGAGCCAGAATCCGCAAGTCGCTTCCACTGTGGCGCAATGCCTGGGCGATCAGAAGCCCCAGTCGTCCAGCCCCGATCAAAAGAATGCGATCGGTCGGCCGCAGCTGCAACTGTTCCTGGATCTCGAGCGCTGCAGCCAGCGGTTCCGTGAATACGGCGGCCTCGTCGCAGACCTCGTCCGGAACGGGGTGCAGGTTTTCGAGAGGCAAACGGACATACTCGGCGAACACCCCGTTTCGGTTGACGATACCCAATACCGTACGCGACGCACAATGCTTGTGCATCCCTCTCTGACAAAGGCTGCACCCGCCGCATCCCACATTGATTTCCCCGACCACCCGCCTGCCGATCCAGTCCCGGTTCGCTGGATCCGAACCCACCGTTTCGGGAAGCCCGACCACTTCTCCGACGAACTCGTGTCCCGGAATACCGGCAAACGGATAGTACCCCTTCAACAGCTCGAGGTCCGTCCCACAAATGCCGGCCAGTCGAACCCGAACCAGTGCTTCGGTTCGACCGGCCGGTACCGGGACGTCCGATCGGAAGGCCAGCTTCCGATGTTCGAGCCACAAGCCGTTCATGGTGGTCAACATCCCGTTTGCAGAATGGCTTCGAAGAAATCGTTTCCCTTATCGTCGACGATGATGAAAGCCGGAAAATCCTTCACTTCGATCCGATAGATGGCTTCCATGCCGAGCTCCGGATATTCGAGCAGTTGAACGTTCGTGATGCAGTCCCTCCCCAGCCGGGCGGCAGGCCCCCCGATCGATCCCAGGTAAAATCCGCCGTACTGCTTGCAGGAGTCGGTGACGATTTTGGAGCGGTTCCCCTTGGCCAGCATGATCATAGAGCCGCCCCGCTGTTGGAAGAGCGGCACGTAGGAGTCCATGCGGCCTGCAGTCGTCGGTCCGAAGGAACCCGAGGCCCGGCCAGGCGGCGTCTTGGAAGGCCCGGCATAGTAGACAATGTGGTTCTTGAAGTATTCCGGCAGATCCTCCCCGGCATCGAGCCGCTCTTTCAGCTTGGCGTGTGCGATATCGCGCGCCACGATGATCGGACCGTTCAGGCTCAGTCGGGTCGCAATCGGATACTGCGACAGAATGCTCCGGATTTCAGACATGGGGCGGTTGAGATCGATGGACACCGATTCACCGGCTGCCGGTTCCGGTTGAGGCAGGAATCGGGCCGGATCGGTATCGAGCTGTTCGAGGAAAATGCCGTCTGCCGTGATCTTACCCAAAATATTGCGGTCTGCGCTGCAGCTGACCCCAATGCCGATGGGACACGAGGCGCCGTGCCGCGGCATTCGAATGACCCGAACGTCGTGACAGAATGCGACTCCGCCGAACTGGGCCCCAAGCCCTATCCTTCTGGAAATCCGCTTGAGTTCTTCTTCCATCTGGAGGTCTCGAAACGCCCGTCCGTATTCGTTCCCGGTGGTCGGCAGGCCGTCCAGGTATTTGGCAGAGGCCAGTTTGACGACCTTGAGGTTGGTCTCGGCCGATGTTCCGCCGATGACGACAGCCAGATGATACGGCGGGCAAGCAGCCGTTCCAAGCGTTTTCATCTTGGATTCCAAAAAAACGGGCAAGGTCTTTGGAGTGAGTGTGGCTTTGGTTTCCTGGTAGAAGTAGGTTTTGTTGGCGCTTCCTCCGCCCTTTGCAATGAACAGGAAAGAATACTTGTCCGACGGTGTCGCGTAAATGTCGATCTGGGCAGGCAGATTGGTTCCCGTATTTTTTTCGGTGTACATGTCGAGGGGGGCGTTCTGGGAATAGCGCAGGTTGTTCCTCTGATAGGCCTGATAAACTCCCCGGCTCAAGGCCTCCTCGTCGTCGAACCCCGTCCACACAAGCTGGCCCTTCTTTCCGATGATGATGGCCGTACCCGTATCTTGGCACATGGGGTATTCCATTTCTGCGGAGATCACGGCGTTTTTCAGAAATTCGAGGGCGACGTAGCGGTCGTTCGGGGAGCTTTCGGGATCCTTCAAGATGGCTGCAAGCTGCTCGAGATGGGCGGTACGCAACAGATGGGAAGTGTCCGTAAAGGCCTGGTCCGCCAAAAGCGTCAGGGCTTCGGGTGCGATTTTGAGGATCTGCCGACCTTCAAAGGAAGCTTTGGTAATGTAGTCGGTCGTCAGAAGTCGGTATGGAGTCTCATCGGGTCCAAACTCAAACAGGGGCTGAAAATGGAAATCGGTCATCATGTCCTCGCAATCGATTGAGATAGTGGAAGGGTTGGGCCGTGGCCCGGACATAGGATCACGCCATCGCCCAATCGGCGCAGAAAGGCGATGGTTCGCCGTTGAGCGGCCGCATCGGTGACAAAGGGATTTTCCTGCAGTGTACCGTTCAGCCAGAGGAAGGTATCTCCGCAGATGAGAACACCGCTATTCGGATGGAAGATCGATATCGAATCCGGGGTATGGCCTGGGGTTGCCAGAATATCGAATCCATCCATTGAAGGCCGATCCTCGGGGAAATACCGGACGAGACCGCTCCAGAAGCCTGCATGAAGCGGTGTCCCGTAGAGCCGGCCGAGCACGATGTCCTTCAGGTTCGGCCGATATCCGAAAGCCGTCATGCAGGGCAGAAGCACATCGCGGATATCGGTGGGCGAGGGCACATGAAGCCGTCTGCGGCCGGTGACATAGGGTTTGGCTGGGACCGAAAAACGAATCTCCAACCTGGGCCATCGCTGGTTCAAGCTTCGCCATGCACCGATGTGATCGATGTGAAAATGGGTGCAGCAGACGGCAACCGCAGGAGGCATGCGGTCCAGCGCCTCGATCAGCTTCGGTGCATCGGAAGGCATGCCGCAGTCGATCAGGATCGTCGAGTCGGTTTGCCGATTTTCGATCAGATAGACGTTGCTCACGACACCGGCAAACCGATGCAACCGGATTCCGGATTCCAGCGATAAGGTTTCCTCGATCATGATGGCCTCGAAAAAAGTCGGAAAGGCTCGTCATCGTCGCATGGCAGGACATACGCCTTTTTCGCTGCAGCGAATCAACTCGGCCGCCCGATCTCGTAGGATCGAACGGATGGCCAGCCAGCAAACAGAGGCTGGTTGAATCGCAACGGCTTGCTGTTGAATGTCCATTCGTTCAAGCGCGTCCGCCCGATCCAACGATCTCCGGCTGCTTCAAACAGTTTCCGCTGCTTCGCAAAACACCACCCGCCCTCCTGCTGGAGGCCCGGCTTTGAAGGAAAAGCGGTGGTTAGCGACTTTTTGCGGAGCCATCATCAATCATCGAAATTTCCAGCCTCTCCCTTGTTCGCATTGATGCGGGAGGCCTTTTCCAGAATCCGCTCCGGTGTCCAGTCGGCCGGATCTTCGATGCGTTCGGCTTTCGGTCCGGGATCATACGACTGGTTCTTCAGAATCATCTCGATGGCGATCGAAGCAGTATCCCGGGCATTGAAGACATCGACGAGCATGTGGTAGACGAATCGCTCGATCCGGGCCGTCATCCGCTCCCGAATGTCCGCCGGCTGAGCCAACACCCGACTTTCGAAGGGTAGATTGAGCTTCTTGTAATCCCCTTTTTTCCATCCGTTTTTGGCAGCATAGGCCTTCATTTCCTGCCAGACGGCCTCGGTCACCCCTTCGTTCGCGATCTTGATGAATTCACCCTCGCTGTCGAGGATGGCGTTTCCATAATCGTTCACTTCGAGGCCCCAGCCGATCATCTGCAGGGCTGTGGCGACATTGGCCTTGGTCGTTCGGGTCTTGGCTGCAATTTCGCGAAGTCTGTCCGAACTGTTGCCCGAAGTGCCGTGCTGGGCTCCGGATGTCTTGTAGGGAGTGAGTGCCTCGTGAATGCTTCGGGTCAGCTCCACCTGAATGCCGGAATCGGATGCCTCGATTCCATGGGTCGTACCGTTGTTGAGTGCGATCCAGTCCGCGAATATGCCGTGGGCATTGAGGCCTTGGATGAGGAACAAGGCTTCCTCGACCGTCGACAATCCAGATTTCCCCTTGATTTCGCCCACCTCCGTTTCGAGCCCGGCCCAGGCGGGAACGCACGGGTTCAGAGCGATGTTGGCCAGCAGGTTGTCGGCATCGGGCATATGGGAGGCGTCGATGGCGATGGATGTAATGCCCGCCTCGAAGATGGTGGGGATTTCGACGGCTGCCGCTTCAATGTCCGCCTTCGACTTAATGCCGTAATGATCGGCATGAACCGCCACCGGGACGGTGATCCCAAGTTCGTTACATACGGCGTCTACCTGACGGGCGATGTTCCAGAAGTTCACGGGACAATAGGTGCCTTCGGATTTGGCGATTTCGATGATGAGAACGGAATTGGCGGCTTGGGCGGCCCGGAGCGCCCCTCGGATCACCAGGTGACTTCTGCCGTTTGCAGCCATGCAGATGGCCTTTCCCTTGGCGAGCATGGCACGATCGATGTATTTCCCGCTCACGATCAGGGCTTTGGAATTGGGAAACAGCCGAACGATGTTCGGCGGCCTACCGACCGATACGGCCTGGAGAAAATCGGGATCTGTGGGTTTCAGTGGTGTACCGGACATGGAAAACCTCCATTCGTTAACAGTTCGATGCAATCAGCCTTGATGGTCTCGCAAAAAGTCGCTTTCCCGTGCTTTTCAGGAATGCCGGGGATCAGCCTTTTCTCTTCTCCTTACCTCCGTTCCCTACCGCAATTGCATCCATTTTTCAATGGCTTCCGACACTCCGGACGCATTGTTCGACGCCACGGTCGGAAAGCGGCTCCGCAGCGCCTCCGGCGCGTTTTCCACCAGCATGGCTGCTCCGGCCCATTCGAGCAGGTCCATATCGTTGTAATCGTTTCCGATGGCGAGCACATCCTGGGCAAGAATACCGAGATTCCGACACAGCCATTCGGCCGATCGGCTCTTGCTGACATCGGGATGAAAGATTTCGATCCAGGCACTTTTGTGGTCGAGCGGAGACGTCGATCGAATGACGCTCAGCTCGGGAAAAGCGGCATGAATCGCCTCCCAAGAGCGTTCAGCCGCTTCCTGCGGCACGACCACAAGAAACTGCGAAACCTCCCTTCCTCTGGATGGTTCAATGCAGTCACGGTCCAACTCGCGGGAAAAATGCACGTATCGATCGATTCTGCGTTGAAAATCGGGGTTGTGTCTTCCGGAGCCGCGATAGGCGAACCGGTGGTTGTCCGGAAAAGGGTCGTGTACCATGAAGTCCAGATTCATGACACAAAGAATTTCATTGACTTCGCGAGCCTGTTGTGATGACAAATGACAGACTTTCAGGAAGCGACACCCGTCCTTATAGTCAACAATGGCTGCACCGGTCGAAAACAGAACATAGTCGAAAGGCAGCCTTTCGGAAACCGCTTTGTGAAACGAATAGGGAGATCGCCCCGTAGCCAAAACCCGGATGACACCCCGTTCGCCCAACCACCGGAGGCGATCGATGTCTGCATCCGAAAATCTCCCGTCGCTCCGAAGCAGGGTTCCGTCCAGATCCGTTATGAGCATGCGTTGGTTAACCATGATGGCCTCGCAAAAAGTCGATTTTCCCGTGCTTTTCGTAAATGTCGGGCATAAGCGGGGTGGCTGGGGAAGCCTTTTGAGACTGCTGCGAAAACGTGTTTGAAGCCGCCGGATATCGTTGGATCGGGCGGAGATGCTTCATCTATATTTGTTTGAAAAACATCCTGTTGCAACTC